>CALXZC010000003.1 GCA_944393135.1 uncultured Clostridia bacterium | reverse complement strand
ATATAATTTATCTTCAAAATCTTTTGGATTATATTTATTTTCTAACATATTCTTTCTCTCCTTTATTCTTAAATTAATTTTATAATATAAGTATTAAACTCTTTATTTAATTTCCAATATATTCCCCCCTCATATAACAAAAAACTTGCCCATATAAGGGCAAGCATATTACTTACGGTACCACCTTAATTATTATCCAATAAATATTAGATAACATCTCAAAAACTTTTAACGGTGTTTAGCCGGACATTCTTAAATCAAACGTTTCTCAGAATATCAACAAAAAAGCTACATTCAATTTACCTATATTTAAGAAGCTTTCAGCTAATAACTTCTATTCTCTAAAAATTAGTATAAATTTACTCCTCTTTTTTAATGTTTTAACCTATGCTAATATTATTACACATTTTAACAAATTTTACAAGTGTTTTTGCCTAATATTTCTATTTTAATATCTTTACTTAATAAAAAGTATGTCAAAATGGCATACTTTTTATTAAGTTTAAACATTAAATACATTATTACGAATTTAGACTTCGATACAAAATAAATAAAAGATATTAATTATATAAGTATATTTTAACACATAAATTATTAAAAGTCTGTCGAAACTAGTCGAAAGACTTTTAATAATATTTTTTATTGAGACAAAAATTGCCCGTCCCTTTTTTTCTCACATTGCTTTTCTAAATAGTTCTATAAAGTCATCTTTGCTTACTTCTCTTGGGTTTCCTGGTTTACATGGATCATTCATTGCTTTTTCTGCAAGCATTTCAAAATCTTCTTCTTTTGCTCCATAATCTTTTATCGTTGTTGTAATTCCAACTGCTTTACTTAATTCTGATATCATCCATACAAATGTGTTAATTACATCTTGGTCATTTAAATCTTTAGCATCTGGTCTACCTATGTTTATTAGTATTTCTCTAAATCTTCCTGCTGTTTCTGGATTTTCTCCATTAAATCTCATAACTGTTGGTAATAACATAGCATTTGCTATTCCATGTGGTGTATCATATACTGCTCCTAATTGGTGTGCCATTGAATGTACTATTCCAAGTCCAACATTACTAAATCCCATTCCTGCTATATATTGTGCCATTCCCATTTTTTCTACTGCTACTGGGTCTTTATCATTTACAGCTGCTGGCAAATATTTAAATATCATTTTTATTGCCTGCATATGAAACATATCTGACATGTCATTATGTGCTTTTGTTATATATCCTTCAACTGCATGTGTTAATGCATCCATTCCTGTTGCTGCAGCTAAAGATTTTGGCATTGATGCCATTAATTCTGCATCTACTATTGCTAAAATTGGTATATCATTTGGATCTACACATACCATCTTTATTTTTGCATCTTCATCTGTTATAACATAATTTATTGTTACCTCTGCTGCTGTTCCTGCTGTTGTTGGCATTGCGATTATTGGCATTCCCCTATTTACAGTATTTGATGCTCCATTTAGAGATTTAATATCACTTCTATCTGGGTTTGTCATTACTATTGATATTCCCTTTGCTGTATCTATACTAGAACCTCCACCTACTGCTACTATTAAATCTGCTTTTGAATTTTTACATGCCTCTACACCATCTAATACATTTTTGATTGTTGGGTTTGGCTTTATTTCATCATATAAATCATATGGTATTTCTGCCTTTCTTAATACTTCTTCTACCTTTTCTGTTACTCCTGCTTCTACTAGTGATTTATCACTTACTAAAAATACTTTTTTAAATCCTCTTTTTTGGATTTCTCCTGCTAACTCTTCTCTTGCTCCTTTTCCAAAATAAGATGTTTCATTTAAAACAAATTTCTCTGACATTTTATCCTCCTTAAAATCTTATATTCCCCTTTTATTTTAATATTTTTTATAATTTTCTGGTATTTGGAATAGACTTTGATTTACATCATAAGAAATCTCTACTTTTAGTGTTTCTTGTTTTTCTCCTTCTATAGTCTTCATATAAACTATTTCATCGCCATCATAATAAATTCTCGTTTTTACATCTTGACCATCTTTTGTAAAATCGCCCATTGCAAAGTTTGTTACTCCTGAATATTCTTCATAATAATAATTTTTACCATTTATTTTTTCTTTTCCTTTTTTATAATCTAATTTTTTAATTTCTTCTAATTGATTTATTACCATATTTAGTTTTGTTTGATTATTTAGGTAAGTGTAACTAGCTTTTGTTTCATCATCTACTAAATATGAATTCCCATCTTTTATTATATATTTAGATTGTTTTCCATTATAAACGGTATCTGTATAAGCCATATTATTGGACTTTGCGTAATACATATAATTATTATCGTCTAATGTTAGTTTAAAACTAAAATTTTCCTTTGTTTGTAATGTATCATATATTTTGTTTATATTAGATGTTTCATTTGAATATAATGTAGTATCACTATTTTTGTTATTTCCTATAAGATACCAAACTATTCCTGCAATGATTAATAAAATTACAATAGCTATTACTGAAATAAGTATTATTTTTTTCTTTTTTTCCATTTTTATCACCTTTTAAAAACTTTTTTTCAAGAAATGCTTCTTTTTCTTGAAACATTTCTTGATTTTTTTCTATAGAATATTTTTTAATACTATTGTCTTTAGTCTTGACATTTCTTCTAATGTTGTCATAACTCCTTCATTTCCTATTCCAGAGTGTTTCCATCCACCAAATGGCATTTCAAATGAACGATAGAAGCTTGCTCCGTTTACAACTGCTCCTCCACATTCTAATCTATCTGCAATTTTCATAGCTCTTGATACATCTCTTGATATTACACATCCACATAGTCCATAACTAGACTGGTTAGCTATTTCGATTGCTTCTTCTACATCATCAAATCCAATTACAGATATTACTGGTCCAAATATTTCCATGTCTTTTGCTACTTCCATATCTTTTGTTACATTATCTAAGATAGTTGGATAGTAATAAGCATCTTCTCTTCTTCCTCCACATACAATAGTTGCTCCTTTTTCTACCATTTGATTTACTTGTTCTTCAATTCTTTTTGCTGCATTTATATTAATCATTGGTCCCATGTCTGTATCTTCTTTCATTGGATCTCCAACTTTTAAATTAGAAATTACTTCTTTCATTCTGTCAATAAACTCTTGTTTTCTAGAATTGTGGATTAAAAATCTTTTACTTGCACAACATACTTGTCCACCATTATATAATCTTCCCCAGATTGTTTCTTTTACTGCTAAATCCATATCTCCATCTTCTAGGAATATAAATGCATCATTTCCACCTAATTCTAACATTACATGTGTTAGATTTTGTGAACAAGTTCCCATTGTTTGAATTCCAGCTGCTGTTCCGCCTGTTAAAGATACTAAATGTACTCCCTTATGTCTTGCTAGCGCTTGACCTGCTGTTGGTCCGTCTCCTGTTAATATTTGTATACAACCAGCAGGTACTCCTGCTTCAATCATTAATTTTACATATTCAATTAATGTTAATGGGTTATAATTTGAAGGTTTTACAATTATACTATTTCCCATCATTAATGCTGGTGGTACTTTTTGACAGAATAAGTCACTTGGGAAATTAAATGGTATAATTGCTGCAATGACACCTATTGGATATCTTTTTGTAAATTGTATTGTTTTTTCTTGTCCTGCTTCAGACCCTTCTGGTACAGATTTTCCATATAAGTGTTTTGCTTTTTCTACAAAACCTCTAACACCAATTCTTACATTAGCAAGTTCTCCTCTTGCTTCTTTTATTGGTTTACCTGTTTCATTAGATAATAAAACAGCTAATCTTTCTTTATTTTCTTCTATCAAGTCTACAAATTTATATAATATATCTGCTCTATCATATATTGATACTTTTTCCCATTTCTTTTGTTCTTCTATTGCTACTTTTACAGCTTCATCAACATCTTCATCAGTTACATTTGGTACTGTATCAATAAGCTCTTGAGTTGCTGGATTTACAACTTCTATTACTGCTCCATTTGAAGCATCTTTCCACTCATAACCAATTAAATTTTTCACACTTGCTCCCTCCTTATTATTTACAGGCTTACACATTTTTACTGTTCCACCATTATAATTTTCTAAAGTGCATATATAATTATTTTTATTTTGTGGTTTTTTCCCTTCTCTTCATTTACTAAAAGCTGTAAATGATAGCATTAATCCTCCTGTTGTATTTGAACCATGGTCTCTTACTCCATATTCACCAAATGTAAATATTGCAAGGAATGGTACTCCGTTTGCTTCTTTCTTTAATTGTTTTGCAACTTCGTCTATTCTATCTCCTATTCCTAATCTTCTTCCTCCACAATGAACTAAAAGATATGCTCCAATATCTCCTTCCATATTACTATTTAACTCTTTCATTGTCTTTCCTGTAGAATTAATTAACTCATCAACAGTTGCTTCCATTTGAATTACGGCTGTATTTACTGCTAAATTAGCTCCAATATTCATTGAACCATCTTTATTTCCATACATAGGATGACGAATTGCTATTAAATCTCCTAATCTATCTTTTACCCCCAAAGGTTTTGTAATTGTAGTTACTAATAAATTGTTTTCACTTAAGTCTTTTGCTTTTGCTCCTGTCCATTCTGCATATTTCTTTTGAGCAGGAATTCCATCTATTTCTACTAAAGTTCTCTTTCCTTTTATTTTTGTAATTACACCTGAGTTTGTTGTTTCATTATATGCTCCTGTAAATACATTACCCATTTGTTTATCTGTATAAAAGAAAGCTATTGCTGCTCCATCACTAAATATTTTATCATTTGTAAAGATACTCCATTTTCCTTCTACTGTATTATCTGCTGCGCTACCACCAAAGATTGGAACTCTTCCTACTACATCTTCTATTCCTTTAATATATTCCTCTTCTTCTGCTGGTGATGCTACCATATAAAAATATGCTGGCACACAGTTTTCTCCTGCATTTTTCATTGCTTCTTTTGCTAATTTTCTTCCAGTTTCTCTTGGGTCTTTACCTCTTTCAGAACCTGCAACTCCAACTTTCATGTCTGGATCTCCTAGAGCTAAAATTCCAGTAAATCCTTTTTCTCCTGTTATAAATCCATCTGGTGTAATAATTCCAGCACTAGATGTACATCCAATAATAGGTGCTGTTCCTAACTCTGATTTAGCACCTTCTAGAACTTCCTTAACATCACTATCTACAGATGTATAAAGAAAAGCTACTTTAGTTTCTACTAAATCAACAACTGCTTTAGATGCTGTTTCCTTTCCTTGTTCATAACTATTTTCATTTGTACTCCATGCTACGTTTGATTTTAACATAATTACACTCCTCCTTCGTAATTTTATTCTACCCAAATTATAACATAATAACCTAATTTTACAATTAAAGACACAAAAACGTAATATAACTGTAATATAAATGTCTCATTGGGGACAGTCCCTATGCCTATTTTTTGTCGCATCTGGGACAGATGTTTAATAATAAACAGGGATTTAGAGTAATTTTTTAGATTTAAGCTTACGCTTACCAGCAATTTTACTACCCTTAAATTCCCTACGTAAAATTGCTTAATCTAAAAAATTACTTATATGTTTTACACCATCTATCATAATTAATATTAGAACTGGTGGCTTTTCTATTATACCAGCACTTCTAGTCTTAAATCCTTCTTACCTGTTGCTATATACTCTTTAGTTACTTTTTTATTCTTACCTATCGTTATCCATAAGCCTTTAGTCCCTATAAAACATGTGAGTTTTGCTATTGAAAAAATAGGTAGCTAATTTATTATTAATTTTGCTACCTATTTTATCTTTTTTCCTTAAATATTTTTTCTTATTTGCTACTTTTAATACTTTAGTTTTTTGTTTACGTAAAGTATATAGAAAAAAAACAACTATACAATAAATTTATTTTTTCTTATTATAGTAAATAGCTATAAGTAATTTTTTAGATTAAGCTTTTTTTCGTAGGGAATTTAAGGGTAGAAAAAAAGCTGGTAAGCGTAAGCTTAAATCTAAAAAATTACTCTAAATCCCTGTTTATTATTAAACATCTGTCCCAGATGCGACAAAAAATAGGCATGGGGACTGTCCCCAAAAGACATTAATCTCCTAAATTTATTCCCACATCTCTTGCTGTTTTTACAAGGTCATCATCCATTGTTACTTTTCTTAAATTGCTCTCTTCTGTATTTCCTGAAACTGCTCCTATTTTTGTATTTTTTCCTACAACTTCTTCTAAAGATACACTATCTAGTTTTCCATTCTTTATTACAGCTAAAGTTCCAAACTTACCTTCTAATGCCAATTCCATTGCTTTTGTTCCATATTTTGTTGATAGCACTCTATCAAAAGCTGTTGGAGTTCCACCTCTTTGCATATACCCTAGAGTTGTATTTCTTGCTTCTAAACCTGTCATTTCCTGTAATTGTTTTGCAACTACTTGTCCTATTCCACCAAGTTTTGTATTATCTACTCCTTCACCATTATCTCTTGTCCCCATTATTGTAAGTTCTCCGCCTATTGGCTTTGCTCCTTCTGCTACTACTACTACACTAAAGTTCTTTCCTCTTTTTTTTCTATTTTCAATCTTACTTGCAACTCTTTGTATATCATATGGTATTTCTGGGATTAATGCTACATCTGCACCTCCTGCTATTGCTGCTTCTAAAGCTATCCATCCTGCATATCTTCCCATTACCTCTAATACCATTATCCTATGATGTGTTGCTCCTGTTGTATGAAGTCTATCTAGCGCTTCCATTGCAACTGATACTGCTGTATTATATCCAAAAGTTATTTCAGTACAAGCAACATCATTATCTATTGTTTTTGGTACTCCTATTACATTTACTCCTTTAGTAGATAAATCTCTTGCTGATTTTTGTGTTCCGTCTCCTCCTAAAGTGAATATGCAATCAAACCCAAAATCTTTTATATTTTGAATTGCTTCATCAGATAAGTCTTTATATTCTATACTTCCATCTTCATTTACAACTTTATAATTGAAAAGGTTAGCATTTGTTGATGAACCTATTATTGAACCTCCTCTTGGTAAAATTCCTAAAGCTTCTCCTCCTTCTGCTGTACTTAATAATTCAAATTGTTTTTTTATTAATCCATTATATCCATCTATTATTCCATAACATTCTACTCCATGATTTTCTGCTGTTTTTACTATTGCTCTTATTACTGCATTAAATCCTGATACATCTCCTCCATTTGCTAATATTCCAACTTTTTTTAACATAAAAATTCCTCCAATACTGTTTTAAAATTTATTTTATCAGCATTATTATATCAATAATTTATTTTTTTACAATATCTTAAACTATTTTTTTATTTTCTTATTAACTATTTATTAATATTTAACATATTCATTTAGGGGTTTTACCCTATATTTTAATTCATCCATCTCGTTCGTTGGAACATAACCCGCTCTAGCATTTACAACATCTGGTATTCTATTTACTACCGTTGCACATGTAAGTTCTACTGTTGCTGGCTTTTCTACTACTATTGTTGTTGTTGGCTCGCCTTCTATTGTCCACTCATTTTTGTCGAATTCTGTTTCATCATATACTTTTCCTATACACTCTGTTTCTAAAGTAATTCCTTCTTTTGTTTTAGTTGTAACAACTGCACTCATTCCTGTAGCGTCTCCTTCTTTTATTGTCATTCCTAATGTTTCTGATTTTATGTCTTTTTTAGCTATTTGTGGTACGCATTTTTGTTCTTGGCTTTCTACTGTTAAACCTAATTTTGAACATAACCATCCATTTACATTCCACATATATGATGGCTGATATTCTCCCGCTTCTATGACTCTTCTTCTTTCTTCATCGCTTATTCTATCTGCTGAAGCTACTTGTTTATCAAATTCTTCTAAAGTTAGCCCTGCTCCATGTGCTCTTGCTAGTGCTATTCCATAATCTTCCACATTATAGCTTGAACTTCCTTTTATCTTTGTTATTTTATGTGTTGAGCCTCCTATTGCTGATATTAATTCTCCCCAATATATATCTTGATATCCTGTACCTGTAATTGTGCAATTATTTTCTTTTGCTAATTTATCTATTTTCTCTGTTACATTTGGGTTTGAATTTTGTGGATAAAATGCTTCCTCACATGTTGTTATTGCATTTATTCCTAATTTTGCACATAGCATTAATGCATCTTCTACATCTTTTATTAAACTCATTGTAGTAACTATAACTATATCTGGCTTTGTATCTCCTAGCATTTTTTCTGCTTCTTCTAATCCCACAACTTGTATTCCTTTATTTTCACATCCCATTATTTCTCCTATATCTTTTCCTATTACATCTGGATTTACATCAACCGCACCAACTATTTCTCCTCCTTTTTCATATACATATCTCATTGTGTACACACTCATTTTTCCAGTTCCATATTGAACTACACGAATTTTTCTATCCATATTATATACCTCCTTATTTTCTTTTCCTTATTATACCATTATTTTTTATTTTAATACAGAAAAGAAAAAAAGAAGTTACGAAAAACTTCCTTAATTTATATTTTCTTTTATTGCTACCATTAATTCATTTGTTTGTACTACTTTATTCTGCTCTTCATACTGGTATTTTGCTCCTGTGAAATATACTTGATATCCTAAATTTTCAAGTCTTGTTTTACATAGTCTTAAGAATTCTTGTGTTTGTTCTTCTGATAAATTAAATTTTATTCTTACCTCATAAAATGTTATTTTTACTATATTTTCATCATCATTTATTTTATTGTCTAAATATTGTGTTATTTCTTGCATTGTCATTTTATTTCTCTCCTTTACTTGGTATATTTTACCACACATTTTCAGAAAAATAAATAGTATGTTTTATTTTTTACATTCCTCTTTGATTTTGTATTCTAGGGTCCTCAAATTCTTGGTCTAATTCTTCTATAATTTTTTTGGGTTCTTTCTCTAAATTCTGATTTTGCTTTTCTATAAATCTGTCTTTTGCATGTTCACTATCTGGCTTACCATCTTCTCTATAAAAGCCCCATCTTCTTGCAAGCTCTTCAAAACTAATTTCTGTTCCATCTGCAAGAACAACTTTTTCCATAACATGTATATGTGATTTTGTTCTTTCGTCTCCATCTATATCTTTTTCATTTATTTTGTCTTTTTCTGGATCTGGATGTTTTTTTACTTCTTCTAAATTTTTTTCAACTGTATCTTCTCCATTTTCTTCATATTCCCCAATTATGCTTCTTGTACTTGTATCTGTTGCAAATGTCACATTTTCTGTTCTTAATTGTACACTCATTGCTTCTGTTGAATTTCTTGCTTCTTCTCCTATATTTATTTCAATTCTTCCCATTTCTCTATTATCTATTTGTATTATTTTTGACCCAAATTGATATTCACTTAAAAACGCATCTTTATCTACCATTCCCTCATTATCTATTTGATAACTCTCTTCTCTTGGATTATTTCCTGTGCTATCTCTTTGTTCTAAATCTGGAATATATTCAGTTAATGGTCTTACTGTTCCATCTTTTCCTATTGCAACAAGCGAATATCTAGTTGTTTTATTATCATAAGCCTTTCCTTCACTATTTTTTAAATCCCTCATTTGATATGTTTCAATTACACCGTATTTTTTCTACGTCTTGTGGAAGTCCAAACCATTTTCTTACATCATGCATGTCATTTGCTCTTTCATCTAATTCTACAGTCTGTTTTACGTTTACATCATCTATTGTTGATGTTTTATCTTCATTTTTCCCCTCTTCTTCCTTTTCTTCTTTTTCTTCTTCCAGTTCTACTAATGTTACACTTTTTGCAGCCTCTTTTTCTTCTAATTTCTTTAAATAACTATCAATTTTTGCTGATAATTCTCCTTCTTCTTCTATATCTTCTCTACTAATATTATTTATACAATCTCTTATTTGCCCTGCTAACTCATTTTCTAATGTATTTTCTAATATTAAGATGTTATCTTCCATTACTTTTGGATTTAAAACACCAATTTTAGTATCTCCCATATAATATTCGTATAAATCTTCATTTTGAGAGCTTTTTATTACAGTAATTGCAATATATTTTTTATTACCTAAATTAATTATCATATAATCACTTCTCCTAAATAATTTCTCCTATTAAATCGTAAGTATTTATATCTACAATTCTACAAGTAACAAATTTATTTATTAAATTTTCTTTGTTAGGATTTTTTATATATACTACTCCATCAATATCTGGAACATTTTCGATTGTTCTTCCTATATAGTATTTTCCATCAAATGAAATATTCTCTATTAATGTTTCATATTCTTTTCCTATTTTTTCTTTTAAATTCTTTTCTGATATTTCCTGTTGTTCTTTCATAATCTTGTTATATCTTGATTTTTTCGTATTTCCATGTATTTGGTTTGGAAGTTTTGAAGCTGGTGTTCCATCTTCTTTTGAATATTTAAATACTCCTAGTTTATCGAATTTTGCTTTTTTTACAAAATCTAATAATTCATTAAACTCCTCATCTGTCTCTCCTGGAAAACCTACTATTAAACTTGTTCTCAATGTCACTTGTGGAATTTTATTCCTTATTTTTGTAATAAGTTTTCTTATTTGTTCTCCATTTGTTTTTCTATTCATTATCTTTAATACATTATCTGATATATGTTGGATTGGTATGTCAAAATATTTAGCAATTTTGGGATTTCTAGCAACCACATTTATTAGTTCATCTGTTATTCCTTCTGGATAACTATATAAAAATCTAATCCACTTTATTTCTTTTATTTTACTTATCTCATCTAAAATTTCAGCTAATTTATTTTCACCATATATGTCTATACCATATTTTGTTGTATCCTGTGCAATTATTATTATTTCTCTTATTCCTTTTTTTGCTAAATCCTTAGCCTCTTTTATTATATCTTCCTTTTTTCTACTAACAAAAGGTCCCCTTATATATGGAATTGCGCAATATGTACATCTGTTACTACATCCTTCTCCTATTTTTAGATATGCATAATTATTTCCTGTAGTTATAGTTCTATCTAAATATTCATTTTGAGAAAACATTGGCATTGGTGGTATTTCAGATATTTTTGTTATTTTCTTTGTTTTTGATTTTTCTACAATATCCCTTTTTATTAAGTCATCTATTTTATTCCATAAAATATCGTATTCATCAAGTTTTATCCATAAATCTACTTCTGGAAGTAGTTTTATTAATTCCTCTCCATATCTTTGAACTAGACATCCCATTACAATTAGATATTTGCATCTTCTATTTTTATATTCTGCCATTTCTAAGATTGTATTTATCGCTTCTTCTTTGGCTTCATCAATAAATCCACAGGTATTAATTACTAATATATCTGCTTTACTTTCATCATTTACAATATTATAATTGTGATTTTTGAATTTTCCAATTACTATTTCTGTATCTATTAAATTTTTACTACATCCCAATGATATAAATCCTACGTTCATTTCTTTCCTTCCTTTAAAATGCAAAATGAGACAAAATTGCCCATCCCCTCTTATTCTTTGTGGCTACATATATGTTTTCTTGTCATTTCCATTAAGTCTAATTTTGTAAACCCTTCTACTTGTGTTTTTGTTCTGTCTTTTTTTAATTCTTCTTTTAATAATTCTACTATTTTATTTTTATTTTCTTCATTTTTTATGTCTATATAATCTATTATTATTATTCCGCCCTGTGTCTCTTAATCTTATTTGTTTTGCTATTTCTACTGTTGCCTCTTTGTTTACTTTAAATATTGTTTGTTCTAAATTCTTTCTGCCTGTATATTTTCCCGTATTTACATCTATTGCTGTTAATGCTTCTGTTTTATCTATTGTTATAAATCCACCACATTTAAGCCATACTTTTCTATTTTTTGATTTTTCTATTTGTTTTTCTATATCGTATATGTCAAATATTTTTTCTTTTTCTTTTAATTCTATTTTTATTTTTTTATATTCTATGTTTTTCTCTAGGTCTTTTTGGATTTTTTCCTTTTCCTTTTTGTCGTTTACTATTATTTTTGTTACATTTTCTTCTACTAAGTCTATTAATATTTTTTCTAAAATCCCCTCACTTTTATATAATATTTTTGGTTTATTGTTATTAGGGTCTATGTTTGTTTCTATTATTTTTTCCCATTTTTGTTCTATATTTTTTATGTCTCTTTTTATTTCTTCTTCTTTTCCTTCTGCTGATGTTCTTATTATTGCTCCATTATTTTTACTTAAATTTTCTTTTACTAGTTTTATTAGTCTTTCTTGTTCTTTTTTATCTTCTATTTTTTGTGATACTGTTACTATATCTGTATTTGGCATTAATACTACATATTTACTAGGTAAGTTTATATGTGTTGATACTTTTGCTCCTTTTTTATCATTACTATCTTTTTTTACTTGTACTAATATTTTCTGATTTGGTTTAATTATATTTTCTATTTTTATATTTTCATCTATTTTGTCCTTTGTTTCATCTACTTTTGGCATGATGTCTTTTAAGTGTATGAAGCTATTTTTTTCTGTTCCTATGTCTACAAATGCTGCTTGCATTCCTTCTACTATATCCTTTACTATTCCTATATATATATTTCCTTCTTTTCTTTTTTCTTTATCATTTTCTTCATAATATTCTACTAATATTCCATTTTCTACTAATGCTATTTCTTTGTTTGCTTTATTTTTTTGTACAAATATTTCTGTCATCTCAACCTTCCTTACTAATTAAATTTATTCATTGCATTATCTACACCACTTTTTATTATTTCCACTGTTGCTTCTTTTGCAAGTGTTGTAGCTTTATCCAGTATTTTCTTTTCTTCTTCTGGAATTGCTCCTATTACATATTTTATAAAGTCCCTATCTTGAGGCTTTCCTATTCCTATTCTTATTCTTGGAAATTCTGTTCCTATATTTTGTATTACTGATTTCATTCCATTATGAGATCCAGCATTTCCTTTTTTTCTTATTTTTATTTTTCCTAGGTCAATATCCATATCATCATAGATAACTATTATTTTATCTTTTTCTATTTTATAAAATTCGACTATTTCTTTTATGCTTTCTCCACTTAAATTCATATATGTTTGTGGCTTTAATAGTATTGTTTTTTCATTTTCTATTATGCCTGTTCCATATATTCCTTTAAATTTCTTTTTATTTATTTCTATATTGTATTCTTTTGATATTTTGTTTATTGTGTCAAAACCCATATTATGTCTTGTGTTACTATAATCTTCTTCAGGATTTCCAAGTCCTACTATTAAATACATATTTTTTCTCCTAAATTTTCCAATTTATTTTCCTAACTATTTTACATTGTTTTCAAGATTTTTTCAAGTGTTTTTGCTGTTTTTTGAAATTAGGTAAAAATGTAATATAGGCACACAAAAAGCACCTTTAAGGGTGCTTCTTATTTTTTATTATTCTGCTGATTCTTCTGTTTGCTCTGGAGCTTCATAAGCTTCCAAAATAGCTTTTTGAATTTTTTCTCTAGTTTCAGCATTAATTGGATGAGCTATATCTTTGAATTCTCCGTTTGGAGTTTTTCTGCTTGGCATAGCTATGAATAATCCATTTTGGCTTTCGATAACTTTAATATCGTGTACTGCGAATTCATTATCGAATGTTACAGAAGCAACAGCTTTCATTCTGTTCTCTGAATTTACTTTTCTTAAACGTACATCTGTGATTTGCATTTTAAGTGCACCTACCCTTCTTGTTTCTAAATTATCGTACATACCGTTTAATCTTATGTACAATTATATTATTCTCCATAAAAAATGTTTTTCCTTCTTTTTTTTACAAAAATTTAAAATTTATTAATTTATTTTTATCAATACTGTAACTTTTTTTATTTTTTATCATAAAATTTAATATAAAAAACTAGTATATAAAACTCATTTTACTCTAAAAAAGATTATATATTGTTTGATTTTTGTTCATAATAGTTATATAATTAATTTATTGTCTTAAAAGTTAAAATATATTCCCTAAATACTTGAATTTTTAGGCAGATAATTATATAATTTGTTATCATAAAGAGGAGTGTTTATTATGCCAAATATAGAACATATTAAGAAATATAAAAATATACATATGATAGGAATTCGGTGGTATTAGTATGAGTGGCATTGCTGCTATTCTACAAAATTGGGGCTTTAATGTTACTGGCTCTGATACTTCTAATTCAGAGGCTGTACAACTACTATTAAAAAAGGGTATTAAGGTTGTTATTGGTCACAGTTTAGAAGATGTTTCAACTTCTGATGTTGTTATTTATTCTGCTGCTATAAAGCCTGATGACCCAGAGATGTTAGAAGCAAAGAGGTTAGGTATTCCAACAATAGAAAGAGCAGATTTTTTAGGTGAGATTACTCGTTGTTATAAAGATACCATTTGCATTTCAGGAACTCATGGAAAAACTACGACCACTTCTATGATTTCACTTTGTTTTTTAGAAGCTTTGAAAGACCCTAGTATTCAAGTAGGTGCTTTGCTTAAACCTATCAGCGGTAATTATAGAGTAGGAAATAGCGAACATTTTATAATTGAGGCTTGTGAATATGTTGAAAGTTTTTTGAAATTTAGCCCTAAAGCTGAAGTTATTTTAAATATAGATAATGATCACTTAGATTATTTTAAAACTTTTGATAATATCAAGAAAGCTTTCATTAAATATGTTGAACTTCTTCCTAATGATGGAATTTTAGTTATTAATGCTGATGATAATAATTGCTTAGATTTAGTAAAACACACAAACGGAAAAGTTTATACATATGGAATAGATAATAAAAGTGCTGATTTTACAGCAAAAAATATAGTATTTGATGATGATGGTTTTCCTGAATTCGATGTTTTTTATAAAAATGAATTTTTTGTAAAGTTAAAACTTTCAGTTCCTGGTCGCCACAATGTTTTAAATGCTTTAGCTTGTACTGCTTTATGTACAGAATATGCTATTGAAAGAAAAGACATAGAAATTGCATTAGAGAGATTTACAGGTGCTCATAGAAGGTTTGAATTTAAAGGAAAAATAAATGGAAATATAAGTATCTATGATGACTATGCACATCATCCTACAGAGATTATGGCTACTTACAATTCTTTATCAAATAAGAAATATAATAAATCTTGGGTTATTTTCCAACCTCACACATATAGTAGAACTAAAACTTTATTAGATGATTTTGCAAATGCTTTAATTAATTTTGACCATATTATTGTTTTAGATATATATGCTGCAAGAGAAAGAAATATATATAATATTTCTTCTAAAGATTTAGTTGATAAAATCCATTCTCTAGGTAAAAATGCTAAATATATTTCAGATTTTGATGAATGTACAAAATATGTTAAAGATAATGCCAAAGAAAATGATATTGTTGTAACATTAGGTGCAGGTACTGTTACAGAAATTGGACCTATGTTAGTAAAATAAGACCACAGTAAGGAATACTTCTTGACATTTATTGGTAGGGACTAAAACAGTATAGTCTAAAAGCTATGCTGTTTTTATATTTTTTATACTTTACTGAAAGGCATTTTATAATTCGTATTCAGTTAATAAAATACCTATTATTTCAGCTCCCGCATAGTAAATATCTATTTGCTGATATTTTTTCCTAGTGACCTCCCCATCATCTAAAGTCAATGGGATTGCTGTTGCCTTTATTTCAAATTCTATAAATTCACTCGGTTTTTTCTTCCTAAAACATCATTTAATAATTGTAGCCAAAAAGTTTGACTTTGACCTTTTTCATAACCTTTATCTTTACAAAGTTCAGCAAATTCTTTTGCTTTTTGAATTTTCTCCTTATCAGTCCTTTTTTAAATCCTCCGTATTATTTTTATCTTTTAATTCCTTTTTAGGTTTATCAGTTAATGCTTTCTCTTTCTCCAATTTATTATCATCTAAATATTTGTAATTTAATGCATTTCCTTTACTAATAACTGATTTTCCTAAATTTTTTTATATATCATCTCGTGCAACTTTAGCTGCATGACCACCCATTTTTGCAACTTTTCTATTTTCCTTTAATCCATAAGGTTTATGTTCTTTAGCAAGTTCTCTTGTTGCAATCTCTCCTAAATCTGTTAAAGCAACTTCTATATCTGTCATATTATCTCTTAACGACTCTTTTCTAAGACCTTTATATTCTTTATACTGAGATGCTTTCATTCCTGACCATTCTTGATATATTTCATTAGTAAGTATTCCATATTCATAATCTTTTGTTATTCCGTTTTCTTTCCATACATCAGTTAATTTACGTCTATCTACAACTCCTGTTAATCTTGCTTTAATCCAGTTATCATCATATCCTTTGGCTCTATAATAGTCTACTGCACGATTTACTGCAAGCTCTGGGTCAAACACTTCATCAATTCTTTCTTTTCCCATTTGAGCAAGCCAAAGTTTAAATGGCTCTGCTTTTGGACTTGGCACAGACTCTATTAATCTTAAAATGCCCTTTGTGTCTAATGTATCTGTACTATAAAATTTTCCATCTTTTGATTTTAATTTCAGTTGTCGACATTTTGTCGACAACTCGCTTTTTTCCTCTTTTTTCATTCTTTTTTTTAATCTATACCAATAATCGTTTGAATCAGTACTCTCTGTTAGTACTCCTATAACATCAACAACACTAAAATAATATTCTTCTTTTTCAGAATCCCAAACACTTCTTATTTCTTTATCTTCAAAAAGCTTTGATATAGTTTCTAATTTATTATTTTCCATAAATACTTATCATTCCTTCCATTAAAAGCACAAAATTTGATTTTAAAAAATGTTTTTAGTAATTATTTTGTCAAACTTACGCTTTCTATTGCTGTATATTATAGAACTTTTGTTTGCAAAAGTCAACATACTTTATCATTTTATTTAATTTTTTATTACGTATTGATTATACCAAAATTGTCTATTTTTGTGAACTACCTATCGTCTAAAGCCAATGGGATTGTTGTTGCCTTTATCTCAAATTTTTCTTTTGCTTGTTTGGCAATTTCTACAATATTTTTTCTTAAAGTACAATTTATAAACATTATTATATATTTAGATTTCTTATGATTTTTTAATCTTAAATGACCATACTTTCCAATAATACAATTATTTTCGTAATTTTTTTCCAAATATAAGTCAGGAACAAAATAATCTCATTCTTTGTGATAAGTTATCTCCACCATAACTAACATCTTCTAAAATTGATTTTCTCTACAAGTTTGACTAAATAAATTTATATCTTTATTCGATTATTTAACACAATAAAATAAGGAAGAATTTTTAATAAGAACAATTTTGTCCTTATTAGAATTCCCCTAAAAGTAGTCTTATTTTTTTAAAAAAGTAGTACAAAAAATTGTACTACTTAAAATGGTACTAAATTAAACTCCCTTTCGCACTTAATTTTAAGCCTACTAACAAATTTAATTATCCATTTTAGATTTTATAATTAGAAATACTTCTAATTCTATTTAATAATCATTTTTTGTATCTATTATTACGTAGTTTATTTTTTTCTGTTCTAATTTTGCACATACTTTTGAAATAGCTCTCTTAGGAAATCCACATGATGGTACAGTTCCTTTTATTTCTTTTACATTATAATCAAATAAACATGATATAATATATGCATCTTTTCCAAATGATTGTATAAATGCCCCCATTTTATAACAAACTACTTCTTCTGGATGTTCTTTTTTTATTTCTTCTGCCATACTTACAACATTCATAATTTTCTCCTTTTTTAATATAAAAATTTATTATGAATATGTTATATTAATTTTTCTTTTCAATTATTATACATTTATGGCAATTTTTTTTTCAAGTACTTTTAAGTTATTTTTTAATTTACTTCTTTTGATTGTTTTAACATTATATCAGCAAACACACCATATCCTTCTTCTGGATTATCTACTAATACATGTGTTACAGCTCCTATAAATTTTCCATTTTGAATTATTGGTGAACCTGACATTCCTTGTATTATTCCTCCTGTTTTTTCTAGTAACCTTTTATCTGTTACTTTTATTTGCATACTCTTATTATCATAATTATTATCTTTAAAAATATTTTCTATTTCAATTTCATATTCTTGGGGAATATTATTATCCAAACTACAAAGTATTGTTGCTTTTCCTTTTTTTATTTCACTTCTTTGTGCTACTTCCATCTCTTTTGATGTATCTATATTTAAACTTGATAAATTATCTACTGTTCCAAAAATTCCAAATCTAGTATTTTTACTTATTAATCCTATATTTTCTTGGTTTTCGATTGTTCCTTGTATTTTTCCGAGGTGTTCCGCTTTTCTCCTCTTGTTATATTTAAAATTCTTGTTGTGACAAACTCTCCTGATGATATATTTATTAATTCTCCTGTGTCTATGTCAGATATTCCATGTCCTAATGCTCCAA
The DNA here is from genome assembly GCA_944393135.1 of uncultured Clostridia bacterium. GTDB lineage: Bacteria > Bacillota > Clostridia > TANB77 > CAG-508 > CAG-269. The sequence goes on along the minus strand of CALXZC010000003.1, from coordinate 38,896 downwards.
ATGTTCTAGAAGATGGTTCATAGAAAGTAACTGTTCCTACTCCTGCTGCACTGTCTCTTACCCATAATCCTAATTTATATTCATTATTACTTTGTTTTATTGGTGTAATACTACATTCTTTTGTCTTTTCACCATGTAGGTATTCTATTTTTATTTCTTTTCCTTCTGACATATTTACTGTTTCGATTAGTTCATCTGTTGAGTTTATTTGTGTATTATTAATTTTTAAGATTGTATCTCCTTCTTCTATACCTGTGTTTTCATATGGCTTATACCTTTTTTTATCTTCTCCTTCTATTTCAGACATTCCGCACTACTAATACTCCATTTGTATATAATTTAACACCTGCTATACTTCCTACTGGTATTACTTTTGTTTTTGGTATAATATCTACATTTATTTCTTTTATTGGTATTTTGTTAAATAGACTAACCTCTAAGTTTGTTTTTCCCACTTCATCACTTACTTTTTTTTCATTATTTGACGATGTTTCTATAACATCATTATTTTTTTCTTGTATTTTAATTCCAAATATTGTTTGAAGTGATATATCTTCTCCTTCAAAAGCAACTATTTTCTCCGGTATTTTCTCTATTACTATCACATAAATATAAATTAAACTCAAAAAAAATACCAATAATAGCATCTTAAAAATTCTTTTCATAAAAATTCTCCTTAAAATTACTATTATTAGTATTTACATTTTTCTATATTATATACTTAATCCCAGTCAGTTGAAATTGGGTTTGTTCTAAACATGCTAAATCGTTCTCTTCCTAATGCTGTAAAATATATTTGCGCTATATTACTATTTAAACTTGCTACATATTCATAAATATTTTCTGGCGAGTTTGCTCCTGTTTGATTTACTATTGATGAATAAGAGCCATATTCTTGATGTGGATAATAATATAATGCATTTGATCCGTCTGTTGTTTCTTTTCTTTCAAAATCTATATTAAAATATGCTCCTGTAACGTTGCTAGCACTTCCTTCAAAATCTTTATCTGTTACTCTATGATAATATCCATCACTTGTTGTAATATATATTGCATCTGTATTTACTACTTCTTCTGTTTTTGTATTTGTTACTATTGAATATCCATTATATACTTTTCCACCTATACTTAATCCTTGCATAAAACTGATTATTGATACATTATTTAGTATCTTTTCCCATTCATCTTCTTTTAATTTTGGCATTTGGAAGTTTGTACCTGCTCCTGAAAAGCTATTATAGTTTGCAATAGAAATTGATAGATTTTTTTCGATTGAATAGCGTATTACTGCTAATCTATGCTGATTAAATAATGAATTTTCATCTTCTATTGATTTACCTGTTTCTTTTTCAAAGATTGGCACATTTGCCCCAAATACATCTAATGGATTTCCTTCTTCATCTACTGCATCTCCGGTAGTTAAATCTCCTAAATTTGTTCTTACCCAGTCAGTAAATTTTTGTGCATTTTGGTAATATTCTATTCCTGATGTGTTTACTTCATCAAATGTTTCTGCTGTTCTATGTACAGTATTTGTAAGTATAGAAAACCAACCTGTATCATCTTTATAATATTTAACTCCATTTACTTTATCACATATTACACTACTATTTTCATAAGCTTGATATTTACCATCATCTGATTCAACATATGCTTTTAAATTTTCTGTAATTGTTTCTCCATTTATAATAGAAACATTTCTATATTTTATATTATTACCTGAACCAGAAATATTATCTATTAAATATCCTGTTTTATATACAGCATCTCCATTAATTGTTCCTTCTACTGTTATACAATTATCTAATGTGTATGTTATTACAACATCTATATTATCATGTACATATCTACAACTATAATGAACATATGGTTTTAAGTCATAAATTTTATCACCTATTTGATATTTTGCATCTTCTGATGTATCTTTATCATATATTTTATTATAAAATGGTGCATAAATATAATATCCATCATACATTGTATAAACAAGTGCTGGCACAAACTCTTGTAATATGTCTTTATTATATCCCACCATATTAAAATTCTTTGCTATAGAATTAAAAAATGTATTAACTGATGCTTGTATGTCTCTTATTTTAGAGTTTGCTAAGTCTGAACTTCCACTATTTACGGTATTTAATTGAAATGCTTTTAATGCATCATATGTTGCATTAGTTAATTTAAAATCATATGATATTTGTAATTGTAGTGTTTGCACTTGGTTTTGAACATATACAGTTAGTACCATAGAAATTGGTAACATTATGATTATAAATATTACCGCTAAATTTTGAATTTTCATAAATATCTTTCCTTTTGTAATAAAATTAGCTTGTAATATTAAATATTACAAGCTAGTAAGTTTTATTTTCCTTAATTTCCAGCCCCATTTGCTGTAACTATACCAGCATGTTCTGCTGCAATCGTATATGTATCATTTCCTGTTACTTTATAGAAAAAGTTTTTAAGTTGTTGTGATAATGTAGAATTAGTATTTCTTACACTTACAGAGAACATATCTCCCTCTTTTAAAGCTAGTACTACATTTCTTCCATTAGCATCTGTTACATCTATAGTGTCTAATATTTGAGATGTATACATTGTATAATATACATTTTCTCCTATTTTCTTAGATTCTGTTTGAGTTGTTTTCTTTCCAGGGTTTTCATCTAAAACATCTATTTCCATTTCTACATCATATGTATTACCAGTTGCTGATAATGTTTGCACAAAAGTATTATATTTATCTATTGAAAGTTTTCCTGTTGTTCTTACATCATCAACAAACTCTGTTGTTGCTGTTTCTACTGATAATTGTGAAACATCATCTGTTCTGTCTGACATTGTCATTAGCGGAAATATAAACATTAGAACTGCGGCTAATACTATGGCTATTACTGTAATTAATGTATCTCCCATTTTATCCTCCTTCGGTATACAAATACCTTTTTAAATTTTTGTATAAGTTATTACCCTTTTTTCAGTCATGTTTGTTTCTGGAACTGATGAGTCTGCAGTATTTGTTCCAACACCTGGAGTTGTTATATTGTTTTCTCCAGATGCTTGTTCTTGGTAATAAACTCCTATACTTTCTTCAAACTTCCATGTCTTCATTATATCATAAATTCCTTCTTTTTTCAAGTGTATACCTGATTTCAATTCCATATCATGATATATATCATTAAAATTTTCATTATAATAATCTTCTATTTTCTCTCCATATAATAAAGCCATAATAAATTTTAGCTTTTGTTCATCTGTTCCTAATCTAGTTCCTGTCTCCATATCTATTTCAGTTATTTTTTCAAAATCACCATCTTCATTTTTCATTTCATATAGATAAAAGTCAGATGGCATATTTTCAAATACTATCCTATAATTTTCTCTATATGCTTTAAATATTGAAGGTATAATGCTTTCTAATCCTACTATTCTTTTTGTACTTCCATTATTTTCAACATAAGTACTTTCATATTCTCTATCATTATAATCTAATACTACCTGAGCTACTTCTCTAGCTTGTCCAAAAGAGTTGATAGCTATGGTAAGTGCTAGAACAAATATCAATACTGCTGCTGCCATTTGCAAAGCATCTGCTGCATTCTCCATAACTATCTCCTCCTTTCATTTTATTAATTTTAAATTAAATAGGCTTAAGAACCGCTACCGCCGCCAGCGCCAGTAGTAGTTATTGTAATACTTGTTATATAACCTGTATCTCCATCTGGTGTAGTTTCTACTGTATAAGTTGAACCTGTTGATGCTTTTGCATAAGCTCCTGTAGTAATTGCTCCATTTGGTCCATCTGTCCAATCTGATGCAACAGTAATTTGTCTTGTAGGATCGTTTTGATATGTTATATTTGACTGTTTAACTTGTTCAAGTAATGCATTTACTTGAGCCCCTCTTTTTCTTGTTCCTTCATATTGTGTAAATTTTTGGTTGAATGAAGATACTGCAACTTCATCTATTGCTCCTCCATCTGCAACACCTGCTGCTTGTTGATAAATCATTATTCCTAATGATATAATTAAGATTGCAAGTAATATAGCACCTGCGATAATTAATGCTTTTGACGCATTCTCCATAATAAATTCCTCCTTTTAATTTTATATTATACGCCAATTATTTTTTATTTGGCAACTTTAATAACTAAATTAATAAATTTTATTGTGTAATCTGTTCTATTAGCAAATATTTCACCTTTTTATTTGGATGATATTCTATTTTTGTACATTTGAACTTTATTCCTATATACATCTCTGCAAACTTTGACATTCCACCAAAATATAAAGTTTCCATATTATACGTTTTGTCAGTGTCTAACATTTTTAAGTCTATTTTTATTGAATTAGTATCATTTTCTTTAAATATTCCATTTTTATCTTTTTCAACTGCATTTGTTAAATTATTGTCATATGCTTTATTAATTAGTGTAACCACATCTGCTGCTTCTAATTCTTGATTATAATAACTTTCAAACTGATTGTTTTCTCTTCGTGTTTCATTATAATTTGCTTTATAATTTAAATACATATATGCAATTCCAACAATTATGATTATACCAATTAAAAATATTATAGCTAATTTTTTCATACTTGTCCTCTATTTTTTAATTATTATTTTTAAAATTTACTGCACTTACTCTTTGTGTTGTAGGATTTATAGTTACTGTGCAAGTATAAGTTTTAAGCCCTGGTTTATCTGAGCCATCTTCATCTTCATAAATTACTAAACTATTTAAATCTTCTGTTATTAATTCTTCTAATTGGTCAGAACTAAAACTTTCTAAATTATTCTTACTTCCTGCTACCATTCCAGTTGCATTTACTTCTATATAGTAATTGCCATCTATGTTCCTATCTGCTGCTGTAAATCCATATTTGTCATTATTGCTTCTTGCTAAATTTGCAACTGTAACTATATCATGTATTGTAACATCATTTCTTCCTTCATATGCTGTAAATTGTACATTAAATTCATTTAATTGATTTTGTTCATTTATTCTATGCGCCTCGGCAGATGCTGACCCAAAGTTCATGATTAAGTATACTGCTAATGATAATATCATAATTCCAATTAAAACTCCACCTGCCATCAGCAACGCTTTTGATGCATTTTCCATAACTTACTCCTATTAATTAATGTTTCCATTGAATTTAAAATCCATCTTAGTTATTCTTCCTGTATTATTATCATATTCTATATTAGTACAATCAAAATGTGCTCTTTTGAATTGTACATATTCATAATATGTATAAACATCTTCTCTAATTGTCTTTTTTGTTTCTTGACTTGCTACTTTGTCTAAATCAGTAGGATTTTCTATCTTTATTTTCCTAGAAGCTTCATTAAATGTTTTTACTAATACAGTTATCTGATTTCTATATGTTTCCTTATCTTGTTCATATTTTTTTAGTATTTCTTTTTCTGGAAAAATCTTTGTCAAATTTGTTGTTAAGTTTGTTAAAGAATCTTGTCCATATACTCTTTCTAAAGTATCGATTGTATTCTTTATATCATTTTCAAAAGTATTTGTAATTTCATTTATTGTATATTTATTATCTTTTATTAATAAATTTTTCTTTTCATCTTCTGCAAGTTCTCCCTTTTTTCCATCAAAGTCAACTGTTATTTCCATTGGCATATATCTTATATCTTGCCCTGTATCAGTAGCTCCTGTTCCCACTGTTGTCTGCCTTCTATTGTAATCTATAACTTTATTTAATAAAGAATATAAATCGCTACCTCTAACATCATCTCTATTATAAGTCTCGAATTGACTATTATATTCTACAATTTGAGAAGAACGTGTACTTTCTGTATCTGTTTTTTGATAGCTTGTTAAATTACCAAATGTTAAAACTAAAGCTCCAATTATTACTAATGCAATTAGTACACTTCCTGCCATAATAAGTGCTTTTGATGCGTTTTCCACTTATTTTCCTCCTTAATTTTTTTACATACCACCTGAGGTCATTGTTTCAAATGAAGATGTCATACTTGTTAATCCTATAAATACTAATGGAACAATTAAGTATCCAACAAACAATGTTACCATAGGTGCAAACCCTATAAATTTTCCTATCATTCCTTGTCTTTTTATAAGTCTTTCGTTTGATTCTTTTCTCTTTTCTTGATAATAATCTCTTTCTGAATCTAATTCATCAAACGCATCTTTAATAGGTATTTTTTCTACTGCTGCCTGTAAACTTTCTACAATTCTAATTAATGGTAAATAAGAAACATCTTCTTTCATTGCCTCTAATGCTTCCCATGCACCTGCTTCATAGTTGTTAAGACATTTCGTTATTTGTGGTTTAAATATGTCTGAATATCTTTCTAGCCATTCTAGTATCATTTCAACATTAACTCTTTCAATTCTCATAAGCATCATGATAATTGTCTGATATTGCATTACTTCATCTTCCATCTCTAACTGTCTCATCTTAACTTGGAAATATAAAAGCCATATTGGTGCCATATATCCAATTACTGCAAATACACATGCTAACAATAATTCAAACCATTGTAAGTATTCACTATTTACTACCTGTAATTTTCCATAAATTCTTTCTGCTGCTGTATCTATTTCTTCATCATTAGCTTCTTCATAATAATCTAATTTTTCTACTGCTTTTCTTATTTGTTCTTGAGTAGCCTTAGTGTTTCCTTTAAATTGATCTAAAATTATATTATCTTGCTCGGTTACTTCCATTGCTTTTTCTTCATCTTTTTCCGATAGTCCACCGTATTATGTCATAATCTGTTGTTGGCTCTGTATAAATATAGTTTATAGCCACAACATGTAATTGTGCAAAAATAAATATTGATGCTACAAAAGTAACTATTGCCAGTGAAATTCTATTTATATATAGCCACCTCATCTTTAATGATGAAGCTGAATCTTTTAATAATTGTTTTACTTTTCTATATTCTTTTGTTCTTTCTTTAGGTATAAATAAATCTACTATTTTCTTTATTGGTTTTTTCTTGTATAATTTTTCTTGCCATGGATTTTCTGTGTTTTTTGTGTTTATTGATGTTGAACCATTATCTTTTAATTTTCTAACCAATATATATGATATAAAAGTAAGTATTAATATTAATATTTGTACTATCATTCCTGGCTTTCCTTGATACCAACTAGCTGTAAAACTAAAGTTTGAAATAGCCCAACTTTTTAATGGCTCTAGCAATAATACTGGTGCTATTGATATTACTGATAAACTCTGGAATACATAGTTTAATTTATCTCTTTTTAATATTTCTAGTTGCATTTCCTGTGTAATATTATTTACGTTTTGTAAGTATAAAGATGCACCATCTATTTTTCTATCACCAAACTCTTTTGTTAAATATGATATACCCGCAAATTCTTTTAAGAAACTATTTGGTGCTATATCATAGTATTTTTCAAGTTCTATTTCAGGGTCATTTGAAATTAATATTTCATATATTTTTTCTCCTTGCCTTGAAACATTTTTTTCATCATCTTGAGATACTTGGTAAATTGCTTCTTCAACCATGTTATATTCATGATATGCATGTCTTATTTCTGCAAAAAAGTCTATTTGTTCTCTTAGTATTTTATTGTCTATCTTATCTACTGAACCATCTATTAATGTATCTATCATAAATACTTCAAATATTAATAATATAAACATAAGCAAATAGTTACTAGCAGTAATAATTATTGTTATAAGAAGTACAGGTGCTATTACAGCCAATGCTTTAGTTAAGATTTTAGCAGTTCCTTTTCTGGTGTTGTATTCATCGTCTATATTTATAATCTCTAATCTTCTTCTTATCTTTAATGCATATCTTTTGATAAAAGGTATTTTTATATATGTAAGGTACAATTTTTGGAATAATATTTCTGTTGAGAATGATTTTTCCTTTGTTCCTTGTTGTAATTTTTGTATTCTTTTATATTCAGATGTCTGCATTTTCTTAGATAATATATAATATATAATTACAATTAGAACAAACGCTCCTGCTGCTCCACCCATTATATAAAAAATTGTCTGGTTGTCCACTTTTTACTTAGCACCTCCTCTTTTTCGTAGTTTAGTACTTAAATGTTTATACTTCTGTTTTCTTTCTTCTTCCTCTTTTTTTAGTATCGTCTACTGCTCCAGCTGATACTTGAACTAATCCATCATTATATGTATGCTTTCCCCAATGTTTTTCAACGAATTTATCAAATGATTCAATATCTGATGCATCCATATTAAGTCTCATTTCTTTTAGGTTGTTTTCTGTTATTGGATTTGTTATTTTATATTCGCCATCTACATATTCTAAAATATTCCTATATGTGTATAATTTTCTATCTGTAACATTTTCAAAATAATGTGTTGCATTATCAAAGAATTTATCAAATTTCCCTTCTAATGTTTTTTCATTTCTATGGTCAAATGTATATTCATTTTTTTCTTCTACTGGTATACATTCTGTTATTCTTTCTACATATCTCTTTCCTCTGAAGTCCTTTGTTAAGTGTATATCAAAGTTTAATACTTGTACAACCTGCTCTTCTGCTGTTTTCTCGTTATTGAATTGCCCTATTCTTAGCATTGAGTTTCTAAGTGCTGTTACTAAGTTTGGAAATGTTTTTGCATGGTGTGTAAATAATGTGAATTTTGATGCTACCTGTGCTGCTTGTATCATCCATGCTGCTACGGGGTCTGTTGCAACCTCTCCGGATTATGTTTACAGAACCATCTGTTTTCTTTTGAACATCCAATCCTTCCTGTCCTGATATTGTATCTGTTTCACGAAATGTAAGAATATTTCTTGTTGGATAAATTTTTCTTAAGTGAAGCTCGAATGCTGTTTCCTGAACACGGATGTTCATTGTTTCATAGATATTTTCTATCATTCCCATAAGCATTGTTGTTTTACCACAACCCTGCTCACCAGTAATTGATATAATTCTTGCTCCTTTTACTAAATATTTTAATAGTTCTATGGAGTCTCCACTTCCTGGCTCTCCTTTGAACCATTGCTCTAGTGTTGAACGTTTTACGTCAAACTTTCTTACGAAAAATGCCCATGTTTCTGAAAAGCTTGGTCTTACAACAACTACACGAGAACCATCCTTCATTTCATTAATTTTATAACCATTTGTGTCTGATAATTGTCCTGGATTGTTGTATTTATAAATATTTTGACAAACTCTTTTTAATTCTGCTTCTGTTCCAAATGATAAAAATGCTAAACGTATTGATTTACCTTGGAAGAATATCCAAATACTATCACAAGCTCTTGGCACTTTATGTTCTGCAACTTGATTTAAGTAATCTCCACCATCTGTTTGTGCTACTTGGCTTAAGAAACTTTCTGGAAGTCCTGATACACCACCAGAAATACCATCTATATTCATATCTCTTACTTCATCAATACTACTATATCCTTTATAATGCTGATAAATTCTTTGTACAACAACTTGTAATTTATCTGCAAATGATAATACTAAATTTTCTTTTTCAAATATATCTTCTATTTCATCTGATGTTATTACATATGAAGGTTTTGTTTCTCCTTCTATATATTTTAATTCTGCTAAGTTGTATTTTTTTATTAATTCTGTTAATGCTTCATATCCGAATTCTTTTTTATATGCATAGATTAAAATATCAAACTTATCTTGTGGTGTAAGTAAAGATGGAATATCAAAAGGTATCGCTTTTGATATATTTGTTTCTGTCACTCCATATTCTTTTTCTAGTAAATCATAGATTAGTTCTTTTACATATCTTTTATCATTTACGTCTCCATATGTACAACCTTTTAGGGCTTTCTTTAATTCATATTTTTTATTTTTTCTTCTTTTTAATTCTTCTTCTGAAAGTCCTATATCATATAAATTTATTTTTGTGATTTCATCTAATCTTTTCTTTACAAACTCTGTCATCATTTCTATTGTGTAAGTCTTATCGTCTACATTTAAAGTTGCTTCTACTTCTGCGGTCTTTTTCTTTTTTATTACATAGTAAACTGCATATCCTGCAATAAGCATTACAACTATTATTAGAATAATATTTGTAATTGTCATGGTTTGCCCACCCTCCTTACATCTTCATAGCTAAATCTTGTAATCTATACAAAATATTTTCAGATGCTCTTTTTACTTCTGATAAAAAGAAACTATTTCTATCATCTTCTCCGACTTTTCTAAGTCTTAATAATAAGTCTGGTAGTTTTGCTTCTTCACATGCTTCAAAAAATAGTGTATTATATGGTATTGTTGAAACTTTATTTTTTTCTCCCATATATCTTGTTATGTTTTTTATTGTATATTTTGAGAATTTATCATATCTTCCTATTAACAATAATGTTTTTATTGATTTTAATAGTTCGTTTTCTTCTCTAATTTTCATGAAGTTATTTATGCTTGTTAATCTTTGGTTTAAACTGGCTATAATTAAGTTTGAACTTTGTAATATTGGTTCTGATAAGTCATCACCAATTTCATCATCTAAATCTACTAAAACTAAATCATAATATCTATTTGCTAAAGTTATTATATCAGGATAATTTGTTTTTAGTTCATCATATTCTAGCTTTTCTCCTTTAAAACTTGGTAATATTTCTAATCTATCCTTAAATATAATTTTTGTATAGTTTGTTATTTGCTCTGGTGATACTCTATTACTTTTCATTAAAGTTTCTAAACCGACTACTCCATCTTCCATTGCTGTATTTGTATTTGGTCCAAATAGCCCTAGATTTTTCTTTAATTTTCTTTCTTCCCAAAAGCAACGGTCTAGTGTACTATCTCTATGTCCTGTAGAAATAACTAGAATTTTATTATTGTGTTCTATTGCCATATGTGTACTAATCGCTGCTATTGACAATGTTTTTCCTGTTTGTTCTTTTTTATTGTTCCAAAATGTTACTATTGACATTTTTACGCTCCTTTTTCTATAGTTTTTATAGCCTTTCTTACTTTGCTTCCTCCAGTATCTCCTAATATTTCTTCTGCCATATATTCCAATCCATCTTTATATTGTACACTTAATTTTCTAAATCTTATTTTTGATACTCTCTGGTTTTCATATATAACACTTTGATCTCCATTTTCTACTGGAAAATATATTCTGTAATCATCCCAGATGATTTTATATCCTAAAGATAGATAGTTTAAATAATCATCCTCTTCTTTTAACATTTCTTTAGAAAATAATACTTTTGTTAGGCTAATTGCTGAACTTAAGTCTGTTAAGGCTTCTAAACCTCTTCTTAAAGAATATACGTCAAATGATGTTACAAAATAATTTTTTTGTGCTCCTTCTAAGTAAAATCCTTGGAAACCTTCACTATTATCTGTATCTACAAGTATTATGTCATATTCAGAGCTTAAATCTTCTACTCCTAGATATCTTTTTACATCTTCTTCGTTATGAAACCCTACAGCTATATCTATTTCTTCATACTCTGTTACATACATTAAGGCAGGACTTATAACAGGTACGATATATCTTGCTTTCTGACATACTGTTGCATCAATTACCAGTACTCTATTTCCTAATACTGTACATATTTTTGCTAAATATAAAATTAAGTCTGTTTTATCATATCCTCCTATAAATCCTATCCTTTTCATAAAGTTTTACTCTCCTTTTTATTTTTATTCTGTTGTATTAGTTGTTGTTGTTCCTGATGTTCCTGTTGTAGTTGTTGTTCCTGATGTTCCTGTTGTAGTTGTTGTTGCTGGCGTTGCTAAAGAATCTAAGTAATCTGTTCTTTCTTCTTGTGTTCTTGTTATACTGTCTTCCATATTTGTTTGTAAGTTTGTATCTGCTTGATCTGATTGTGCATCTAATGCTGAGTTTATATATTCTCTTAAATTTGAACTGCTATTGTATCTATTTCTTAATTCTTGCATTGCATCTTCTAATATGTTTGGATTTGCGTTTATTAATTGTGCAGTATTATCATTAACAATATAGTTTGGTGTTGCATTTTGTGTTCCTGGGTTTGTATACTTAGTTGCATAAAGTTTTGCTCCATTCATTCTAAATGCATCTACTATTGCACAACTCATATGTAATATTTCATCTTCTGATAAGTTAACCCATATTGTGTCTTGTGAACTAGTTCCACCTACATCTGGAATTTCTACTTCTTTTTTAGCTACAACAATATAATCTTGTCCATTTGGCAACATTAATCTTATATCTACATAATCTCCTGTTGCTAAGTCTATTGGTAATACAACCATATTATATTCTTGCCTTCTTACATTTCTGTCTGCTGTATTTTCTCCTCTAGAAACTAAATCAGAAGTAATTACTGTGTTTGCTGATAAATTAACTCTTGCAACTGCTGGAACTGATGTTAGTTTAACATTTACTCTTTGTCCATTTAGTTCATAGTAATAGTTTCCGTTGTTATCTTGATTTATAGCAATCTTTTCATTATTAATTATTATTTTTAGTGTTTCTTCTCCATTATTAACTTCTGTAACTATTTCATTACCTTCTTCATCAGTATAGAAGAAGTTATCATATAGAGTTGCAACAGAAGTTGCATTTGCTGGAATTAAATCGCTTCTAACTGCTTTTGTTTCTATCATTTCAGATGTAATTATTTGACCTGATGTCACATCTTGATTTAATACGCAGACATTTACCATACTTATTTCTGCTTCTTTTTCTTCTTTATTTTTATTCATTAATTGCATAACTAAAAATACTATAACAATGCTTGATATCAGCAGCATTATTAACATTCCTAACAAAAATGAATTTCTTGCTTTTCTTTGCATTGGATTTGTTGCCATGACAAATTCCTCCCTTAAAATATATTTTTATTGTATTTTTTACAAAATAACCATCTATTTTATTTTAACTCAAATATACCGCAAAATCAATGGAATTATATAACTGTTATTAAAAGTTAATATTTTTGTAATATTTTTGTAATATTTTAGCTACACCATCTTCGTTATTCCCGTCTGTAACTTCATTTGCCAGTTCTAGAATTGCTGGTGTACTTTGCTTCATTGCCACTCCTAGACCTGCATTTTTTATCATTTCTTTGTCATTACTATTATCTCCTATTGCCATCACTTCTTCTTTTTTTATTCCTAATTTTTCTATTAAAAATTCAATGGCATTCCATTTATCTACATTTTCTCTTGATATTTCTGTATAATAATAAGAAATAGAATATTCTTCTGTTCCTTGTGTTATAGTTTTTCTTGCCATATGTGATACTTCTAATATTTCTATGTTTTTTACTTCTTTTAGTTTTCTAATTATTGAATTAAATACTGTTTTACTTTCATCACATATTGTTATTTTTAAAAATCTTGCATCTTGTTTGTTTTTTATGTATTCATACATATCATTTACTATATTTATTTTTGTTTTTTTGTTTTCTTCTTTTTTTAAATTTTCTTTATGATAATATAATACATTAAATTTTAGCGCTTTTGCTAGAATTTCTGTTTCTGTATATACATTATATGAGATACTGTTTTCCTCACAGATTTTTACTATTTCTAAAATTTTTTCTTTTGGCATTGTTTTTTCGTATATTATTTCTTCTTTTTTCATATCATAAATAATAGCACCATTTCCAGCAATAAAATAATTTTTGCTATCTATTTCTTTTGCTATTTCTTTTATTGATGCTATTGGTCTCCCTGATGCTATTACTACTTCTACACCTTGTTCTTCTACTTTTTTTATTGTTTTCTTTGTTTCTTCACTTACTATTCCATAACTATTTAGCATTGTTCCATCTAAATCTATCGCTATTAATTTATACATATTTTTTTCTCCTTTTTTGTCAAAAAATATTATATAAATAAAGTTTTAAAAAATCAATAATTTTTTTGTAAAAATTTCCTGTTTATTTTTCTATTTTTTTGAGAATGATAGTATTAGAAAAAGCAATGGTTTTTTCTAGTTGTAATATTACAGGAGGTGAAAAAACAATGGCAAACTCTTCAAACAAAAAATTAGTACCAGAAGCTATGACTGCTTTAGATAAATTCAAATATGAAGTAGCTAGTGAAGTTGGTGTTAACTTAAAAGACGGATATAATGGAGACATTTCAGCTAGAGACGCTGGTAAAATAGGTGGACAAATGGTTAAAAAGATGATAGAAGAAGCTGAAAGAAATATGAAATAGTTTTAATTTAGCTATTTTTATGGTAGGAAGTTATGTTTTGCTTTTATTATACATAAAGGCAGGATTTGATTTCCTGCCTTTTCTTTTTTATTTTTCTAATAACCAATCAATTATATTTTTATGAATAATTCCATCTTGTGAAAAATCATATTTGTCCATTGTTAAAACATATTTAGGATAATTATCTTCAATACTTTTATATGCTCCAAACTCCCTATTTATAACAGTATCGTCCGCTAAAATATAGGCAACTTGAATATATATTTTTTCTTTAAATCTTGTTGCTATAAAATCTATTTCTGCTTTTTCTAAATTTCCTACTTTTACATCATATCCACGAGATATTAATTCATTGTAAACAATATTTTCTAAATATGCACCTAATTGTGGTCTCTTACCTACGTTTTTTATTTGACCTAGCCCTAAATCTGTCAAATAATATTTATATTTTCCACTTAGTATCCTTTTACCTCTTATGTCATATCTATCTACTTTGCTAATTAACATGGCTTTAGTCATATATTCTAAATAATTGTATAATGTTACCTTAGACACTTCTCTATCGTCTTTATTTGCAAAATAATTTGATAAACTTTCAGCAGAAAAATTTTGTGAAGGTGTTGTAACAATATATTCAACTATTCTATTAAATAAATCTAAGTCTTTTATTCCAAACCTTTTTACAATATCTTTTACCACTATAGAATCATAGATATCAGACAAATATGTTTTTGTTTGCATTTCGTCTGTCAACATAAATCTTTGTGGCATACCTCCCCAAGTTATATAATCATTAAAAGCTTCTTCAATATCTTTTCTTTCTTTTATATTCTTTAGCTCACATACTTCACTAAAAGTAAGCGGATATATTTTAAAGCTTACATATCTTCCTGCCAAATGTGTAGCCAATTCTCCAGATAATAAATCACTATTAGATCCTGTTATAAAAATAGATACATTTTTAGATGATTTAAAAGAATTTATCGCTTTTTCCCAAGCTTTTACATTTTGAATTTCATCAAAAAATAAATAGTACTTTTCTTTATTAATTATTTTTTCTTTGATATAGTTGTGTAAATCTATATCATTTTTTATGAAATTATAATCTTCATTTTCAAAATTTATATATATAATCTGTTTCTCTTCAATTCCTTTTTCTTTTAATTCATCTATTATTTGCAACAGTAGAACTGATTTTCCACATCTTCTAATTCCCATTATAACTTTAATTAAATCTTGTTCATAAAATGGTCGTATCTTAGATAAATATATTTCACGAATAATCATAAATATCCCTCTTTTCTTTTTTAGTATAACATAGTTTTAAGTTCTTGTCAATATTTTGTTTAGTGTACTAAACAAAATTGTTATTTTTTCTGTTTTTGTTTAGTGTACTTTTTGAATAGCTAATTATAATTACATCATATACATTTAACTAAAATATATAAAATTCTCTAACTTTTCCTATTACTTTCTCAATTCTTTATTTAATTCTTTTTCCTCTTTTAAATTTCTTTTTTCTTCTTCTACATATTCTAAATATATTTTTTCGTTAAAACTACCCTTTTTATTTTTCTTCTCATTTTGTATTTTTCTTAATTCTTCCCATTTTATATTTTTCAGCTTAGTAATAGTTTCTATAACTTCCATTACATCTGCTAATTCTTCTATATCATTTTCTTCAATAAATTCATGCGCTTCTTCTAATAATTTTCTATTTAATTCTTTTAAATATTCATCATTATCCATAATTCTATATACGGCTTTTCTTCCTTTTGTACAATTAATTTCATTTGGAATTTTATCTCTTACTAATTTATTATATAGATATTTCATATTTTTTCTTCCTTTGCAAATATTTGTTTGTATTGTATCATTACTTATTTTTCATGTCAATAAGATTTTTACTTTTTATCTTATAAAAAATAAGAAGGCAGGAATTCCTACCTTTTTATTATAGCTCTATTCTTCTGGCTCAACTAAGCCATAATTTTTACCATCTTTTAGTTTATGTATTACATTTACCTTTCCTGTTTCTACATTTATAAAAGCTAAAAAGTTATGTGTTGGTTTTTCTTGTAGTTTTAAAACTGCATCTTCTGGAAGCATTGGTTTAATATCGTAATAAGAAGTTTTAATTATTTCATTTGCAACTTCTGTATGTTTTTCTTCATTTACTTCCATTGTTCTTAATGAACCTTCTCTCATCATTTTTTCTTTTTTAGTCTTTGACTTTCTAATTTGACCTTCTAATATATCTATATCTTTGTCAATAGAAGCATACATATCTTTATCCTCTGTTACTGCTCTATACTTTTCTCCATTTGCTGTAACATAAATTTCAGCAATTTGTTCTGTTCTTTCAGTTCTTAAAGTAACTTCAGCTTCTGCATTTTCAAAATATTTATCAACTCTTTCTAATTTTTTCTCTACATAATCGTTTATAGCTTCTGTTATCTTTAGTTCCTTTCCTGTTATTTTTATTTTCATAAAAATCGCTCCCTTCTCTATTAAAGTTAAACTTTGTATGTTATATGTTTATTATATCTATTATTTCGATTTTTTTCAAGCTTTTTAAAACAATTCTTCTAACTTATAATCTTTTTCTAATTTTTGATTAAAATATATTTTTGTAATTAACTTAAATTCTTCTAACGCTTCGTCTTTTATACTAAATGAATATAACTTTTTTGCAGGGGCTGTAATTGTGTACATAATAGCACTTTTCGTGCTTTTACACATCTCTAATACAGATGTGTCTTGTTTACTACACATCTTGCACTTAAACCCATCATCTCTTATACTAAAAAATTCCAGATTTTCATTTTCTTTACAATTTACGCATTCTCTTATATTGGGAGTAAACCCTAAAATGCATAAAAGACGTAATTTAAATATACTCAAAACAAAATCTAAATCTTTATCAGTTTCAGATATTGTGTATAAGGTGTTAAGCAATAATTGTAAAATATTATAACAGTTCTGATTTTCATGTGTTACATCTTGTACTATTTTATTTATGTGTACAGCATACTTTAATTTATCTAAGTCTGTCCTTAAATTATAAAATATTTCAATCGGCTCTACCGAATTTATATGATATGTACTTGTTCCTTTATATACTAAATACTCTCCAAAGCAAAACATCTGGGTGCCAGCTAAAAGAGCGCTTTTAGGTCTTCTTGCTCCTTTAGCTACACAAGAAATCTTTCCAATACCAGGTGTTAACATTGTAAGCATTTTATCAAAATCACCCATATTATGCTCAGAAAGTATTATTCCACTTATCTTCTGGTTTGCCATTTTCTTCTATATCCTTTTCTTTATTTGTAATTATATTTTTCTCAATATCTTCTATTTGTTTTAATTCTAAAAAAGCATTAATATCTCCCGTATTTTTAAAGGTATCCCATGCTATTTTCTTTATCATAAGCTCACTTCCTTTTCCTAAAGTTTTAACTTTAATTTATCTTTTGCGTTTTTTGTTATTTTTATACCTTTATTTTAATTTAAATTTACTCACTATACTATTATTATCTTGCCAATCTTCTTTCACTTTTACCCAAGTTTTTAAATTCACCTTTACACCAAAATTTTCCTCCATATCAAGTCTAGCTAACATTCCTATTCTCTTTAACATTTCACCATTCTTACCTATAATAATACCCTTATGAGAATTTCTTAAGCAATATATAGTTGCTTCTATGTCATAAATATCTTCTCCATTTTTATTTTTTCTTTCTTTCATTTTTGTAACTTCAACATAAATACCATGTGGCACTTCATCTTGTAATAATTTCAAAGCCTTTTCTCTTATAGTCTCTTCTGCAAGCTCTCTCATAGTTTGGTCTGTATACTCTTCCTTATCATAATATGCAGGTCCTGGCTTTAGGTTCTTTTCTATTTCTTCTAATATTATTTCCTTATATTTTTTATTTGTAGCAGATATTGGAATTACCGCTTCAAAATCATATTCTTTACTGTATAAGTCAATCAATTTTAAAAGTTTTTCTCTTTTTACTAAATCAATTTTATTTATAATTAAAATAGTTTTTGCATTCGCTTCTTTTATTTTCTCTAATATTCTATTATCGCCTCTACCTATATCCTCGCTTGTTGCTTCTATTAAAAACAAAACCACATCTGCATCTTTTAAACTTGTAAAAGATGTATCTAGCATTGTTTCATTAAGCTTAGTTCTAGGTTTATGTATTCCTGGCGTATCCGTAAAAATTATTTGTGAGTTTTTACGATTCACAATTCCTCTAATCGCTGTTCTTGTAGTCTGAACTTTATTTGCTATAGCCGCAACCTTTTCTCCAACTAATAAATTAATTAAAGTCGATTTTCCCACATTTGTTCTTCCTATTAAAGTTACAAAACCTGATTTAAATTCTTCCATAATCTCCTCCATGTCGCTTTGGTGTCGCTTGGGGACTGTCCCTATGAGTACAAAAATGTCTCAGTAGGGACTGTCCCCATGCCTATAAAATGTCGCATCTGGGACACACCATCCCATTTGTTTTATTATACACCTTTTCTGTGCTAAATTTGTAGAAACTTTTACTTTTTAAAATATTTTTTATTTATTGTTTTTTATTAAATATTTTATTCCTTCTTTTTCTAGTTGTTTTTCTTCTTCTTGATTTAATATATAAATTTCTCTTTTTGTTTTTTCTTTAATTTCTTTTATGAGTTTATTTTTTTCTTCTTTTTTAAATCTAGCAAATATTCCCGTTCCATAAATATGTATATCATAGTAGACTACATTTAATATTTTTATTCTTTCTAATAATTTTTCCATATCTGCTTTTGCTATTTTGTTTTCTTTTTTGTAATTTTCTTCAAATGCTATTTTTTGTGTTAATATGTGTTCTGTTTTTTCTCCATAGCATATGTTGATATCTATTCCTTCTGAACCTACTTTTACTATTATTCTTTGCATTTTTCTCCTCTTTCTTTGTTTTTTATTTATTATATATCACATTTTTTATAAAATCTCAAATTCTAACGAAAAAGAAAGTAATTTTTTACTTCCTTTTCCTATATAACTTCTTTATTTTATATTTTCATTTTACTTTTTTTCGTTTTGTGCTAATGTTTTTTCATAGCCGTAAGGTTTATATATACCATAAATCAAACCATCTTTTGTCTTTTAATATATGTAACATATTTAACATATTAGAAATTTTACTTTTTTATCCCTCAAATAGTTTATTTCTATACAATTCTACTTGTTTTACCATATGTCCGATATTTCCTTCTCCTGCATATTTTTCTATATTGAAAAAGTTTTCTTTTTTATCTATCCAATATAACTCGTTTATTTCTTCTACTAATTCCTTTTCTTTATTTAGCTTTCCTACATATAATTCTAATTCCATATCTGATATTTCATATTGAAAATTCATAAAATGAGTTAATTTTATATCATTATTTGTTATCCCTGTTTCTTCCTTTAGCTCTCTGTATGCTGCATGTAGTTCATCTTCTCCTTTTTCTACTTTTCCTCCAACCAAATTGAATTTTCCTTTATATGGGTCTTTTTTTCTTTTACACATTAGTATCTTGTCCTCTTTTTTATTGTATACAAGTATTATATTTAATTTTTTCACATTTTTTCCCTCAACTTTCTTAAATATAGTTTATATTTTACCTACTTTTCTTTATTTCTAAACTTGTTATGACTTCTACATGTTTACTGTATGGAAACATATCTGCTGGTTTTATCATTTTAACATCATATTTTTCTTCTAACTTTGCTAAGTCTCTTACAAGTGTTGCTGGATTACAACTTATATATACTATTTTATTAGGACTAACTTTTAATATATTTTCTATACTTTTATTATCTATTCCTTTTCTTGGCGGATCTATCATAATGACATCTGGAACAATTTTTTTACCATTTATTAATTCATCTAATGTGTTTTCAACATCTCCTGAAATAAACTCTGTATTATTTATATGATTTATTTTTGCATTTTCTTTTGCATCTTTTATTGCTTCTTCAACAATTTCTATTCCATATACTTTTTTAGAATATTTTGCCATAAATATTGAAATTGTACCTATTCCACAATATAAGTCAAATACTGTATCCTTCTTGGAAATAGAGGCTGCTTCTACTCCTATTTGGTATATTTTTTCTGCTTGGATTGGATTTACTTGATAAAAAGATAATGGCGATATTTTAAATTTATAGTCTCCTAAAATATCCACTATGTATCCATTTCCATATAAATTAACGTTTTCTTTCCCCATAATTACATTGGTAACTTTTTTATTTATATTTTTAATTATTGTTTTTACATTCTTAAATTCTTTTCTTACTTGTTCTACTAATTCATTTTCTTTTGGTATTTTTGTTCCATTTATAACTATTATAAGCATTATTTCATTTGATTTAATTCCTACTTTTGTTACAATATGTCTGATTAGCCCTTTCCTTGTTTTTTCATTATAAATGGAAATTCTATTTTTGCTTATAAACTCTAGAACAAATTTAGCTATTTTCTGGCTTTCCTTATTTTGAATTAGGCATTCTTCTATAGGTATAATTTCATGTGTTCTATTTGCAAAAACTCCTATTATTGGTTTCCCTTCTTTATCTAGACCTACTGGGTATTGCGCTTTATTTCTGTAAAACATAGGATTTTCCATTCCTAATGTTTCTTCTACTTTTATTTTGTTTTTTAAAGTTTTATTTACTAAACTTTGAACTGCATTTTGTTTCATTTTTAGCGTTTCCTCATATTTTATATGTCTTAAATCACAACCTCCACAACGCTTATATGTTAAACAGTCACTGTCTACTCTATACTCTGAAGTTTTTAGTATTTCTATTATTTTTCCAAAAGCATGTGATTTTAAAACTTTTACAATTAATATTTTTACTTTTTCGCCTTTTATACAGTTTGGTATAAAAATTGTAAAGTCTTTAATTTTTGCAATTCCTTCTCCTTCAAATCCATTATCTATTATATCTACTATATATTCTTGATTTTTTTCTACTGGCATTTTTCTCTCCTCATTTTTTACTTTTACATAATATCATAATTTTAAAAATATTACAATAAAAATAAGAAGGCCTCTTTTCAGAAGCCTTTTACTATTTACGCAGTTTCTTTTTCATCTTTTTGTGGTGTTTGTCTTTTCTTTTTTATTATTGGTTTTTTTATATTTTCTTCTTTCCCTTCTATTACTTTAGGACCTTGTGTTCCTAAAACTGTTTCTTTTGTTATTATACATTTTTCAATATTAGGTTTAGAAGGAATATCAAACATGATATCTCTCATTATTTCTTCTATAATAGAACGAAGTCCTCTTGCCCCTGTTTTTCTTTCAATGGCTTTATCAACAATCGCTTCCAAAGCTTCTTTTTCAAATACAAGTTCTACACCATCTATTTCAAATAATTTTTGATATTGTTTTACTAAAGAATTTTTAGGTTCTTGTAGTATTTTTACTAATGTTTCTTTATCTAAATCTCTTAATGTTGCAACAATAGGTAATCTTCCTATAAATTCTGGAATTAGTCCAAATTTTAGTAAATCTTGAGGCAATAATTCTTTAAATACTTCATATTTGTCAACTTCTTTTTTAGTTTGAACTCTTTTTCCAAATCCTATTTCTTTTTCTCCAGTTCTTTCTTTGATTATATTTTCTAAACCTTCAAAAGCTCCTCCACAAATAATTAATATATTCTCCGTATTTATTTGAATTAGTTCCTGATTAGGATGTTTTCTTCCTCCTTGTGGTGGAACTGATGCCACTGTTCCTTCTATTATTTTAAGTAGTGCTTGTTGCACTCCTTCGCCACTTACATCTCTTGTTATAGAAACATTTTCTGATTTTCTTGCAATTTTATCTATTTCATCTATATAAATAATTCCTTTTTCTGCTTTTTCAATATCACCATCTGCTGCTTGAATTAATTTTAAAAGTATATTTTCCACATCTTCTCCAACATACCCTGCCTCTGTTAGAGTTGTTGCATCTGCTATTGTAAATGGTACTCTTAAAATTTTGGCTAATGTTCTTGCAAGCAAAGTTTTTCCACAACCTGTTGGTCCTAACAATAAAATATTACTTTTCTGTATTTCTACATCATCATCTTTTTTGTTGGTCTCTTCATGTGCAATTCTTTTATAATGGTTATATACAGCCACTGATAAAGTTCTTTTTGCTTCATCTTGTCCTATTACATAATCATCCAATATATCTTTTATTTCTTGTGGAGTTGGTAAATTATTTAACTCATTTAATGTATATCCAGATTTTTCATCATCATATAATTCGGCTTCTATTATACTATTACATAATTCTACACACTCATCACAAATATATACTCCTGGTCCTGCTACAATTTTTCTTACATTTTCTTGTGCTTTACCACAAAAAGAACATCTTACACTTTTTGGTTTATCGTTTCTTGCCATAATTCCTCCTCTTACATAAATTAACTTTTATTTTCTTTTGTCCATAATTCCATCTATTAATCCATATTTTAATGCTTCTTCTGCTGTCATATAATTATCTCTTTCTGTATCTTTTTGTATTTGTTCTACTGTTTGACCTGTTCTTTCACTTAAAAATTTATTTAATTTTTCTCTTGTTTTTACTAAATGGTCTGCATGTATTTTGATTTCTGTTGCTTGACCAGAAAGTCCTCCACCACCAATTAATGGCTGGTGTATTAATATTTCAGCATTAGGTGTTGCAAATCTTTTTCCTTTTTCTCCTGCTGCTAAAAGGGCTGCTCCCATACTAGCCGCCATACCAATACAAATTGTTGATACTGGGCATGTTATATAATTCATAGTATCTATAATTCCCATTCCATCTGTAATAGAACCACCTGGTGAATTAATATATAAACTAATTTCTTTATCTGGATCTTCTGATTCTAAGAATAATAGTTGTGCTATTACTAAACTTGATGTTGTAGGATTAACATCTTCTCCTAAAAATATAATTCTATCTTTTAATAATCTTGAAAAGATATCATAAGACCTTTCTCCTTTACTAGTTTGCTCAATTACATAAGGTACTAGACTATTTTTTTCTAACATTTTATTTTCCTCCTTTAATGTCGCATGGGGACTGTCCCCATGCCTATATTTTGTCGCATTTGGGACAGACCTTCCCAATGTTTTATATTTTTATATATATTACAAATAGCTGTTTATTACAAAAAAGCTGGGGCTAAAATTTTACTAATGATTTTATCCCCCAGCATTTTATTATTTCTTTATTTTTGCATTTTTTATTAAGAATTCCATTGCTTTTTCTGATTCAATTCCTTCTTTTAGATAGTTTCTTACATTTTCATTTTTTAAGAATGCTTCGTCATTTTCTTTTCCGTAATTTTTAGCCATTTCTTTTATTTTATCTTCTACTTCTTTTTCTGTTGCTTCTATTTTTTCTGCTTTTACTACTGCTTCGATTGCTAATTTTGATTTTATTCCTTCGATTGCTTGAGGTTCGTATTCTTTTCTTATTTCTTCTTTAGTTTTACCTAACATTTTTAAGTATTGTTCCATCTTTAATCCTTGATATGATAGACGATTTTCAAAGTCTTTTAACATATTATCTACTTCTGTTTCTATCATTCCTGATGGTATATCTATTTTAGTATTTTCACAAAGTGCTTTTATTACTGCTTCTTCTGTTTCGTATTTTGTTCTATCTGCATTTTGTTTTTCTAATTTTTTCTTTATGTCTGCTTTTAGTTCTTCTAATGTATCAAATTCACTTACATCTTTTGCAAATTCGTCATCTAGTTTTGGTAATTCTTTTTTCTTTATTTCATGTAATTTTACTTTGAACATTGCGTCTTTTCCTGCTAATTCTTTTGAGAAATATTCTTTTGGGAATTTTACATCTATGTCTTTTTCTTCATCTATTTTCATTCCGATTACGCCATCTTCAAATCCTGGTATAAATGTATTGCTTCCTATTTCTATGTCATATTTCTCTGCCTTTCCTCCTTCAAAGGCTTTTCCTTCTACAAATCCTTCAAAGTCTATATTTACTGTATCTCCTTTTTCTACTGCTCTATCATCTATTGATATTAATCTACTATTATGTTCTTGCATATGTTCTAATTCATGATTTATATCTTCGTCTGATACATTATACTCAATTTTTGGTATTTCTATACCTTTATATTTTCCAAGTTCTGCTTCTGGTTTTGTTTGCATTACTACTGTGAATATTAAATCTTTTCCTTTTTCCATTTGTTTTATATCTACTTCTGGTCTTGATACTACTTCTACTTTATTTTCTGTTACTGCTTCTTCTAAAGCTGTTTGTGCTACTTCGTTAAATGCATCTTCATAGAATATTTCTTTCCCATAATATTTTTCTACTATTTGCATTGGTGCTTTTCCTTTTCTAAATCCTGGTATATTAAAATATTTAGCACTTTTGAAATATACTTTTTTTGTTGCTTCTTCAAATTTTTCAGCTTCTACTGTTATTTCAAATTTTACTTCATTTGCATTCTCTGTTTTTTCTAATTTACATTTCATTTCCTTCAATCCTTTCTTTTTCCTATGGCTTAATTATTATACCACATTTTTCCTATTTTGCAAGTGAATTTCTAGATATTTTTCAAAAAATACTTGTTTTTTTTTTATTTTTATGATAAACTTAGATACAGTCAATTTATTTATGAAATTTTAGGAGGTGCATTTGATAATGGCAAGATGTGAAATTTGTGATAAACAACCTAGTCACGGAAAACAACTTAGCATTACTCGTTCTCATATAAGTAAAAGATCACCACGTACTTGGAAACCAAATTTAAGAACTGTTAAGGCTGAAATAAATGGTGAAGTTAAAAGAATTCATGTATGTGCTAAATGTTTGAAAAATGGAAAAGTAAAAAGAGCTTAGTTTTTTAAAGCTCTTTTTATTTTTAATCTTTTATTCTAAATATAAATTTTACAAATCCTCTTAAAAATTTAGGTACTTTTTTTACCACAATAGTCATATGTATCCCTCCTATCTTTTTTAACAAGCAAGCCACATTAATCCAACGCAAACTACAGTTAAACCTATTATAAATAACCATCCACTTATGGGAAGCAATAAAACAAGTAAAATCCCTAATCCTAAACCTATTAAACATACTGCTAAAGTTTTCTTTAAAAATCGTCCCATGTTAAATTCCTCCCCTTTGTTTTTGTATATCATATGTTTTTTTTATTTTATTTGTTCCTAATTTTCTTTATTTGACGAATTTTGTTTTTTCTTGTAAAATACTATAAATAAGATTTTGTAGGTGATATGAGATGAATAAAAATGATGCAAAAGAATTAGTTAATTTATTAAAAAATGCTTATCCTGATGCTACTTGTAGTTTGGATTTTGAAACTCCTTTTCAGTTAGTTGTTGCTGTTATGCTTTCTGCTCAATGTACTGATGAGAGAGTTAATAAGACTACTCCTGAACTTTTTTCTAGGTGTAAGTCTATTGAAGATTTTGCAAATATTGATATTTCTGAACTAGAAAAGATTATACATCCTTGTGGTTTTTATAAGAACAAGGCTAAAAATATTAAACTTTGTGCTAAACAAGTTATAGAGAATTTTAATGGAGTGGTTCCTCATTCTATGGAAGAATTGACAAGTTTAGCTGGAGTTGGTAGAAAAAGTGCTAATGTTATTATGCTTGAAGTTTTTGGCATTGCTGAAGGTATTGCTGTTGATACTCATGCTAAGAGAATTTCTAATTTAGTTGGTTTATCTAATAAAAAAGAGCCTGAAAAAATTGAACAGGATTTAATTAAGTTGTTTCCAAAAGATGCTTTGAAAGATATAAATCATCTTTTGGTTTGGCATGGCAGAAATACTTGTATTGCAAGACATCCTAAATGTCTAGAATGCCCAATTAATAAGTTCTGTAATCATTTTAAGACTTTGAAAACTTAGTATTTAAAAAGAATTAATAAAAATCTGATAGAAATTTATTAATTCTTTTTATATTATTTTATTTCAAATTCGTCTGAATATATATTAATGTTAGCCATATAATTAGCATCAGTAACTATTTTTACTATTCTATATGTTCCTTTAGACAATTTTCCATGATATTTTTCTATATCTAATTTTTGAATTAGTTGATTATTTTCATCTAAATCATATGAGCCATAACATCCATCAATCCAAGAAAATCCTTCAATTATATAATCTACATATTCCCATTTACCATTAACTTTTTTCTGTAATCCAAAATCTTCCCAATACATATAATGATCTTCATTATTGTCTGTGATTATTATAGTAACACTTTCTGGTGGTATTGTACTTTTATCAACTTCTATCTTAACATTTTCTGGCTTTTGATTTAACCTTTTATTAACTATTACATTTTCTACTTTATTTTCTACCTTAATATCATTTGGAACATATCCAATAGTAAAATTATATGTTTTTCTTTGTCTTTATTAATAAATAAGGCTATTGCTGTAAATATTAAGATAAATACAACTGTGATTATGATTATTAAAATTTTTTTATTCATTAAAATTCCCCTTTAAATTAAAGTCTTTGTTTTATATATATCACATAATTTAAATTTCTTGCAAGCAATAATTCCCTTATTTTTCTTAAAAATATCAAAACTCTATAGTAAATTAATTGACAAAACTATAATAAAGTTATATATTTTTTACATAGAATTAAATAAATATAGGAGGGATTTTAATGTTAAAAAGCAAATTTAAAATAGTTGTATTGCTTGCAGTAATTATTTTATCTCTATCTCTTCCAATAGTTAGAGCTGAAGATAATGAAGCTGAAGGATATACAACGACACAAGAAGAAATAATTCAAGGAGCTGAAAATCAAGCTGCTCAAAATGCTACTAGTATGGAAAATTATAAACAAGGTGATGTTTATTTAACTGGTGATGATGTTACTATTGATTATATTATAGATGGAAATCTATTTGTTTTTGCAAATACAGTTAATATTTATTCACAAATAGGTGGAGATGCTTTTATTTATGCAAATAATATTAATATTCAACCAGGTAGCTATATTTTCGGTAATTTATTTGCAGTATCACCAAATATTACTGTAGGTGGTTCAATGTACGATTTATATGCATATTCAAATAATATTCAGATTAGTGGTTATATTGCCCGTGATGTAAGAGCTATTTCTAAAGATTTTACTTTATCTGGAATGATAGGAAGAAATGTATACCTAAAAACAAATAATATTCAAGTAAATACTTCAGAAGAAGATACTATTGCAACAAAGGCTTCAATTAGTGGAGATTTAAACTATTCTGCCACTCAAGAAATTTCAATTCCTGATGGAGTTGTTGCAGGAAATGTTAATTTTACAAAGGTTGAAAATTCATCTATATCAATTCAATCTTATATATTATCACTTGGTAAATTTTTAGTTACTGTTGTGATTGTTTGGCTTTTATGCTTATGGCTTGCACCTAAATTTTTAGACCGTACTAATAGAATACTTACTAAAAAACTACCATCAACGATTGGATTGGGAATTTTAACACCAATTTTATTAATAATCGCATTTGTAATTTTAATATTACTAGGAATAACTTCAACTATTGCAGGACTTAGTCTTTTAATGTTATTACTAGCTTGTATTATCAGTTCTTCAATATTTGTAATTGCTATCAATAATTTAATCTGTAAAAAACTTAAGGTTGAAAAAACAGTTGGCAAATTAGGTATTTTAATACTAACAGCTATTGTTTTATGGCTAGTTTGCTTAATTCCTTTCGTTGGAAGAATTATTAGTATAGTAGTAGCAATATTAGGACTTGGTATTTTAATAAGTGGTATTTTACCTTTTACTAGAAATAAAGAAATTTCAAGTGATACAAAGAAAACTAATGAACCTAAATCTGAAAAAACAAAAAAAGATAAAAATAAAAAGAAAGAAGATAAATAACATATTAAAAGAATAGAATTTTTTAAGTTCTATTCTTTTTTTAATTCATCTATAATTATTTTATAATCTTTTGCCATTAATATAGCTGTTCCTGCAACCAATATATTTGCTCCTGCTTTTTTTACATCTTCTACAGTAGCTAAATTAATTCCACCATCTGCTTCAATATCTATTTCTATTTTATTTTCTTCTATATATCTTTTTAATTCTTTTATCTTCTCTAAAGTCTCTAATATTAAACTTTGTCCACCCTTTCCTGGTTCTACTGTCATTATTAAACACATATGAATATATGGTAAAAATTCATATACATCCTCTATTTTAGTATCTGGCTTTATTGATATACCTACTTTACAATTATTTTCCTTTATGTACTTTATTATTTCAAATACCTCTTCTTTGGTTTTACAAGCTTCTAAATGAAATGTTATTATATTAGGCTCGACTGCTAAGAAATCATCTATTGCATGTTTTACATCTTCAACCATTAAATGCACATCTAATGGTAAATTAGATATTCTTTTTATATATGAACTATACTCAAGCATTTTATTATATGTATTATTTTGAACAAATTTACCATCCATAACATCTATATGGAAATAATCAGTTTTGCTAGTTTCTAATGCAAGTATTGTTTTATTTTCTTCTCCTTTTTTCATAGAAAGTATTGAAGTTGATATTTCTACCATTTTTTTCTCTCCTCTCTTTGCTTTAATTCTTGATAAATTTTACAAAACCTATCATATCTTTCTTGTTCGATTTTCCCTTCTTTTATAGCATTTTTTATGCCGCAATTTTCTTCTTTTATATGTGTACAACCAATAAATTCACATTCTGGTATATGTTCTTTAAATTCTTTAAAATACTTTGCTAAATCTTTGCTTTCAATTTCTGAAATATCAAAAGTTGAAAATCCCGGTGTATCAGCTATAAATGTTTTATTATTTATTTCATATAATTTAGTAGATGTCGTTGTATTTTTACCTCTCTTACTTTTTTTACTTATTTCCCCTTCTTGTGTTATATCTTCTTTAAATATTGCATTTATCAAAGTAGATTTTCCAACACCAGAATTTCCAGAAAATGCATTTGTATATCCATACATTTCCTTCATTAAACCATCTATTCCTTTACCTTCTTTTGCTTCTGTCTCTATAACTTTATATCCTACTTTTTGATAAACTCTTTTTATTTCTTTAAAAAGCTCATTTTTATCTAAATCTATTTTATTTAGTACAATCAGTGGCTCTATTCCTAAAAATTCTACAAAAGCTAGTTGTTTATCAAGCATAAGTAAATCAGGTTTAGGATGTTTACTAGAGACTACTAAGACTATTTTATTAATATTTGCAAGCTTTGGTCTTTTTATATATACTTTTCTATTCAAGATTTTATCTATGCTAACTCTATCTTTTTCTTTATCCTCTTTAACAAGCTCACATTCTACAAAATCCCCCACAACAGGAGTAATATCATCTTTTTTGAACCTTCCTCTTGCATTAGCTTCATAAATCTTTCCTTTAGCATCACCATTTTTTTCTATTATCTTCACCCTATATAAGTTAGAAATATTCTCAATAATAATACCTCTCATAAAAACCTCCATGTCTCACTGGGTCATTGGGGACAGTCCCCATGCCTACAAAATGTCTCAGTAGGGACTGTCCCCATGCCTATTTTCTGTCGCATCTGGGACAGATACTATTTATATTATATATTAAAAATTATAAATTAGCAATTCTTAATATTAAGTTTTAAATCCTAAAAATATTAAATAATCATTTATTAATACCATTACGAATTTTTTCCGTTTTCGGAACTTTTTCGTAATGATTTTTCCCAACTTTAATATTTTCATTACATAAAAATAGAAGGACTAAAAATTTTCATTTCTTTTCCTTCTATTTTTCTAACTTAAAATGTAATTGATGTCTCTGAGCCTAATGTAACTGTTTTACTTGAACTATAAATTTGATTTCCATTGCTTGGATCTGTAATTGATACCTTTATTTCTAATGACTGTCCATCTTTTCCTGAAAGTGTTACTGAGCAGTTTTCTGTTGAACTACTTACTGTTCTTGTTTCATTATTTACTTTTACATTTACATTTTTATTACTATTTCCTTCTGTTTCATCACTTTGCTCTGAGAAATAACTTTCTACTAATTTTTTGACATTTACATTTACTTCTATATCTTTATTTTCCGCTACTTTGTTTACCGTTAATGTAATTGTTGTTCCTTCATCTACAACTTTGTTTGCATCAATACTTTGTTTAGTAACTTTTCCATTGTCAGATGTTGCATCCTGATAAGTAATATTTACTTTCAATCCTAAGTTTTCTAAGTTTGATTTTGCTGTTGCTTCGTCTTGACCAATTACACTAATTACTGTTACCTCTCTTATTCCTGTTCCTGTACTTACATGTATTTTTACGGTATCTCCTGCAAATGCTTCTGTATCTGGCTCTGTTTCTTGGCTTATTACATATCCTTCTTCTACAGTCTTACTTGTCTCTTCAATAACTTCTGCTTCCAATTTTGCATCTTTTAACATCTTTATTGCTTCATCTTTTTCTTTTCCTTCTACATTAGGTACTGTTGTTTTTTCTTGCCCTTTACTTACTATAACTAGTATTTTACTTCCTTCTTTTACCTTTCTATCTGCTGGCATGGTTGTAAAATCTCCTATGTCTGCTTCTGCTTTTTGTGAAATTACATATCCTTCTGGAACATCTTTGTTATATTCTTCACTTGATACTTCAAATACCAGTTTTGCATTTTCTACTTCTTGCTTTGCTTCTTCCTCAGATAGTCCTACTACTTTTGGCATATCTACTTCTGGAGGATTTGTTAAATTTAATGCTAATATTGTTCCCCCTAAACTTAGTGCAAATAATATTATTAACCCAAGAAATATACTCAACTTTTTATGTTTTTTTATGAAAGTTTTGAACTTTCCTTCTTTTTTTCTAGCGGTTTCATTATTACCCCTAGAATTATTGTACATTTCTGTATGTAATACTTGAGTTTTTGCTGTTGGATCATATTCGCTGTCATCTACAAAATCTCCATCTGGATTTTTTAGTGCTTTTCTCAAGTCATCTAACATTTCTGTTGCTGTTTGATATCTTAATGTTGTATCTTTTTGAAGAGCTTTCATTATTATTTTATTTACTGCTACAGGTACATTTGGATTTACTTCTATTGGTTCCTTTGGTTTTTCTTGCATATGTTTTAATGCTACTGATACTGGTGTATCTGCATCAAATGGCACTTTTCCTGTTACCATTTCATATAGGACAACTCCTAATGAATATAAATCTGATTTTGCATCAGTAAATCCTCCTCTTGCATGTTCTGGTGAGAAATAATGCACTGAGCCTATCGTTGTTCCAAATGCTGTTATTGTTGAGTTTGAAACTGCTTTTGCTATACCAAAGTCTGTTACTTTTGCTATTCCATCTTCTGTTATTATTATATTATGTGGTTTTATATCTCTATGTACAATATTATTTCTATGTGCTGTTTCTAATGCAGATGATATTTGTATTGCTACATTTACTGACCATTTCCAAGGAAGTGGACCTTTTTCTTCTAGTATTATTTCTTTTAAAGTTTTTCCTTGTATTAGTTCCATTACTATATAATGTAAATTATCTTCTACCCCTACATCATAAATAGATACAATATTAGGATGTGTTAGTCTTGCAGCTGATTGTGCTTCTACTTCAAACCTTTTTATGAATTCTTCATCAGTTGTAAATTCATCTCTAAGGATTTTTACAGCAACATTTCTTTTTAAGATTATATCTGTTGCTTTGTATACAGTAGCCATTCCACCATTTCCAATTTTTTCGATAATTTCATATCGATTTCCTAATAGCTTACCTTCTAAATTCATAATTTATCTCTCCTTAACAAATGTTTAATTTGTAGAACGTTATATATTCTTTATTACAATTACAGTTATGTTGTCATATCCACCATTGTTATTTGCAAGTTTTACTAATTCTTTTGGTGCTTGTTCTATATTCTTTTTTGCTTCTTTAAATATTTCCTCTTGTGATACTAGATTAGTTAATCCATCTGAATTCATAATTAATATATCATCTTTTAAAAATCCTTTTACCATAACATCTGGTTCTACAAAAGCATTACATCCTAATGCCTTCATTAACATATTTTTTTGTGGATGATGTACTGCTTCTTCTTTAGTTATTGTTCCATCTTTTACTAATTTTTGAACATAACTATGGTCTTGTGTTAATTTTCGCATAAATTCTTTTCTTATACGATATACTCTACTGTCTCCAACATGTCCAATAAACACTCTATTATTATATATTAAACACACGTCTAAAGTAGTACCCATTCCTTCTAATTCTTTATTTTCTTTTGATTTTTCATATACTATCATATTAGCATATTCTATACTACTTCCAACTAATTGTATTATACTGTCCTTATCTTTTTCTATTTGTTGAAAATTATTTTCTATATAGTTTTTTGCAGATTGTATTGCAAGCTTACTTGCAATTTCTCCACCTTTATAACCTCCCATTCCGTCAGCTAACATATATAATTGTACTTCATCTAAGGAATCAGATGCATAAAAAGCGTCTTCATTTATTTCTCTTACTTTTCCAATATCAGATTTTGCGTAAGCCTTTATCATGAATTCACCTCTTTTCAATTTGCTTTTATTTATTATATTTTATATCACAACTTTTTCTTTTTTGCAATAAAAAGATTATACATTTTACGTTATATAAAAATATATAATCTTTTTTAACCTTAAATTTATAATTCATTTTCTATATATAATAATCTATTATACTTTGCTACTCTGTCTGTTCTACATGGCGCTCCTATTTTTATTTGTCCTGCATTTACTCCTACTGCAACGTCTGCTATTGTAGTATCTTCTGTTTCTCCCGAACGATGTGAAATAATTGTTCTATATCCATTTTCTTTTGCAAGTTTTATTGTTTCTAAAGTTTCCGTTAATGTGCCTATTTGATTTGGTTTTATTAAAATACTATTTGCTACATTTTCTTCAATTCCCCTCCTTAATCTCTTTGGATTTGTAACAAATAAATCATCTCCAACTAATTGCACTTTATTTCCTATTTTTTTAGTTAAAACTTTCCAAGCTTCCCAATCTTCTTCTGCTAATCCATCTTCTATTGAATATATTGGATATTTTTCGCATAATGATACAATATAATCAATCATTTTTTCTTTTTCTTTAAATTCTTTTGTTTTCCAAAAATAATAACCGTTTTTGTTAATTTTCTTTGCTGCATCATACATTTCTGTGCTTGCTAAATCTAATGCTAACATTATTTCTTTTCCAGGCTCATATCCAGCCTTTTTAATTGCTTCTATTATGATATCTAAAGCTTGTTCTTCACTATCTAAATTAGGTGAAAATCCTCCTTCATCGCCAACTCCTACATTTAGTCCTTTTTCCTTCAATACTTTTTTTAGAGTATGATAAATTTCTGCGCCTCTACGTAGTCTTTCAGAAAATGTAATCTCTCCTATTGGTATTATCATAAATTCTTGAATACTTAAATTATTATCTGAATGTTTTCCTCCATTTAGAATGTTCATCATAGGAACAGGTAATTTATTTCCATAAATTCCCCCAATATAACGATATAGTTCTATTCCTAAAGCTTCTGCTGCAGCTTTTGCTACTGCTAAAGATACTCCAAGTATTGCATTTGCTCCTAAGTTTGATTTATTTGGTGTATCATCTAACCTTATCATTTCTTCATCTATCGTTCTTTGGTCAAATACATTCATTCCAATTATTTTTTTAGATATCTTTTTATTGACATTTTCTACTGCTTTTTCCACTCCTTTTCCTAAATATCTTGTTTTATCCCCGTCTCTTAATTCTACAGCTTCAAAACTTCCAGTAGATGCTCCAGATGGTACTGATGCTTTTCCAATATATCCATTTTCAGTAAGAATTTCAACTTGTATAGTAGGATTACCTCTAGAATCTAAAATTTCCAAACTTTGTATATTTTCTATTTTTAAAAATTCTTTCATAAATGCCTCCTAAATAATATTATATATTTTTAGTATTCTAACCTATTTTTGGAAATTTATTCTAAGATGCTTTTTTATTTCTTAGTTCTCTTGCATATTTTAATGTTACATCATTTACTTCTCCAGAAGATATTCTAGCTATTTCTTCTATAACTTCAGTTTCTTTAAGTAATTTTATCTGTGTTCTTGTTCTATCTTCTTTAACATTTTTACTTATAAAATAATTATAATCTGCTATTGCTGCGATATTTGGTAAATGTGATATACATAGTACTTGGTGTTTTTTTGAAATAGTTTCTAATTTATTTGCCACACTATTTGCTGCCTTTCCACTAATTCCTGTATCTATTTCATCAAAAACAAGTATTGGTGTATTGTCGAATTCTGCTAATACTTTTTTTATTGCAAGCATTATTCTTGACATTTCTCCACCTGATGCAATCTTAGATAATTCTTTTTCTTCTTCTCCTATATTTGTGATTATATAAAATTTTACGATATCTTTTCCGTTTTTAAAAAACTCATCTTCTATATAATCTACTTTAATATTTATTTTAGCATTTTTCATTTCTAACTCTTCTAGTTCTCTATTAATATCATTTAATAATTTATTTGAATATTTAATTCTTATTTCGTGCATTTTTTCAGCTAATAAGTTTAATTTTTCTTCTAATTCTTCTTTTTGCTTTCTTAAATTATTATTATATTCTTCTAAATTTTCTATTTTTTCCAATTCTTCTTTTATATCTGTTTTATATTGTAGTATTTCTTCTATTGTATTTCCATATTTTCTTTTCAAAGAATGAATTAAATCTAATCTTTCTTCTATGTAATCTCTTTGTTCTTCATCAAAATAGCTATCATCTTTATATGAGCTTATATCTCTTGCAATCTCTTGTAATTCATAATAAATATTTTTTAAGTTGTTTGATGCTGTTTCATATTTTTTATCTATATTTTCTATTTTTTCTAAAGCTCTTATTGCCATACTGATATTATCTATACCATTTTCTTCAATTAAGTTATTTGCCATATTTAAGCTTTCTGATATTTTTTCTGAATTTTGCATGTGTTTTCTTTGTTCTTCTAGTTCATTTTCCTCATTTAGTCTTAGGTTTGCTTCCTCTATTTCATTTATTTGATATTGCAGTAAATCAATTTTTCTTTGTTTTTCTTTTTCATCTCCAAAATTTTCTTTTAGCTCTTTTTGTATATTTTTATACTCATTATAATAATTTATATACTTTTCCTTTATGCTTGTTAGCTTTTCTCCTGAATAACTATCTAAATATATTAAATGCCTTTTGCTATCTAATAGACTTTGATTATCGTTTTGCCCATGTATTTCTATAAATTCTCTCATAAAATCTCTTAATTCATTAACTGTTACCATTCTTCCGTTTATTTTACACATGTTTTTTCCACTACTATTTATTTCTCTTGAAACTATTATATTTCCATCTTCTGATTTTTCTGAATTCGGTACATACATGCAAAGTTCTACAAAAGAATTAGAAGCTCCTCTTCTTATCATTTCCTTAGAAAATCTACCTCCTGATATTATTTCTAGACTATCTATAATAAGTGTTTTTCCAGCTCCTGTCTCCCCTGTTAAAACATTTAATCCTTTGTTAAAATCTATATTTAAATCTTCTATTATTCCTATATTTTTTATATGTAAAGTAGATATCATAATAATTCCTCCGCTTCAAAAAAATGTTCGTCTTTATTCTACTTCCTTTTTTTAAAAAAGTCAATAGTTTTTACGAACATTTTTTCTTTTTTATATGAATTCTTCAAATACTAAATTTGCTAAATCTATTCCTTTAGATGTTAACCTAATATTATCTAAATCTACCTCTATTAAGTTTTCTTTTGCCAATTTATTAAGTTCTTTTCTATATAAAAACAAAGGATTTTCTCCAAACTTTTTCTTGAACTCTGATATTTTTATGCCATCTATTTTCCTAAAGCCTAACATCATAAATTCTTTTTTTTCATCATCTTCTGTTTGTTTTTCTTCAATTTCTCTTTCATTGTTTTCTATATATTTTTCTAAATTATTTGTATTACAAAATCTTATTTTATTTATATATGAATGTGCTGCTAACCCAAAACCTATATATTCTTCTTGGTTCCAACAGTTTAAATTGTGCTTTGCTTCTTTTTCCTTTTTTGCAAAATTAGATATTTCATAATGATTATATTCATGAAGCTCTAAAAAGTTTTTGACATACCAGTACATCCTTCTTTCTTCTTCATCTGATGGAAGTTTTATTTTTCCTTCTTCTAACCATTTAGAAAATGGCGTTCCTTCTTCTACTATTAGAGAATATACACTTACATGGTTTGGATTTAACTCAACTATTTTTTCTAGACTTTCCTTTATATCTTTAATTGATTGGTTTGGAAGTGCTATCATTAAGTCTACATTTATATTATTAAATCCTATTTTTTTGGCTAAATTATATGTATCTAAAAACTCCTTATATGTATGAATTCTTCCAATTTCTTTTAATAATTTATCATTTGTACTTTGAAGTCCTATACTTAATCTATTTATTCCGATTTCTTTATATATCTTTAATTTTTCTTCTGTAACTGTTCCTGGGTTTAATTCTATTGTAATTTCTATATCTTCCCAGTTTGTTTTATTTTTTTCTAATTTTTTCTTTATTAAGTTTAATATTTCTTCTATATATTTTGCTTCTAAGTATGATGGTGTACCTCCTCCAATATATATAGTTGTAGTATTATACACACTAAAGTTAAATTCTTCTATCTCTTTTTTTAATGCGTTTATATACTTTTCTATTAATTCATCTTTATTAGAAAATGATATAAAATCACAATAATAGCATTTTCTGACACAAAATGGGATGTGTATATATATTCCAAAATTATTCTTCATCTGCTAACTCCATTATTTTTTTTAATCTATAATTTACACCTGATTTTCCAAGTGGTTTATTTAGTTTTTTCCCTAAATCAGATAATGACATATCTGGATTTTCTATTCTTAGATTTGCAATTTCCTTTAAGTTATCACTTAAATTACTAAATTTTCCTTTTTCTTTTAATTTTTTTATCGCTGCTATTTGTTCTATTGAAGCATTTATTGTTTTGTTTAAGTTTGCTGTTTCACAATTTACTAATCTATTTACTTTCCCTCTCATTTCTTTTTGTATACGTATTTCTTCAAAATCCATTACAGCTTTTGCTGCTCCTATTAATGCTAAGAATTTTGATATCTCTTCTCCTTCTTTTATATATAAGGATTTTTTATTTTCTATTATCATCTTTTTTGTATTTATATCTAATATTTTTAAAATAGATATTATTTTATTTACATTTTCTTCTGTATTAAAACTAATTTCTAGATGATATTTTTTATTAGGGTCATTGATTGAGCCTGATCCCATAAATACTCCTCTTATTATTGCTTTTAAATTTTCATTTTTTAATTGGTCTATATATTTTTCTTTTAAATATATTAGATTATTTTCTATATCAACTAAGTCAGTGATTTCTTTTTTGTTCAATTTCACTATAAAATTCTTTCCTATTATTTCTATATCATGGTTTATATTTAAGTTTGCAAGTAATTTAGAAAATCTATTAATATTATAGTCACTCTCTGTTGAAAACTTTATTTTTCCTCTTTTACTTACTTCTATATTTCCAGAAATTAAATATCCTATTAATTCATTTTTTACTTGTTCCTTATTTACTAATTTACTATTTTTATTTAATTCTTGTTTTACTTCTGAAGAAAAAGACATAATTTATCCTTCCTTTTTAATTTAATTTTGTTACTACTATTCTATCATTATCACATAAGTCTTTTTTACAATAAGTTTCTATATATTTTCCTTGTTCTTTTATTAGTTCTTCCACCTCTTCTTTTTGGTCATACCCTATTTCAAAACATAAATATCCGTGGAATTTTAAATATTCATCTGCCATATTTATTATCTTTCTATAAAAATCAAGTCCATCATAACCGCCATCTAGTGCTATTTCAGGTTCTTTTTGTACTTCTCTATCTAGCTTTTTTAAAATATCTTTTTTTATATATGGAGGGTTTGATACTATAATATCATATTTTTCTTTTTTTACGTTTTTAAATAAATCTGATTGTATAAATGTTATTTTTTCCTCAACTTCATTATTTTTAGCATTTAATTTTGCTATATTTAAAGCATTTTTTGAAATATCTACTGCTGTTATTTCACTATTTTTTATATATTTAGCGAGTGCCACTGCTATTGCTCCACTTCCAGTACATAAGTCTAAAATTTTTTTTGCATTTATTTTTTTAGCTATTTTAATTACTTCTTCTACTAATATCTCTGTATCTTGCCTTGGTATTAACACATTTTCATCTACATAAAATCTCATTTTCATGAATTCTTGCATATTTGTTATATGTTGCAAAGGTATCCCTTGGCATAGTTTTTTTATTGCTTTAAAATAATTTACTTCTTGTCTTAATTTTAATATTTCATCATCATATATCATTAAATATTCTCTTGGCTTATTTAACACATATTGCATAATCATTCTAGCTTTTATATTTGGCTCAGTTACATTGTTATTTTTTAATATTATCATTCCTTTTCTTATTGTTTCTCTTATTGTCATATTTTTACCTCCACACATTATTATAATACCACAAAATCACTTTAATTTCTAGAAAAACAAAAATAAAATGTATTTAATTTATGATAAAATCA
>CALXZC010000002.1 GCA_944393135.1 uncultured Clostridia bacterium | reverse complement strand
TAGAATGGGGACATTTTCAGCATCATTAAAAGAGTTTTCTATACCAGAATTATTAAGATTATGGTCACAATATAGAGAACAAAGTATGAAAGCATTATTTAAAACTTTAGCAGTAGAGATAGAGCCATTCAAAAAATATATTGATAAATATGGTATTGATATAGAGGAAAAAATATTATGTCCTTGGTTTGATGTTAGAGTACAAGAACTATTTTTAGATGAGGAATTTTTAAAGAAAGTAAATGAAGAATTAAAAAAGAAGAAAGATGAATTATTAGAATATTTTGAAAAATCAAAAGGAATTACGAATAATGAAAATCCATTATTTATGGTAGATATAGGATGGCGAGGAACTATTCAAGATAATTTAGCCTATATATTTACAAATAAAAAAATAGGAGGGTATTATTTAACATTATACGATTTTTATAATTTACAACCAAGAAATACATATAAAATTAGTTATTTAGATGATAAAAATATTAGAGATAATGAAGTAGCAAGTATGATAACACTTCTAGAATGGATATATAATCCAGGTACAGGAAGTGTTATAGGATATAAAGATGGAAAAGCAATAAGAAGAGCAAAAGAAGAAGAAACAAAAATAGTTAATGAATATATAAAACCTATGCAAGATGGAATGTTAGAAGGAGCAAAAATAATTAATGAATATATGAAATATCATCCATATGAAGCTAAAGAAACAAAGGGATATGTATATGGATTAATAAGAAATATAAAGAAAAATCCTAGTAAAGAATTAATTGAGGCATATTATAGTATGGTATTTAATGATACATTCGGAACAGCAGAATATGTTGAAAAAGATGATAAATTGACTACATTACAGAAGCTAAACATTTTTAAATGTAGAAATATGTTAAGAAACGAAACATGGAAAGAAGCTTTTATAGTTTATAATAATCTATGGTATATGAATATAATATTAAATTTTAAAGCAATTATAAGGAAAATATTAGGAAAGGGTAATAAGTAAAAATGATTAGTAAGAAAAAGAATATTTTTAAAAATATATTACTTATTCTTCTAATATTAATCTTATTGATGTTACTATTAGCAGTATTTAGATATAATGGATATGTAGAAGTATTTAAGAATATCATAAATGGTAAAAAAACTGAAAAGCATATAATTAGTGGGATATCGATTAATGGCATTAGCTTGAACTATGATTTTGCAACAAGTACATATTATTTACCAATAAAATTAGATGAAAACAAAGAAGAAAAATTAAATATTGAAATAAATTCTGATTATAATATAAAATCAAAAATACAAGATAAAGAATTTAAAAAACAAATAGAAATATCTGAAGTTTTAAGTTATGATAAAGAATTTGAAATAAATATCGAAACATGGCTATATGAAAAAAGTTATATAATTAAATTTACTAATCTTCCAAGTATATCACTAAAATTTAATGAGGAAAATATAGACTTTGACTATATATATTCAGAATTTTTAATAACAGCTCCAATGTATGAAGAAAACGAAGCTAAATATCAATATTATGATGATGCAGAAGTTAGATATAGAGGAGGCTCAACAGCTGATTTCTTTAAAAAATCATATAGAGTAAAATTAGAAAAAGAGGTTGATTTTGGAATACTAGGAATGAAAAAATCTAAAACATGGATATTAGATGCACTTGCAACAGATTTATCTTGTTTAAGAACAAAAGTTGCATCTGATATTTGGAATGTCATGAATGAGGATTTAAGCGAAGAAAAATATGCACAATTAAATGCTAAATATATAGAATTATACATAAATGGTGAATATAGAGGATTATATTTATTAAAAGAAACAGTTGATGAAGAATTATTAAATTTAAAAGATACGGGAGTTTTATTAAAAGGTGTAAATTGGGAAAAAATTAATTTTGATAATTATCAAAACGTAGAAGAAGAAATATTTGGACCATTTGAAATAAAATATCCAGAAAACGTAAAAGAATATCCAAATGCTTGGAAAAATATATTAAGTAAATTAGAAAAATATTATAGAGGATATACAAGCTATGATGTAATGGAAAAAGCATTTTATAAAGAAAATTTTATAAATCATAAAATATTCTTGTTAATTACACAAGCGCTTGACAATTACGAATATAAAAATATATATTATTCAATAATTGATAATAAGGAAGAAACAAAAGTATTAATCACACCATGGGATTTGGATTTAACATTTGGAATGTTATGGGATAATGAGGCTAATGGATTTTCTGAACAATATGATAGAGTTAGAGAAATAGTTAAACCGTTTGGGGTTGTAAGTGATAACAAAACATCACAATATTATAAAGATAGATGGGAATATTTATCTAAAACAGTACTAGAAAAAGAAGAAATAAACAAGCTGATTGATGAAAATTATCAGTATTTAATGAAAGCAAGGGCATTGGAAAGAGAAAATAACAAATATTATAATACAGATGTAGAAGAAGAAAAAGAAGAAATAAAAAAATGGTATGATAAGAGATTTAATGTAATAGACGAATATATAAGAGCTTTGTAATAGGTGGTAAAATGGATAAAGAAAAGAAAAAATATAGAAATGAATTAAAATATTATATAAATAAAGTCCAGTTTGAAGAAATAAAGAAAAGAATATCATTTTTATTAGATACAGATAAAAACACAAGAGAAGATGGAAGCTATTTTATAAGAAGTTTGTATTTAGATGACTATAAAGATACTAGCTTTTATCAAGTTGTTGATGGAATAAGTAAAAGAGAAAAATATAGAATAAGATATTATAACTATGATACAAGTTATATATGTTTAGAAAAAAAGTTTAAAATAAATAATATGACTAATAAAACATCTTATAGAGTTACAAAAGAACAAATTGAGGAACTACTTAAAGGGAATTTAGCTATAAAAAAAGAAAATAATAAATTATTAAATGAATTTATATTAAAAACAAAATTTTATGGATATAAGCCGGTAGTTATAGTAAATTATGATAGAATACCATATGTATACAAAGCAGGGAATGTTAGATTAACACTTGATTACAATATATCAATAGATTATAATACAGATAGTTTCTTTGAAACTAATGGAGTACAAATACCGATTATACAAGATAATTTAAGAATTTTAGAAGTAAAGTATGATGAATTTTTACCTACTTATATATCATGGCTAATAAATATAAATAACTTAGAAAGAACATCTTATTCAAAGTATTTAGTAGGTAGAAAGATGGAAAAATCAATAAAGTAGGGGATATGATAATGGATAGTATTAATTTTTCAGATATATTTAAAAATAACTTTTTAGATAATTTTACACAATCAATTTCATTAAGCGAAGTTATTACAACAATGAGTGTTGCATTAGTTTTTTCATTTATTATATATTTTGTCTATAAATTTACTTGTGACAATGTGATATATTCAAAAAAATTCAATGTAACAATGGCACTTATGACAATGGTTACAGCAGCAATTATAATGTCAATGCAAGCAAATGTAGTAGTTTCTTTAGGTATGGTTGGTGCTCTTTCAATCGTAAGATTTAGAACAGCAATTAAAGAACCAAAAGACTTACTATTCCTATTTTGGGCGATAGCAAATGGAATTATTATAGGAGCAGGAATTTATTCAATAGCATTTGTATTAGCAATAATACTTCCAATAGCATTACTTGTATTTGAAAAATTACCAGGAAATAAAATACCATATTTATTAGTTGTGACTTTAGACAGTTTGGAAATAGAAGAAAAAATAATACAAGTATTAAAAGAAAATAAAGTAAAATATAGAGTAAAATCAAAAAATGTTTCTAGTAGTAGTACAGATGTTATTTATGAACTTTCTAATAATAAGATAGAAGAATTAATTAAAGATGTAAGTAAAGAAAACGGAATAAAATCTATAAACCTAATTACTCAAGATGGAGAATGCCAATTTTAGTTAAGAAA
This sequence comes from uncultured Clostridia bacterium, assembly GCA_944393135.1. Lineage (GTDB taxonomy): Bacteria > Bacillota > Clostridia > TANB77 > CAG-508 > CAG-269. The sequence goes on along the minus strand of CALXZC010000002.1, from coordinate 63,187 downwards.
GGAACAAGAATGGATAAATATATTTTGTTATATGGTGATAAGAAACCAGAAGATAATATATGTATTACAAATATGTTTGAAAACACTAAACAAATAAATCTAGGGTGGACTGATTTTGATTATAATCATAATATAAAAATAATTGATGAAGAGATAGATAAAGGTGTAGCACAGATTATATTTAGCGGGTTTGAAATAGGTTGGGATAAATTAGTAGAATATATAAAAGAAAAAAATATAAAAGTAAAAGTTATTTGTAATACACAAGATAGTCTTTTATATTATGAATATGAAAGAAACAATTTCTTTAGATTATTGGAATTATCAAAAAAAAGAAAAATAGATAATATTGCTTTTTTAAGAAAAGGACAATATGAAGTATATAAAAGTTTAGATTATAAATGTTCATATTTAATGGAAAATTATATTTTAAAAGAAGAAAACAAGAAAAAAATAAAAGAAAAGAATGACATATTAGATATAGGAATTTATCCTTTAAATTATACATGGGATAAAAATATATTTAACCAATTATGTATTGGAAAGATGGTTGATAATTCAAATATTAATTATAATGAATTAGATGAAAGAATAACAGATTTTTTGACTACTATGGAAATAAATAGTAAACCAGACATGATAAACAAAATAGATGAAGATGAAATAATTGATAAAGTTATAAAAAATGATATAAATATTTCTCTATCATTTACAGAATATTTTCATCCAGTATTTTTTATAAGCATGGAGCAAGGTATACCTTGTATAATTGGTAATACTTCTGATTTATTTGAAGAAAATGAAATATTAGATAAATATATTGTAACAAAAGCAGAAGATAATCCAATTATAAATGGTAAACTTGTAGAAGAATGTTTAAAAAATAAAGATATTGTAATTGAAGAATATAGAAAATGGAAAAAAGATTATAATGAAAAAGCAAGAAGAAATATACAACAATTTTTAGAAATATAGGAAGGTATTTTATGCAAAAACTTAAAAATTTTGTTAAAAGATTTATAAAAAAAGACGGATTTATATATAAAGTTATTAGAAAGATTTACCATATTTTAAGTTCCATTAAATATAGAATTGTTAATGGTAAAAAAGTAAAAGAGCAAAATCGACATTATTCTAAGCAAGTAGATTTAGCAGTAAAGAAGTTGGAAGAATATAAGAATAAAGATTATATTGTTTTTTACAATCCAACTTGGCTTGGTGTTGCAAACTCTACTAAAGGATTATTTAAAAATATAGTTCCATTAGAGCAAGTCTTTGGAAAGAAAAATGTAAAAAAAGTAGCAGAAGCGGTTGTAAGTAATAATGTAAAAACAGTAATATTTAGTCAGATAGTTGATGGTTGGGTTGATGTTTTAAAGAAGATAAAAGAATTAAATAATGATATTATTATAAAAGTAATCTGGCATGGAAATTGTTATGAATTTTTCTCAGATTATACATGGAACTTAAATAAAGATGTTATGAATTTATATAAACAGGAAAAAATAGATAGCTTTGCATTTGTTAGAAGTACAATGTATGAATTTTATAAAAAAGTAGGATTTAAAAGCTATTATTTACAAAACAATGTACATTTAGATAATATTGAAAGAGTACAAAAAGAAAAAAACAATAAAATTAAAATTGGTATATATAATGCAGATACAAGAGAGCTAAAAAATATATATACAGCTCTTAGCAGTATGAAATTAGTACCAAATAGCATAGCTGATGTTGTTCCTATAAATGAAGGAGCAAAAAAATTCACAGAAATATTAGGATTAGAAACAACAAGTGTTGATGATTATATTCCTACAGAAGAATTATTAAAGAGAATACAGCAAAATGATGTAAATATATATCCAACATTTACTGAAAATGCACCAATGTTTCCACTAGAGAGTTTTGAAATGGGAGTTCCTTGTTTACTTGGAAATAATAATGATTATTTTGTCGGAACTAAGCTTGGTGAATATGTAATACTTACTAAAGAAGATGATGCAGAATATATAAAGGAAAGAATTCTTAATTGTATAGAAAATAAAGATAAAATAATGAGTTTATATAAAGAATGGAAGAACGATTTTGATGTTAAATGTAATAAATTAGTAGAAGAATTTATTAAATAGAAGGAGTGGTAAGTATGAAAGGAATTATTTTAGCAGGGGGAACTGGATCAAGATTATATCCATCTACTATTAGTGTTTCAAAACAATTAATACCAATTTATGATAAACCAATGATATATTATCCACTGTCAGTATTACTAATGGCAGGAATTAGAGATATTTTACTAATTACAAATACAGAATGTGTAGAACAATATAAAAATTTATTAGGAGATGGAAGTAAAATAGGTATAAATATAGAATATAAGGCACAAGAAAAACCAAGAGGAATAGCAGAAGCTTTTATTCTTGGGGAAGATTTTATAGGTGATGATGAAGTTTGTTTAATATTAGGTGACAATATTTTTTATGGACAAGGATTTCAGGATTGTATAGATATAGCGATAGAAAAAAAAGGAAAAGCAAGAGTTTTTGGATATCCTGTAACAAATCCAAAAAGTTTTGGAGTTGTAGAGTTTGATGAAAATAATAGAGTATTATCAATAGAAGAAAAGCCAGAAAATCCAAAATCAAATTATGCTGTACCAGGATTATATTTTTATGATAGTTCTGTTGTTGAAAAGGCTAAGAAAGTTAAACCATCAGATAGAGGAGAACTAGAAATTTCTACAATAAATGCTATGTATTTAGAAGAAGGAAAACTTGATGTTGTACTTTTAGGAAGAGGTTTAGCTTGGCTTGATACTGGAACTCCAAGAGGATTGCTTCAAGCAAGTGATTTTGTATCTATTGTACAAGAAAGACAAGGACTTTATATTGCGTGTATAGAAGAAATAGCATGGAGAAATGGTTGGATAAGTGATGAAAAATTGAAAGAATTGGGAGAAAACTTAAAGAAAACAGATTATGGAAAATATATTTTAAATCTCTTATCTTTTGGAGATAGAAAAAGAAGAAAAAATAAATAAGTTTAAAAGGAGAAAATATTATGAAAAATGTTATTGTAACTGGTGGAGCAGGTTTTATAGGTTCAAATTTTATAAGATATGTTCTTGATAAAAATAAAGATATTAAGATAGTAAATGTCGATAAATTGACATATGCAGGAAATCTAGAAAACTTAAAAGGACTAGAAAATAACAAAAACTATGTTTTTGAAAAAGCAGATATATGTGATAAGGAGAAAATAGAGGAAATAGTAAAAAAATATAATATAGATACAATAATAAATTTTGCAGCAGAAAGTCATGTGGATAGGTCTATAAAAGACCCTACAGAATTTATTAATACAAATATAAAAGGGACACAGAATTTATTATCAATAGCAAAAAATGCGTGGGAAGTAGGAGAAGATACATATAAAGAAGGAGTTAGATATTTACAAGTTTCTACTGATGAGGTATATGGAAGTTTAAATTTAGACGACCCATGTTTTGAAGAAACTACACCATTATCACCACATAGTCCATATTCAGCAAGTAAAGCATCAGCAGATATGCTTGTTAAAGCATACTATGATACATACAAGTTTCCAGCATTAATAACAAGATGTTCAAATAATTATGGACCATATCAATTTCCAGAAAAATTTATTCCTTTAATTATGAATAATTGCTTAAAACATAAAAATATACCAGTATATGGTGATGGAAGTAATATAAGAGACTGGTTATATGTAGAAGACCATTGTGAGGCTATTTATGAAGTAGTTTTAAATGGCAGATTAGGACAAGTTTATAATATAGGTGGTCATAATGAGAGAACAAATCTACAAATAGTTAAGAAAATTATATCTTATTTACATGACAATGTAGATGAAAATATAACAGAGGATTTAATAACTTTTGTTAAAGATAGAAAAGGTCATGATAAAAGATATGGGATTAATCCGGAAAAAATTACTAAAGAGTTAGGTTGGAGCCCAAAAACTAAATTTGAAGATGGAATTGTAAAAACAATTAAGTGGTATTTAAATAATAAGGAATGGCTAGAAAATGTAGTAAGTGGAGAATATGAAAATTATTATAAAAAAATGTATAATTCATAGGAGATGAAAAAAATGATAAATGTAACTAGAAGCTTTATGCCTCCAATGGAAGAATATGAGGAATATTTAAAGAAAATATGGGACAGTAGATATTTAACAAATGAAGGGCCTTTATTAAAAGAATTACAAAAGAAGTTAGAAGAGTATCTAGGTGTTAACTATGTTAGTATGGTAACAAATGGAACAATAGCTATACAACTTGCATTAAATGCTTTAGATATTACAGAAGGAGAGATAATTACAACACCTTTTTCATTTGTTGCAACAACAAGCTGTATTGTATGGGAAAGATGTAAACCAGTTTTTGTAGATATTGATAAAGATACTTTTTGTATTGATGTAAATAAAATAGAAGAAGCAATTACTAACAAGACAAAAGCAATTATGGCTGTTCATGTATATGGTTATCCATGTGATGTAGAAAAAATACAAGAAATTGCAGAAAAACATGGACTAAAAGTAATTTATGATGCAGCACATGCTTTTGGATGTAGATATAAAGGAAAAAGTTTATTAAGCTACGGAGATATAAGTACATGTAGTTTTCATGCAACAAAAGTATTCCACACAATTGAAGGTGGAGCATGTATAACAAATAATAAGGAAATATATGATAAACTACAATCAATAAAAAATTTTGGAAGTGTAAATGGAAATTATGATAATGTAGGAATAAATGGAAAAATTACAGAGTTTAATGCAGCAATGGGATTATGTAATTTAAAATATATTAAAGAAATAATAGAAGAAAGAAAAGAAATATGTGAAACTTATGACAAAATTTTAGAAGGAAAAGTAGTAAGACCTAAGGTGGTAGAGAATCTTGAATATAATTATATTTATTATCCAATAATTTTAAAAGATGAAGAAGAGACTTTAAAAATAATAGACGCACTTCACAAAGAAGAAATTAATCCTAGAAGGTATTTTTATCCTTCATTAAATACATTAAAATATATAACAGACAAAGAAAATTGTCCTATATCTGAAGATATTTCAAAAAGAGCATTATGCTTACCATTATATAATGGACTAACTAAAGAAGAAGTAATAAAAATAGGAAGTATTGTTAAGGAAAATATAAAATAATTAGGAGAGAAACAAAATGAACAAACAAGAAATACCATTAATGTTTTGCTTTGATAACAATTATGTTATACCAGCAGCAGTAGCATTTTATTCATTGCTAGAACATGCAAATAGAGACTATAAATATACAATGTATGTTTTACATACAGATATATCTTATGAAAATCAAGAAAAATTACAAGAAACAATAAAGCCATTTTCGGATTTTGCAGAATTAATTTTTGTGGATATGGAAAATAAATTTGAAGGATTATGGGATAGGATTGCAACTAAAGGACATTTTTCAAAAGAAGTAATGTATAAAGTTTTAGTTGCTAGCATTTTCCCAAAGTATGACAAAATAATTGTTTCTGATGTAGATGTAGTATTTTTAAATGATATTTCACAAAGTTATTTTGATTTAGATGTTTCAGAGGATTATTATTTAGCTGGTGTAAAAATGATAGGAAAAATGAAATGGTATCTAGATCAATATTTACAATGGTTTACGGAAGAAGAAGTAGAAAAGCTAAGTGGTTTTTGTGGAGGATATATTGTTTTTAACTTAAAAAAATTAAGAGAAGACAAGATGGAAGAAAAATTCATAAAATGCTTTGAAACTGAGGGACATAGAATAAATCAAATGGAGCAAGATGTATTAAATTTATGTTGTTATCCTAAGACAAAAAGATTACCTTTAAAATATATAGCTTGTGCTTATATGTGGGATATATATAAAACAGATGAAGATAAAAAAACAGATGTACATTATTCTAAAGAAGAAATAGAAGATGCAATGAATAATACTGTACAATTACATTATGCAACAAGTACAAAACCATGGAAAAATGTAGATAGTACAAAGTCAGAAGTATGGTTTGAATATTTAGCAAAAACAAATTTCTTAAAAGAATACTTAAAAAAATTACCTAAACAAATTGTATTACCAGAAGAAAGAGTCCAAGAGATAGAACAAAAAAGTAAGGAAAGAATTGCAAATGAAGTAAGAGCTGAAATAACAGAAGAAGTAAGAAGGAGTTGTACTTTAAAAGCAAAAATAAATAATAGATTTGGAAAATATAGAATTTTTAGGATGTGTAAATATATTTTAAAAAATCCACTATTTCTTTTTAAAAAATCTTTTTACAAGAAGATTTATGAAAAAATAGCAAGAAAATTTGATAAACAAGATTTTTCACTTATAATATTTGATGATATATTTCCAAGTGTATATTCACCATTCCGTTATGAAGAATATATGGAATATATGAGAAATTTTGATAGAGTTTATGCTTATACAACAGGAGCATCATTTTTAGCAGTTAATGAAAAGAGAAACGTAAAAGGAGTTATAGAGGAGTTTGAACAAAGAAATCCAGAATATAAAGGAAGAATTTTTAAATTAGATTATGATAATAAAAAGAAATTAGGAGAATTTAAGAATAAAATAGCAATTATAACTTTTTTACAAAATATGAAAAATCCAGCATATAATAATTTGGAATTATTAGAGTTCTATCAAATTCCATTTATTTTTACATTATATCCAGGTGGAGGTTTTAGATTAAATGATCCTGAATGTGAAAAAAAATTGAAGGAGATTTTTGCATCTAAATATTTTGTAAAAGTAATTGTAACTCAAAATTTAACAAAAGAATATTTGTTAAAAAATAACTTTTGTAAAGAAGAAGATATAGAGTTTATTTATGGAGTTGTAACTCCAGAGGAAATATTAAATACAAAATTAGATGGAAAATTATATTATAAAAATGGAAAAGATACAATGGATTTATGTTTTGTTGCACATAAATATTGCAAAAAAGGTCTTGATAAAGGTTACGATTTATTTATTGACCTTGCTAAAAGTATGTGTAAGAAATATGATAATGTAAGATTTCATGTAATTGGTGGATTTACTAAAGATGATATAGATGTAAAAGAAATAGAAGATAAGATGAATTTTTACGGAATATTATCATCACAAGAATTAATTGAGTTATACAAAAAAATGGATATAATAGTATCACCTAATAGACCATTTAAATTAGGTGAAGGATCTTTTGATGGATTTCCAACAGGAGCTTGTACTGAAGCTATGATAAATGGAGTAGCATTAATTTGTACAGATGAATTAAATATGAATATAAAGTTTAATAATAAACAAGAAATTATTATTATAAAACCAGAAATAAAAGATTTAGTAAATGAAGTAGAAAAATTGTATAATAATCCAGAAAATATAGAAAAAATAGCAAAAGCAGGTAGAAATAAAGCTCTTGAAATTTATTCAAAAGATGCTCAAATAAAACCAAGAATTAACCTAATAAGAAAAGAAGCTAAAAAATATTATAAGTATTAAAATAATAGGAGAAAAAGTGGAAGAAAAAAAGCGAGATATAATAATTGATGTATTAAAAGGAATTGCAGTTTTAGCAGTTTTACTAGGTCATGCAATACAAAGAGGTTTAGTCATAAACTATGAAAATAATATAGTATTTAAAGTAATATATAGTTTTCATATGCCACTTTTTATGATGCTTTCCGGTTATTCTCTTTATAAGTATACAAAGAAATATGATGTAAATTTTTTAAAGAAAAGATTTTTTAGATTAATTATACCAACTATAATATGGAGCTATTTAATTTATTTTGTTAGAGAGTTTGAATTTGTTGGAATAAAAGAATTTGTACCATTTCCAGATTCTTTATTAGAATATACAAAAATTTTATTTTGGCATCCAGATTATATTATTTGGTTTTTATATATAGTATTTTTAAGTACAATAATAATATTTATACAAAGAAAAATTATTAATGAGAAATACAAAAAAACATCAATATTTTTTACTATGCTAATAATAATAGTAATATATTTAATTCCAAAAGAAAATTTTGGAATTGCTAGATTACAAATCTATTTTCCAATTTTTGCTTTTGGATACTACATAAGTATGTATTTTGAGAGTGTAAAAAAATATTTGAAATGGCTAACATTGCCAAGTATCATTATTTATTTAATAGTCTTTCCTATGTATAATGTGATTATTGATAATGTAATTATATTTTATATAATATCTACAAGTGCAATTATAATATTATATAATTTAGTTGAATTATTAAAAAATAATAAAATAAATATGATTTTAGGATATTTTGGTAAAAAGTCTTTAGAAATTTATTTATGTCAATGTGTATGTCTTAATATTGGACTTGGAAGAGGTTTATTAAGGGTTATTACTATTTTTATTACAGCTACAGCAATTTCCATAATACTTGCAGAGATTACAAATAGATTTTATATTACTAAGATGTTACTTTATGGATATATAGGAAAGAAAGGTGAAGATAATGTCAAGTTTTTATTCAAAAGAAGAACTAAAGAAAATAGGATTTAAAAGTTTAGGAAAGGAAGTTTATATAAGTAAGAAAACAAGTATATATGGAGCAGATAAAATAAGTATAGGAAGTCATGTTAGAATTGATGATTTTTGTATTTTATCAGGTAATATAGAAGTTGGAAACTATGTTCATATAGGAGCATATGTTGCTTTATATGGAAAAGAAGGAATAAAAATAAATGATTTTTGTGGATGTTCTGCAAGATGCACAATTTATAGTGCAACAGATGATTTTTCTGGAGAATATATGGTAAGTCCAATGGTTCCTGAAGAATATACAAATGTAACAGGAGGAATAGTTACATTAGAAAAGTTTGTTCAATTAGGAGCAAATACTGTTGTTATGCCAAATCTTACAATAGGAGAAGGAACAAGTGTTGGAGCAATGTCTTTTGTAAATAAGAGTTTAGATAAATGGGGGATATATGTAGGAATCCCATGTAAGAAATTAAAAGATAGGAAAAGAAATATTGAAAATTTAAGTAAAAATTTAAAATAAGGGGAGAAAATTATGAAATTAACTGTGGTTACAACTACTTATAATCAAGAAAAATATATAGGACAAGCAATAGATGGAATGCTTATGCAAAAAACTAGTTTTCCTTTTCAAATAGTAATAAGCAATGACTCTTCAACAGATAGAACAGGATATATTTTAAAAGAGTATAAAGAAAAATATCCAGATAAAATAAAAATTATAAATAATGAAAAAAATTTGGGAGCAATGGGAAACTTTATAAATACATTAGCGAGTATTAAAGATACAGAATATGTGGCATTATGTGATGGAGATGATTTTTGGACAGATGAAAATAAACTACAAAAGCAAGTAGATTTTTTAGATAATAATAAAGAATTTAACATTTGTTTTCACAAAGCAAAATTATTTTATGAAAATAATGAAAAAGAAGAAAGTATAATACCAGAAAATACAGAAGAAGAAACAACTATTGAAGATTTAGTTAATAGTAATTATATAGTAGCAAATAGTGTTGTATATAGATGGAAATTTAATAATAAAGACTTAAAAGAAATCTTCCCTTCTGATATAGCTCCAGGAGATTATTATGTTCATTTATTACATGCACAAGATGGAAAAATAAAAATGTTAAATGAGGTAATGTCAGCATATAGAAGGCATGAAGGTGGAATGTGGTGGAGTAATGATGCTAAAAATAAAGAACAATTTACTTTAGAATATGGAAGAAAATTTTTAAACTTCTATAATGCAGCAGATACACATATGAAACTTCCAGAAAATGCTTTTTATGCACAAAGAAAAGATATTATTTATAATATTATTGTAACTTATACAAAGAATGATAAGTTAGATGAAATAGAAAAAGTTATAACAAGTAAAAAAGATAAAGAAATATTTAAAACTTGTATGAAAGATATTATTGATAGAAATATATGGTTTTTGGATTATTTAATAAATAAAGAAGATGAAGAAAAGAAACTTCAAGAAGAAAGAAAAGAGGCAGAAAGAACAAAGGAAGAGCTAGAAAAAATAAAGAATTCAAGATGGTGGAAGTTGAGAAATTTAATAAAGAAATAACCAATTTTTGTAAAAGATTAAAAAATATTGACAATGAAAAATTGGTTATATATAATAAATTTACAATGTGGTTTTAATTGTAAATTTATTTTTTTTTTTGGGGAGGATGATTATGAATAAACTAATCAAAAGGATGTTAACTGTATTAATGTGTATATTGATAGTAATTAGTATAGCAAGTATATCAAATGCAGCAGATGATAATGGCGATATAGTAATTGGTTTAGACCCAGGACATGGAGGAAATGATTCTGGAGCAGTAGGTGGAGGGCTATATGAAAAAGATATAACTTGGAAGATAGCATCAAGAGTAAAAGAAATATTGGATGCAACTCCTGGAATTAGAGGAGTATTAACAAAAAGTCAATATGAAACATTAGATAGTAGAGAAGATAGGGCAAGAAGAGCAGTAGAGAGTGGTGCAGATTTATTAGTAAGCTTTCACATAAACTCAAATGCTTCATCAAATAGCCTATCAGGTGCAGAAGTATATGTAACATGTGATACAACTCAGAAAAGATTTTACGAATACTCAAATAGATTAGGTTTAGATATTTTACAGAATTTAAGAAATATAGGAGTACCATCACATTCACCAAAGCCAATAGCAAAAGTAGGAGCTGATTGGGATGTATATCCAGATGGTGTAATTGCAGACTATTATGGAATTATTAGTTGGCCTATGCATATGGGAGTACCAGGAGTATTAATAGAACATGCATTTATAAATAATCCTTATGATAGAGCAAACTATTTAAATGATGCAATGATTAATAAAATGGCAGAAGCAGATGCAACAGCTATTATAAAAAATAAAGAATTGTTTAGAATAGATAGAACTAAAAATTCTGTAAAAGGTGCTTTAGATAGTGTTTATTATGATAGCAATACTGGAAGTATAAAAGGAAAAGTCTTATATAATGAAGTTATAAATGATATGTCATATGACAATGAACCTATAGTAAATCTTGTTTCAACAGATGGGAAGGTAAAAATACAAGGAACAGTAACAAAAATAAGCTCTTATACATATAGTTATGATATTAATATTATGGATATAGATCCATATAGAGAATATGTTTTACAAGTAGAAACTAAAAAAGAAACATCTTATATTCCAAATAATAGAACACTTAATTTAACATTACCTGATGGAAGATTAGGAACAATCTATGGTATGGAAATAGATGTTGTTAATGGTAGCATGAAATTTAACGCACCTGCATATGATGGATATTTAAATACTTATCCATTTTCAGATATGACGGTAAATGGAAATAAATTAGAAGGAAAACTTGTAGTTCAAGAGTTCTTAAATGGAGTTACACAACAAGAACCTAAAACAAATCCAAAAGTTATGCTAGTTGCAGAAGATGGAAGTAAAATACAATGTGAAGTAAGTTATGTAGAACCATATGTATATGGATTTAGTTGTGAAAATAAGTATATTGATAAAACTAAAAAATATGAAATATATGTACAATCAGGAACAGATAAAAATATAAGTAGCCATAGAGAAATGAAAGTAGAGTATACTGATAAACAAATAGGAATTTTAGATGTTTATACAGTAAGTATTGTAAATGGTAAATTACAATTTATATATGATGGATATATGACAAGTAGACAGTATACAGATGTTACTTTAAATGGAAATATAATAAGTGGAAAACTTATAGTACAAGAGTGGTTAAACGGAACTGTTCAAATAGAACCAACATCAATTCCAAAATTAGTATTAAAAAATAGTAACAATAGTTTAGTAAAAGAAGTAACAATGGAATATGCAGAGCCATATGTATATAGCTATAATATAGATATAAGTGATATAAGTGTTGGAGAATATACATTCGAGGTACAAGGCACAAATGAAAATAACATAAGCACTCATCAGAATATTGAAATAGTATTAAAAGCCCAAGAAATTGGAAATATAGGAAACAATGAAATTAAAGTAGCAAATGGTAAGCTATTAATAGGGCAATTAAGTAATGAGTATGATGGATATATGCTAAGTAGCCAGTATACAGATATAGCTTTAAATGAAAATACAATAAATGGAAAACTTGTAGTACAAGAATGGCTAAATGGAACAGTACAAATAGAACCAAAAACACTACCAAAATTAGTTATGAAAAATGATAGTGGAATTGTAAAGGAAGTAACAACGGAATATGTAGAGCCATATGTATATAGCTATAGTATAGATATAAGTGATATAAGTGTTGGAGAATATATATTTGAAGTACAAGGAACAAATAAAAATAATATAAGTGAGCATCAAAAAATAGAAATATCACTAGAAAATCAACGAATTGGAAATTTAGGAGATAAAGTATTAAGAGCAGAAAATGGTAAATTAGTTGTAAAAGTTGTAGATAATACTTATGATGGATATATGTTAAGTAGCCAGTATACAGATGTAGCCTTAAAAGGAAATAAAATAAGTGGTAAACTTGTAGTACAAGAATGGCTAAATGGAACAGTGCAAATAGAACCAAAAACACTTCCGAAATTAGTAATAAAAAATGGTAGTGAAATAGTAAAAGAAATAACAATGAATTATGAAGAACCATATGTATATAGTTATAGCTTTGATATAAGTGATTTAAATGTTGGAGAATATATATTTGAAGTACAAGGAACAAATAAAGATAATATAAGTGAGCATCAAAAAATAGAAATATCATTAGAAAACCAAGGGATTGGAAATTTAGGAGATAAAGTATTAAGAGCAGAAAATGGTAAATTAGTAATAAAAACTGTAGATAATACTTATGAAGGATATATGTTAAGCATGCAGTATACAGATGTAGCTTTAAATGGAAATACAATAAGTGGAAAACTTGTAGTACAAGAATGGTTAAATGGAACAGTGCAAATAGAGCCAAAAACACTTCCAAAATTAGTAATAAAAAATGGTAGTGAAATAGTAAAAGAAATAACAATGAATTATGAAGAACCATATGTATATAGTTATAGCTTTGATATAAGTGATTTAAGTGTTGGAGAATATATATTTGAAGTACAAGGAACGAATAAGGATAACATAAGTAATCATCAAAATATAGAAGTTATATTAGAGGAACAAGAAGTTGGAAAAATATTAGATAAAGAAATAGAAATTGTTAATGGAAAATTATCTGTGGAAAATAGCGTAGATGAGATTAAAGAAAAGCAAGTTCAAGAAGAGAGTACAGTTGTTATAGAAAAACAAAACGAAATAATAACAGATAATAACAATAAAGTTGAGGAAGATATTTTACAACAGAAAAATAATGTGGTTGAAGATATTTCTAACGAAATAAAATAAAAGAAAAGGGATGACTTTTAGCAGAAGTCATTCCTTTTTGAAAAGGAAAAAAATCCCAACAAAATTAACAAAAAATATGTTGAAAAATGAGTAAAAATAATATATACTTTTTTAAGAGGAGGTAACAAATGAATAAAATATTTAAATTAAGTATAGTATTTTTAGTGTTAATTGGGATTTTTTTATTTGTAGATAATGTGCAAGCAGCATATATTTCAAGTGTGGAAAGTATTGATGAAACACGTTATCCAAACATAAAAGCTCAGTTATTGGAACTGAAGAAAACATATCCTAATATACAAGTTTTGTATACTGGTTTAGATTGGGATACAGTAATATATAATGAACATAGTGAAACACATGGACGTAATTTAGTTAGTACAGATATGGATGATGCATGGATTTGTGAAGAGTGTAGAAGCCAAGGTAAGTGGTATGATAGTGGACTATATTGTGCATCAGAGGAAGCAATAGAATATATGATGGATCCAAGAAATTTTTTAAATGCACAAGATATTTTCCAATTTCAAAAGTTAGATGCATCTATAGGAACTACTGCTGATGAGATAAGAAACGTATTAAAAATGGAAAAAGTAGCATATTTACAAAATGATGAAGCAGCAATTCAAGCTTTTGTAAATACAGCAGCAAGAAATAATTTGAATGCTTATCATTTAGTTACAAGAGTAATTCAAGAGCAGGGAAGAAGTGGAACATCGACTTTATCATCTGGATTAGGATATACTGGAAATGGATACCAAAATTATGGATATGGATATTATAATTTATTCAGTATTGGAGCTTCAAGAGCTTCATCAGAACCAACTTATATGATTTACATACATGCCTTAGATAGAGCGGCGATTGAAGGATGGAACTCAAGAGCAGCTTCAATAGAAGGTGGGGGAGCATTCGTTGGTGAAAGTTATATAGATGTGGGACAAAATACATTATACTTGCAAAAGTTTTCTGTATATAATACAAATGGACAATTATATTGGCATCAATATATGCAAAATTTATTTGGAGCACAAAGTGAAGCAGATATTTTATATGATTTATATAGAGTTAATAATATACAAGGAAATAGTAATTTCCAATTTTTGATACCTTTATATGAAAACATGCCAACTCAAGCTTGTAGAATGCCAGGAGAACCTTATGATGGATTTGTTAATAGTTTCCAATACGGAGATATCACAACAGATGGAAGAAATATTAAAGGAAAATTAGTAGTACAAGAGTACTTAAATGGAACAGAACAAATAGAACCTAATAAAGACCCTATAATATTACTAAAATCAGATGATGGTGAAGTAATAGAATGTGATGTTTCATATGTAGAACCATATGTTTATGAATATAGTGTAGATGTAGCAAGTTTAAATCCTATAAAAGAGTATTATATAGAAGTAAAATGTGGAAATCCAAATAATATAAGTAATCAAACAGTGGTTTCAAGAATTCCTTGTAAAAACCAAAATTTAGGAAAAATATATGGATATAATGTACAAATGTTAAATAATGTATTTACATTCACATATGATGGATATATGCTAAGTACACCTTTCACAGATTTAACAGTTAATGGTACTAAAATTGAAGGGTTGTTGGTAATACAAGAATGGATTGATGGTACAAGACAAGAAGAGCCAAAAACAACACCAAGAGTTAAATTAGTTGCAGAAGATGGAAGCAGTGTTGAATGTGAAGTTGGTTATGTAGAACCATATGTATATGGATTTAGTTCTGATGAGAAATATATAGATAAAACAAAGAAATATGAATTACAGGTAGAGGCATCAAACAATAAAAATATTAGTGCAAATAGAGTTACAACAGTTTCTTATAATAATAAAAATGTTGGAAAAATAGGAATTTATACAGTAAGAATAGAAAATAATAAAATAGCATTTGTATATGATGGATATATGCTAAGTAGTCAGTATACAGATGTAGCTTTAAATGGAAATACAATCAGTGGAAAGCTTGTAGTACAAGAATGGCTAAATGGAACAGCGCAAATGGAACCAAAAACACTTCCAAAATTAGTAATAAAAAATAGTGGTAATAATTCTGTAAAAGAAATAACAATGAATTATGTAGAACCATATGTATATAGTTAT
This sequence comes from uncultured Clostridia bacterium, assembly GCA_944393135.1. Taxonomy (GTDB): domain Bacteria; phylum Bacillota; class Clostridia; order TANB77; family CAG-508; genus CAG-269. The sequence continues at coordinate 47,608 of CALXZC010000002.1, read as the reverse complement.
AGTGTAGATATAGGAAGTTTTAGTTTTGGAGAATATACATTTGAAGTACAAGGAACGAATAATAATAACATAAGTACTCATCAAAATATTGAAATAATATTAAAAGACCAAGATATTGGAAAAATAGGAAATAATGAAGTAAAATCTATAGATGGAAAATTAACAATAAAAGAAATAGATAATAGTTATGATGGATATATGTTAAGTAGTCAGTATACAGATATAGCTTTAAATGGAAGTATAATAAGTGGAGAACTTGTAGTACAAGAATGGCTAAATGGAACAGTGCAAATGGAACCAAAAACACTTCCAAAATTAGTGTTAAAGAACAGTAATAATAGCATTGTGAAAGAATTAACGATGAACTATGTAGAAACATATGTATATAGTTATAGCATAGATATAGGAAGCTTGGAAAATGGAATATATACATTTGAAGTACAAGGAACAAATAAAGACAATATCAGTACTCATCAAAATATAGAGATAACTTTAAATAATCAAGAAATAGGTATAATAGGAAATAATAATGTAAGAACAGAAAATGGTAAATTATTAATAGGAACAGGTAACCAAGATAATACTTATGATGGATATATGCTAAGCACGCAGTATACAGATTTAGCTTTAAATGGAAGTACAATTAATGGAAAACTTGTAGTACAAGAATGGTTAAATGGAACAGTGCAAATAGAACCAAAGACACTTCCAAAATTAGTGTTAAAAAATAGTAATAATAGTATTGTAAAAGAAGTAATAATGAAGTATGTAGAGCCATATGTATATAGTTATAGTGTAGATATTGGAAACATCGGAATTGGAGAATATACATTTGAGGTACAAGGTACAAATAATAATAATATAAGTAAGCATCAAAATGTACTAGTATCATTAAGGACCCAGGAAATTGGAAATATAAAAGATGAAATACTTAGAGTAGAAAATGGTAAACTTGTAGTAAAAAGTGAAAAAAATTCTTATGATGGATATATGCTAAGCATGCAGTATACAGATGTTACTTTAAATGGAAGTATAATAAGTGGAGAACTTGTAGTACAAGAGTGGTTAAATGGAACAGTGCAAATAGAACCAAAAACACTTCCAAAATTAGTAATAAAAAATGGTAGTGAAATAGTAAAAGAAGTAACAATGAAATATGTAGAGCCATATGTATATAGCTATAGCATAGATGTAAGTAGTTTAGGAAGTGAAGAGTATACATTTGAAGTGCAAGGAACAAATCCAAATAATATAAGTAATCATCAAAATGTAATAGTTGAATTAAATAATCAGACAGTAGGAAATATAGGAAATTCTAAAGTTAAAATAGTTGATGGAAAATTAGTTCTTGAAAGCGAAAATATTAGAATGATATTGGAAAATAATATAGTTACTGATTTAGAAAAGGAAGAATAGCGTAAGAAAGAGGTAGAAATATAGTTTTTACCTCTTTTCAATGTTTTAAATTTAAAATCTTGATTATCATTGAAATAAATGATAAAATTACGTTACAAAATATAAATTTTAATTAAAACAAACGTGTTTTATGAGGAGTTTTTAATGAGTAAGCAGAATATAAAAAATATAGTTATTTTAATTGTAGCTATAATTGGAGCTACATGTTTTAATCTTAATTTAGATACATCAGTTAGTATAAGAGATGCTTTTACAAGTGCTGATGCAATATTGTTAATGTCATTTTTTTTGATTTTATTTATAGCTTTAAAACAAATAGTAGAATTAAAAGATAAAAGAGCTAGAATAATATCAGTAATAGTAGCTGCAATATTTGCGGCGATGGAAGTTGTTGGATATAGTATAAGTAGTTATAATAGCTTAGCTGGAATTATTGGTTCTAAAGAAATATTCTTAAAGGCTGTATTAAAATTTATAGGTTATGTTATTGTCTTTTATACAATAATTATTTATGTATATACTAAAGTTTTGCCAAGAATAAAATTAAAAGAAGATAGCGAAATAAGAAAATATTTTACAGACAATAAGAAATCACTATTTGGAATTGCACTAATATTATTTATAGCATATTTACCACACTTTTTATATAATTTTCCAGGAGTATATACATCTGATTCAATAGCAGAAATGGATTATGGTTTAAGTAATGCCACATACTTCAAAAATCACCATCCAGTATTTCATATATTTATTGTTTATGGATGTATAAGTCTAGGAAAGTTATTAGGTGGTGCATATATAGGGATTGTGATATATTCAATACTTCAAATGATATTTGTATCATTTAGTTTTTCATATGTACTAAAATATATGGCAAAGAAAAATGTAAGCATAGTATTTAGAATACTTACTTTAATTTTCTTTATCATATATCCAGCTTTTGGACCTTATAGTATTACAATGTGGAAAGATGTACCGTTTGGAATAATGCTTGTATTATTCACAATACAAGTTATAGAAATGATAACAAATAAAGAATATTTTAAGAAAAAAAGAAATTTTGCAAGTTTTATCATAATATCTATATTTACAATATTATTTAGGAATAATGGATTATATGTTGTTTTAATAACACTAACAGTACTATTGATATTCTTAAAAGGAAACAGAAAGAAATTAGCTTTGATGCTTTTAGCTGTAATGTTATTTAATGTATCATGGAAAGGACCTATTTTTAAATTATTAAATGTAACAGATGGACCTATAAGAGAAATGATGTCTGTTCCAGTACAACAAATTGCAAGAACGGTAAAATATAGAAGAAGTGAATTAACAGAAGAAGAAAAAACTAAAATTCAAAAATACATAAATATGGATTTAGAAGAAATGAGTTCTAGATATTATCCTTTAATTTCTGACAATATAAAAGACCATTTTAATAATGAAGAATTTAATAATAATAAATTAGATTTTGTATTATTATGGGTTAACTTGTTTTTTAAATATCCAGTAGAGTATATAGAAGCATTTTTAGACAATTCATTTGGATACTGGTATCCTCAGGCTAATAATGGAATTTTACCAACATGGTATGTATATGAAGAAAGTGAAGAGATGATAGGATATGATAGAAAACCAGCAGTAAATTTAGAGTTTTTAGATGGTTATTATGCAGATATTAATGGAAGAAAAATGCCAATAATATCAATGTGGATAAGTATAGGTTTTGTATTTTGGATAATCATTTTATGTGTAGGTTATATGGCGTATACTAAAAAGTACAAACTAATATTAGCATATATACCAATATTTAGCTTATGGCTAACAACAATAGCATCACCAGTATATTGCGAATACAGATATATTTTTGGAATGTTTACTTGTATTCCAATACTTACGATATTAATGATTAGTTTATCAAATTTAAAAGAAGAAGGAAAAGAAAATAAACAAGAAACAAAAGAGACAGAAGGAAGTAAAGGTATAAAAAATAAAAGTAACGAAGAGGGAAAATAGAAAATGGCAAAAATAAGTGTAATTATTCCTGTTTATAATACAGAAAAGTACATAGAAAAATGTTTAGATAGTATTTTAAAACAAACAATGCAAGATCTTGAAATAATTATTGTAAATGATGGTTCAACAGATAATTCAGAAGATGTTATAAAAAAATATATAGAAGAACATAAAAATTTAAGGATTAAATATCTAAAAAAAGAAAATGGAGGTTTAGCATCTGCAAGAAATTGTGGAGTAGAACATGCTAGTCGGAAAATATATATCATTTATAGATAGTGATGATTATATAGACAATAACTTATTTTCAGAATTAGAAAAATATATGGACGAAAATATAGATTTAATAAAATTTAAGATGAAAACAGTAGATGAAAATGGAAACATTTTAGAAAAAATAACAGGACCAGTATTTTCTATATGTAGTGGAGAAGAAGGCTATAAAAAACTATGTACTTCAGATAAATATATGGATCCAGCATGTATTTACTTATATAGAAGAGAATTTTTTGTAGGAAATAACTTTAAATATAAGCTAAGATATCATGAGGATTTTGGATTAACTTCTTTAATTATAATACAAGCTAAAAGTTTTGTCTCAACAGATATTTATGGATATAATTATTTACAAACAGAAGAAAGCTTAACAAGAAGTAGGGATACTAAAAAAGATTTAGAAAGAGCAAAAGATATGATTTTACATTATGATAATATGATGAAAATAATAGATGTTTATGATAATATAAGTGATGAAACAAAAGGTTTAGTAAAAAGATATTATACCAATTCAGTAATATTAAAAGCTGATACTTTAAAAGGAGAAGAAAAGAAAAAATATATAAAAGAAATAAAAGATAGATTTATGTATAGAAACATAAAACCAGATAATCTAAAACAAAAAATAAAAAGAATATTATTAAAATATAGTGTAAATCTATATTTAAAAATGAGGTAGAAAATGAAAAGTTTAAGTGTAATAGTTCCTTTTTATAATGTAGAAAATTATATAGAAAAATGCTTAGAAACATTAGTAAATCAAACATTACAAGATATAGAAATAATACTTGTAAATGACGGTTCGCAAGATAAAAGCGTAGATATTGTAAAAAAATATCTAAATAAATATCCCAATAAAATTACATATTTAGAAAAAGAAAATGGAGGATTATCAGATGCAAGAAATTATGCTTTGCCATATGCTAAAGGAGAATATATAGCATTTTTGGATTCTGATGATTATGTTGAAAAAACGATGTATAAAGACATGTATGAGTTAGCTAAAAAAGAAAATAGCGATATGGTAGAATGTGATTTTTATTGGGAATATCCAGATAAGAAAAAAGAAGATATAGGAATTATATATAAAAATAAAAAGGAAATGTTGGAAAAGGTAAGAGTAGTTGCATGGAATAAGTTGATAAAAAAGGAAATATTAGAAAAATCAAAAATAATATTTCCAAAAGCTTATAGATATGAAGATGTAGAATTTACATATAAATTAATACCATATATAGAAAAAGTATCTTTTTTAAAAAAGCCTTGTGTACACTATATACAAAGAGAAGGTTCAATATCTAATAAACAGAATGAAAGAAATAAGGAAATATTTGACGTATTAGAGCATGTAATAAACTATTATATAGAAAATAAATGGTATAATGAATATAAAAACGAATTAGAGTATGTGTATGTAAGATATGCATTTTGTAGCTCTATGCTTAGAATAGTAAAAATAGAAGATGAAGAAATAAGGAAGAAATTATTAAAATTAACATGGAAAAAAGTATATACAACATTTCCAAGTTGGAAGAAAAATCCTATACTAAGAAATAAATATGATTTAAAAAGTATGTATTTAAGAACAATTAATAAATTTACTTTTAAAATGTATAGTAATTTATTATATTTAGCCCAAAATCATGTAAAAAATAAAAAAGAAAAGAAATAAAGAAAAAATAATCAAGAAGGAAGAAAAATGAAAAAGATATTATTTGGTATTACAGGGTTAACAATAGGTGGTGCAGAGCGAGTTTTAGTAGATTTAGCAAATGAGTTATCTAAAAGTTATGACATTACAATATTTGCTTTATATGCCAAAGGAGAGCTTGAAAAAGAATTAAATAGTAATGTTAAGCTAAAAAGCTTGTTTAAATATTCATATAAAGAAATGTCTAAATTAAAACAAAAAATAGTTGTGCCATTAAAAGTATTGTTATTAAAAAATAGTATATATAATAAAAATATTAAAGGAAATTATGATGTGGAAATAGCATTTTTAGAAGGTCCAATAACAAGGTTATTTAGTGTGAAAAATAAAAATGTTAGGAAAATTGCATGGGTACATAATGATATATCATTAGTATTTGGAAAAGGATTAAAAGCAAGACTAAAAAAATATTTAGATAAAAAGATTTATGATAAATATAATGATTTAGTATTTGTTAGTAAAGAAAATATGTGTGATTTTGATAAAACATATACTAATTTAAATATAAGTGATGAACATAAGAAAGTTATTTATAATTATATAGATAAAGAAAAAATAATAAAAAAATCTTTAGAAGATATAGATATTTATTTTAAAAAAGAAGATATTAATTTTGTAACTGTTTCAAGATTAGTATATCAAAAAGGAATTGATAGAATAATAGAAATCCAAAAAAAGTTAATAGAAAGTGGATATAACCATAAGTTCTATGTAATAGGAGATGGACCTGAAAGAGAAAAACTAGAAAATTTAATAAAAGAAAATAAAGTAGAAAATAGTTTTTTCTTATTAGGACAAAAGGAAAATCCATATCCATATATTAAAAATGCTGATTATTTCTGCTTACTATCAAGGTTTGAAGGATATGGTATGGTTTTAGAAGAAGCTAAAATATTAGGAAAGCCAATTATTATAACAGACACTGCAGCAAGAGAAGCGGTAGAAGATTATGATAAAAAATGGATTTTAGAAAATAGTAATGATGGTATTTATAATGGATTGGCAGAAATTATAGAAAAAAGAAATAAAGATATTGATGGTAACTATAATGAAAATATGAAAGAATATGATAACACAAAAATTATAGAAAAGATAAAAGAGTTTATAGGAGAGTAGAATGAAAATATCAGTGCTTACTGCAACATATAATAGAGCTAGTATGTTAGGAAAATTATATGAAAGTTTAGTTAAAAATAGTAAATATAAAATTAGTATAGAATGGCTAATTCAGGATGATGGTTCAGTAGATGATACTAAAAAAGTAGTAGAGAGTTTTGAAGAAAATGATAATTTGAAAATAAAATATTTTTATCAAGAAAATCAAGGAAAGATGGCAGCTATAAATAATTTAGTAGAAAAATCAAGTGGGGATTTAATAGTAGACTGTGATTCTGATGATTACTTTATACATGATGCTTTTAAGATAATAGAAGAAAATTACTATAAAAATATAGAAAAAATAGAAACTGGAGAATATTATTGTTTGTGTTTTTTGAAAAATGACCAAAATGGTAATAATATGGGAAATAATTTTAAAAATAATGAAACAACAATGTTTGATTTATATTTTAAAGAAGGGGAAACAGGAGAAAAGGCTATAGTATTTTTTGCTAATGTCAGAAAAAAATATAGGCATGAATTAGAACATGGAGAAAAATTTATTACAGAAGCTAGGATGTATCATAAAATTGATGAAAAATATAAAATGATTTGTATAAATAAACCAATTATGATATGTGAATATCAAAAAGAAGGATATACAAAAAATATAACAAAAGAGTTTATACAAAATAAATATGGATATTTTGAATATTTTAAAGAAATTATGCAAAAAGATATGAGAAATGTTTTATTTTCAAAAAGATTATATGCAATAAAACATTATATTTTGTTTGAATATTTAACAAAAGCAAAAAAGAAAATAGGAAATATAAAAAGTCTCGAAAATAAATTATTATATTTATTATTGTATATACCAGGAATAATAAAGTCTAAAATGAAATTTTAGGGGGAAATAAATTGCAAAAAGTAAAGGAAATGTTAAGAAACAATAAAAAGATAATATGGATAATATTAAGTATTTTTCTAACAATAGGTTTAAGTATTTCTATATATGTAGAAAATAATATGTTTTATTTTGAAGGAAACCAGATTATTTGGCTGTTTTTATGTGTATTTATTTATATGATATTTAAGCAATCAGATAAATATGAAAAAAAGAGATTAAAAGTCTGTAGCGCAATTTTATCATTAATTCTTGCAAAATTCCAAGTTTTAGGTGTTGTAACTAAAAATAATTGGATTACGACAGAAGTAATAGTTACTAAAGAAATAGTAATTTTTATGATATTTAAATTTATTAGTTTTTCAATCTTATTTTATAATATAATAAAAATATTATTTAGCATAATAGAAAATATAAAGTGGGAAAAAACAGGAAAAGACATATTAAGAACTAATTTAAAAAGTTTTGTAATTGTAGCAGTATTACTTTTTATATTATGGCTTCCATATTTTTTAAATTACTATCCAGGAATTACATCATATGATACGCATTATCAATTAATGCAAGGATTTGGAAAAATTCCTTATAACAATCATCATCCAGTGTTACATACTTTTTTAATGAGTAGTATTGTGAAAATAGGACATGCTATAACAGGAGATTATAATGTAGGAATAGCTTTATATTCAATATTACAAATGATTTTTTGTGCAATTACATTATCTTTTGTGATTTATTATATGGGAAAGAAAAACGTAAATCCAACATTTAAGTTACTTACTTTCATAGGATTTGCATTTATACCATTTATTCCACAATTTAGTATAGCAGTATGGAAAGATGTACCATTTGCAATGTTTATGGTATGGTTCTTAATCGGAATTATTGAAATAATAACAAACAAAGAAGAATTTTTTAGTAACAAGAGAAATTTATTATTTTTCATAATAATAACTCTATGTGTGCTATTTTTTAGGAATAATGGAGTATATATAGTAATTCTAACTATACCATTTGTTATTTTATTTTTTAGAAAATATTGGAAACAAATATTATTAATATTTTTATTACCAATAGTATTTTACTATATTATAACAGGTCCAGTATTTAATAAGTTAAACATAGCTAAAAGTTCACCAAGGGAAATGTTATCAATACCTATACAACAAATGGCAAGGATAGTAAAGTATAAGCAAGATGAATTACCACAAGAATATAAAGATTTAATTGGACAATGTATAGATATAAATAATGCAGCTGAAAATTATGATCCAACAATATCAGACCCCGTAAAAAATACTTTTAATGATGGAACATTTAATCAAGATAAATTAAATTTAGTAAAACTATATATAAAATTAGCACTTAAATATCCAGGAGAAACTTTAGAAGCACTAGTTGGAAATACTTATGGATATTACTATCCAGAAGCAGTAACATATCCAGTTGCAACAGGTGTATATAAGTCACCTTTTGAACAGGAAAATTTTATGAATTTACAAGAAACACAATTAGTAAATTTACCAATTATAGATAATATGATAAATAGTATTTATGAAAAGAAAATACCAATTATAAGTTTAATTGCAAATATAGGATTTGTATTTTGGATTGTACTAGGAATAGTGTTTTATAATATTTATCAAAAAAGATATAAATACTTACTTATGTTTATACCAGTAGGAATATTATATTTAACTTGTCTTGCATCACCAGTATCAGGAGAGTTACGTTATATTTATGCAATGTTTGTAAGCTTACCATTATTTGTTGGAATTGGGCTTCAAAGAAAATAAAACGACCCAAAGTGGCAAAAATAATTTTTATTTCTCTCAAAAAATGTAAAAAGCAACAAAACATTCATCCGAAAAAATGTAGATAACGACAAAATATTCATCCAAAAAAGTGTTGATATAGATGATGGGATGTGTTATAATAAGATTAGTTTAAAAGTGAGGTGAATAGCTTGAAAAGAAAAATATATGAACAGCTATTAAAATGGAAAGAAAAAAATATTGATACTCCACTAATGGTAATTGGTGCGCGACAAGTAGGAAAGACCTATATAATAAAAGAATTCTGTGAAAAAGAATTTGAAAAGAATATATATATTAATCTTTTAGAACATAGTGAAATAGTTGAAATGTTTAAACAAAAAATATCAACAGAAGAAAAATTTATGAGGCTCCAAATTATTTTAAATAAATCTATAGATATAGAAAACACTATTATATTTTTTGATGAAGTGCAAGAGAGTGAGGAAATAATAAGTAGTCTAAAATACTTTTGTGAGGACAAAAGACCATTTAAAATTATTTGTGCAGGTAGTTTATTAGGTGTAAAAATAAATAGATTTCATAGTTCGTTCCCAGTAGGAAAGGTTAGAATGATAAATATGTATCCTATGGATTTTGAAGAATTTATTCTAGCCAATATGCCTGAGATGGGGGAAACTTTAGTAGACGAAATAAGAAAGTGTTATAATCAAAATAAAAAAATGAGTGATGTTTTACATCAAAAATTGATGGATTTGTATAAATATTATTTATGTGTTGGAGGAATGCCTTCTTGTATTAATAATTATTTGCAGGTTGATAAAGATATTTTAAAATATGATAAAGAAATTATAAAAGATATTATAAATTCGTATTTAAATGATATGAATAAATATGTTTTAAATTCTTTTGAAGCAACAAGAATTGAAGAAACATATAAGACAATACCAGCCCAGTTAGAAAATTCAAGCAGAAAATTTCAGTATTCAAAAATAAAAAAAGGTGCAAGAAGCAAAGATTATGAATCTGCATTAAATTGGCTATATTCTAGTAATTTAGTATATAAATGTACGGTTTTAGATTCAATAAATATTCCGCCAAAGGCATATATAGACAACGAAATTTTTAAGTTATTTTTAAGTGATGTAGGAATTTTAACATCATTGCTAGAAATAAATTATGGTCAAATAATTTTAAATGATAAATTTTTATACAAAGGAGTTTTAGCAGAAAACTATGTAGCACAAGAATTGGTTTTTAATAATATTAGTTTATATTATTGGAAATCTAAAAGTGATGCTGAAATTGATTTTATAATTTATAATGAAGATGGGTTAATACCTGTTGAGGTAAAATCTAGTGATAATACTAAGTCAAAGAGTTTAAATGCTTATATGGAAAGATTTAAGCCTAAATATGCAATTAGAGTTTCTAGTAAAAACTTTGGATTTGAGAATAATATAAAATCAGTACCATTGTATGCTACTTTCTTGATAAAATAAATAATTTTTAAAAATTGACGTATAATGAAAAATAAGCTATAATGTAAATAGCTTAAGAAAGAAAACTGTTCAAAATAGTTTTAAAAAGACTAGGTGTGCTATATCTAGTCTTTTACCTTTTAAAAGAAAAAATCAGCATATTTAAATTTCAAAGAATTGACAAGAAGGGAATTTATGATATAATTACCATGAATTAATTCGCAAAAGGAGCTAGAAAATGAAAGAAAATGAAGAAGATATAGCAATAAAAGTAGACCATGTATATAAAAGTTTTAATATTTATTATGATAGAGCAAATACATTAAAAGAAAGAATGTTATTTTTTGCAAGAAATAAAAGAAGAGAAAAAAGAGAAGTTTTAAAAGATATAAATTTAGATATAAAAAAAGGAGAAACAGTAGCTTTAATTGGTGTTAATGGAAGTGGAAAGTCAACTTTATTAAAATTAATGACACAAATAATTTTTCCAAATAAAGGAACGATTGAAACAAAAGGAAAATTAACATCATTACTAGAATTAGGTGCTGGTTTTCATCCTGATTTTTCAGGAAGAGAAAATATATATTTTAATTCATCTATTTTTGGATTGACAAGAAAAGAAATAGATGCAAGACTTGACCAAATAATAGAATTTTCAGAATTACAGGACTTTATAGATAACCCAGTAAGAACTTATTCATCAGGAATGTATATGCGTCTAGCATTTTCAGTTGCAATTAATGTGGATGCAGATATATTACTTATAGATGAAATCTTATCTGTAGGAGACCAGCATTTCCAAGAAAAATGTTTTAATAAGATGAGAGAGTTAAAAAAAGAAGGGAAAACAATGGTGTTTGTTACACATAGTATGGATTCTGTTAGAAACTTATGTGATAGAGCAGTATGGCTTTATGATGGACGAGTTAGAATGGATGGAAATACAGATGAAGTAGTAAATGAGTACTTAAAGGTAACAATGTAGGAGGAAATATGAACATATTTAAGAAGATATATAATTACAGAGAATTATTAAAAACAAATGTAAAAAAAGAAATAAGGGGAAGATATAAAAACTCAATACTTGGAATAATGTGGTCATTTTTAAATCCACTTTTACAATTACTTGTATATTCTGTAATATTTGGAGCATTACTTGCAGGTGGAGATGAAACATATCCAATATATATTTGTATTGCTCTTATACCATGGACTTATTTTACAACAGCTATAACACAAGCAGCATTTACGGTAATAGGAAATGCAGATATAATAAAGAAGGTATATTTCCCAAGAGAAATACTTCCAATATCAGTAGTAACAAGTGGAGCAGTAAATTTTGTAATATCCACAATAATAATACTTGCATTTGTAATATTTTTTAAAGTAGGTTTATCATGGTATTTATTGTTTTATCCATTAATATTACTTATACAATATGTTTTGTTATTAGGAATAAGCTTTATTGTATCTTCAGTAACAGTTTATTTTAGAGATTTAGAACATATTATTGGAGTTATATTAATGGCAGCATTTTATGCAACGCCAATAGTCTATAAGCTAGAACAATTACCTCATACATTACAGGTAATAGTACAATTAAATCCAATGACACATTTGATAAATGCTTATAGGGATATATTCTATTATCACCAAATGCCAAACATGAAAATATTGATGATTTTATTAGGAATTTCATTAATATTAACAGTAATAGGATATTTTATATTCAAAAAACTACAAAAAGGATTTGCAGAGGAATTATAAATAAACTAGAAGCAACTTAAAAGCCTTGTTGTGGATTTTTAAGTTGCTTTATTTGGAGGAAGAATATGGAAGAAAAGATGGAAAAAATAAAAATATTTGCTTGTCCTACAGCAGAAGATTTTACAAAAGAGATTTGTGATTGTTTAGGAATTGAAGTAGGAAAAATTAACCATATGAAATTTAAAAATGATAATAATTTTGTACAAGTTTTAGAAACAGTACGTCAAAAGGATGTTTATATAGTTCAAACAACAAGACCACCAGTAAATGAAAGAATAATGGAATTACTAATTACAATAGATGCAATAAAAAGGGCATCTGCTAAAAATATAAATGTAGTATTACCATATTTTCCATATTCAAGGTCAGATAAAAAAGATCAAGCAAGAGTTCCAATTACAGCAAAATTAATGGCAGAAATAATAGAAGCTGCAGGAGCAACTAGAGTAATTACTTGTGATTTACACAATCCTGCAATCCAAGGATATTTTAACATAAATTGTGATAGATTAACAGGAGAATATATATTAGAAGATTATTTTAAATCTAAAAAATTAGATAATATGGTAATTGTTGCAACAGATGCGGGAAGTTCTAAAAAAGCATATAAATATTCAGAATACTTTAATTGTCCGATAGCATTAGTAGATAAAAGAAGGGAGGGAAATGATGACAGGGCAATAGCAAGTACAATAATTGGTGATGTTAAAAACAAAAATGCTATTATTTTTGATGATGAGATAGATACAGCAGGTTCAATGATGGAAACAGTAAAAGTTTTAAATAGATTTGGAGCAAAAGCAATATATGCAGGATGTACACATGCTGTCTTATCTGGACCAGCAATAGATAGGATTAAAAATTCAGAAATAAAAGAATTAGTTGTAACAAATACAATACCTTTAACAAAAGAAAAGCAAATAGATAAAATAAAAGTATTATCTATTGCGCCATTATTTGCAGAAGTTATAAGAAGAATACATGAAGAAGAGCCAGTTGGAGATTTATTTAGAGAATAATAAAAGCAAAGGAAGAAAATAGATGCTTAGTAAAATGATTAAAAGAATAATATATTTTCTAGCACTTATTGCTATGTTTATAATTGCGATTTCTAATCTAGTATATATAAATCAAATAGACCAAAATGAAGTTTCAAATATTCAGTATTATGGAATATTAAAACTATTTGTAAGCCTTGTAATTGCAGGAATAATCATTCTAGTAAGTTATGGATTAGAGAAAATAAAAATAAGCAAAAAAGTAAAGATAACAATAATTGTAATAGCATTAATATTATATGCTTCAATTCAAATAATATGGATATCACAATCTATTGCAATGCCTTATGCAGATTCTGAACAATTAATGGTTATTGCAAAAGAAATAATTGCAGGAAATGGACTATCGGAATATTGTTCAAACTATATACAATATCACACACAACAATTAACACAAGTATCTGTAATGGTAATGATATTTAAAATTTTAAATACTACTAATTACGTTGTATTTCAATATTTAAATGTAATATGTAATGTAATAACAGTTTTAGGATTATATGCAATAACAAGGACAATATATAAAAAAGAAAAAGTTAATAAAGTATTATTTTGGATACTTAATTTAACATTTATACCAATAATAATGCTTGTAACTTTTGTATATGGAGATTTTTTAGGATTACCATTTGTAATATGGGCAGTGTATTTTGCAATCAAGTATGAAGAAACTGGTAAAATAAGGAATATAGTAATAACGGCAATATGTATGGCAATAGCTTGTTTACTTAGAATGAATTATTTCATATTTGCAATAGCAATAGGAATTTATTGGTTTATTAACATATTAGATAAGGAAAATAAAAAAGAAACATTAAAAGGAATAGGAGCATTAGTAATATTAATAATAATGATTATGCTTCCAAGCACTATAATAAAAAATTCATATGATAAGAAATATAACTTATCAAAAGATAAATCTTTTTCAACAATTCCATATTTATATATGGGAATGAGTGAGGGTGAATACGCAAATGGTTGGTATAATATGCAAACAGGAGATACAGTATATCATTTGATGAATGATGAACCAGAAAGTGTAGAAAAAATAACAAATGAAGTTAAAGAAAAATTTAAAGAAAGAGCAAAATATTTATTACAAAATCCAATATATACAGCAAAATTTTATACAAAAAAGATAATTACAACATGGACAGACCCTACGTATGAATTTGGGTTCTATAATATAAAAAATACTGAAAATAAAAATATAGATGACTATTATATAGCAGACCATCTAACAAGTGGAAAAATATATGAAACAATGAAAGTTTATCAGAAAGCTATAATTTATATTATATTTATAGGAGCGATTATAACTGTAATTTATGATAGACAAAAACTAAATAAAGAAATATTACTATTGGTCTTAATATTTTTAGGAGGATTTGGTTTCCATATATTATGGGAGACAAAATCTAGATATATAATTCCATATGTTACTATTTTAATTCCAGTTTCACTAAGAGGAATAGAAATAATTTCACAGAAAATAAAAAATAAAGTAAAAAGGAAGGGACTATTAAATGAAAAAAATAACGATAATAATACCAGCATACAATGAAGAAGAATCTCTACCATTATTATATGATAGATTAGAAGAACTAATGAAAAATATGGAAAACTATGACTTTGAAATTCTATTTGTAAATGACGGAAGTAAAGATAAGACGATAGAAATAATAAAAGATTTTAGAAAAAAAGATGAAAGAATATGCTATGTAGACTTTTCAAGAAATTTTGGAAAAGAAATAGCAATGATAGCAGGGCTTGATTATGCAACAGGAGACTGTGTAATATTTATGGATGCAGATTTACAAGACCCACCAGAGTTAATCCCAGAACTTGTTAAATATTGGGAAGAAGGATATGATGATGTATATGCCAAAAGACGTTCAAGAAAAGGAGAAACGTGGCTTAAAAAATTCACATCAAAAATGTATTATAGAGTGTTACAACATCTAACAAAAGTAGAAATACAAGAAGATACAGGAGATTTTAGACTACTTGATAGAAGGTGTGTAAACGCATTAAAAAAATTAAGAGAAAGCCAAAGAAACACAAAATCAATGTTTAGTTGGATAGGTTATAAGAAAAAAGAAGTATTATATGATAGAGACCCAAGGGTTGCAGGAACAACTAAATGGAATTATAAAAAATTAATAGACTTAGCAATAGATGGAATAACATCATTTACAACTTCACCATTAAGACTTGCAACATATGTATCAATCCCAACATTTATTGCATTATTTGTATATTTCATATATGTAATTATAAAATGTTTTGTAGTACATCAAGCAATACAGGCATATCAAGCAATTATATTACTTATACTATTCTTTTCAGGAATACAAATATTGCTATTTGGAATAATAGGAGAATACTTAGGTAGAATATTTAACGAAACAAAAGATAGACCATTATATTTAGTAAATGAATATAACGGAAAGAAAGAGATGAATGATTAATATTTTTTGAAATTAGAATAATTGCTAATAAAGGAAAAAATAATGAAAGTAGGTAAGAAAATGGATAAAATAGCAGTGTTAATACCATGTTATAATGAAGCTAAAACAATAAAAAAGGTAGTAGAAGATTTTAAGAAAGAACTTCCAGAAGCAACAATATATGTATATGATAATAATTCAAAAGATGGAACAGATGAAATAGCAAAAAATGCAGGAGCAGTAGTTAGATATGAAAGAAAACAAGGAAAAGGAAATGTAATTAGATCTATGTTCCGAGATATAGATGCTAGATGTTATATAATGGTAGATGGAGATGATACATACCCAGCAGAAAATGCAAGAAAAATGTGTGAGGCAGTTTTACAAAGAAATGTAGATATGGTAGTAGGAGATAGATTATCATCAACATATTTTACAGAAAACAAAAGACCATTCCACAATACAGGAAATGTATTAGTTAGAAAATTAATAAATATGATATATAAATCAGACATAAGAGATGTAATGACAGGATATAGGGCATTTAGTTATGAATTTGTAAAAACATTTCCGGTATTATCAAAAGGATTTGAAATAGAAACAGAAATGACAATACATGCATTAGATAAAAATATGGGAATAGAAAATGTAATAATAGAATATAGAGATAGACCAGATGGAAGTAATTCAAAATTAAACACTTATTCTGATGGAGCGAAGGTAATAAAAACAATAGGAACATTGTATAAAGATTATAGACCATTTTCATTTTTTACATGGGTAGCAGTAATGCTTGCATTAATAGGGCTTTGCTTCTTAATACCAGTACTAATAGATTATATAAATACAGGATTAGTACCAAAAATGCCATCTTTTGTAGCAAGTGTATTTTTCTTTATATGTTCAATACAGTCATTCTTTGGAGGATTAATTTTACAGACTGTTATAAAAAGAAGTAAACAAGATTTCGAGATAAAATTAAATCAATATAAAGATAGATTTAATGATTTAATAAAGGAAGAGAAAAATGGATAAATTGAAAAAATTAAAAGATGTAGATTGGAAACATTTAAAATTAAAAGATATAAAAGAACTATATATAGAATTTAAGGAAATAATAAACTATGTGATATTTGGTGGATTAGCTATGTTAGTTAATTTTGTATCATATTTCATATTTGCAAGAGTTTATCATATAGATGAAGTAATAAGTAGTGGTTTATCTTGGTTTTGCTCAGTATTATTTGCATATGTGACAAATAAAATATTCGTATTTGATAGCAAAACTAATGGAAAAAAAGAAGTAATAAAAGAATGTATATCGTTTTTCTTAGCAAGGATTGTATCAGGAATATTATGTGATGTTGGAACATTTGCTTTAATGGTTGATGTATTACATATAAATGATATAGTCTCAAAAGTCGTAACACAAGTAATGGTTGTAATAATGAATTACGTATTTAGTAAATTTATAGTATTTAAAAAAGAAAAAATACAAGAATAAGAAATTAAAAGAAAGGGAAGCCTTTCTTTTTTCTCTTTACAATAGAAGAGATTATGATATAATTAAAAAAATAAAATAACAAGAGGTAGATAATGAAAGAATATCTAAAAAATAATCATAAATATTATTTAATAATAATAGTAATAGCAATAATGATAACATCAGTGTTATTAATAAAAGGGCTGCCAGAAGGTCATGATGTAGATGCACACATGGCAAGAGCAGTAGGAACAGGAGAGGCATTAAGTGAAGGTCAATTTCCAGCATTAATAACATCAAACTATGCAAACGGATTTGGATATTCATGGAATATATTCTATCCGCCACTTGTAACATATATAATGACAATTCTTAAAATATTTGTATATAGTTATGTAAATTCTTTTAAATTAATAATTATAATATCAGTAATCATAGCAGGATTAGGAATGTACGAATTATTAAAAGAAATAACTAGAAAAAAGAAAATATCATTACTTGGCTCAATAATGTATATATGTGCACCATATTTATTAGTAGATATATATACAAGAATGGCATTGGGAGAAATACTCTCATATGCATTTTTTCCAATATTATTTTTGGGAATATATAATATTTTAATAGGAAGTGGAAAAAAACACACATTAATAACAGTAGGAGCAGTTGGAATACTATTATCACATAATATAAGTGCAGTATTTGCAGTAGTAGTTTCAGGAATATTCATAATATTTAATATAGAAAAATTAAAAGATAAAGAAAAAATAAAAAAGATAGCAATAAATGTTGTTTTTATAATATTTATCACAAGTTTCTTTTATTTAACATTATTACAAACAAAAGCATCAGCTAGATATGTAGTCTTTGAATACGGAAAAATGGGAACAGTAGAAACGCTAAAAGAAAATGCAGTATATTTATCACAAATACTATTTGGAAAAATGCAATATGGACTAAGTAATCTTTTAAGTAATGCAGATAATGTAGAAACAGACATGTGCTTTCAGATAGGTTTATATATAATAATACCAATAATATTTACACCATTTGTATTAAAAAATATAGGAAAAGAGAAAAGAAAGAACTATTTAGTATCATTAATAATAGGACTACTATCAATAATATTATCGACAACAATAATACCATATGAAAAAATGCCACAATGGATGTCTTTTATACAATATCCATGGAGATTTTTATTTGTAGCAACATTTATGCTCACAATAATAGCAGTAATAAACATAGAAAAGCTATGTCGAAAAATAGATATCAAAGAAATAATGTTAATAACAACTATAATATTAATATATGTATCACCACTAATATTTGTAAATAATTTTGATGATGAAATAGTGGATGAAAAATATAGCAAAAAAGACGAAATAATAGAAGGAACAAGTGGGACGACATCAACAGTATCACTAGAATACATACCATCAAAAGCATTCTTAAATTTAGACTATTTAGAAAATAGAGAACAAAAAGTAGAAGTAATAAACGGAAATATAGAAATAAAAGAAGAAAATAAAAATGGTTCAAAAATGGAAATAAAATATAGAAACAACAATGAGAAATCAAACATAGAATTACCATATTTATATTATCCGGGATATGAAATCAAAATAAATGGAGAAAAAATTCCATATTATGAAACAGAAAACGGTTTTATAGGAGTAGAAATAAAAGAAAAAAGCAGTGGCGACATAATAGTAAAATACACAGGAACAACACTAGCAAGAGTAAGTTTTATAACATCAATAATAAGTTTTCTAATATTTATAATATATAACATTAGAATAATAATTAAAAATTCACAAAAAAATACAGATAAAAGCTAGACAAAAAGTCAGACAAAAGTACAGACAAAAATTTAACAAAAAAATTCACAAAAAAATTCACAAAATAAAGAAGTTGTAAAAAATAGGAAAATATAGTATAATAGCTAAGAAATAAAAAGAAAGAGGAAGAAAAAATGGAAAAGAAAAGAATATTAACAGGAGATAGACCAACAGGAAGATTACATATAGGACATTACTTTGGGTCAATAAAAAAAAGAGTAGAAATGCAAGAAAGTGGATTATATGACCCATATATACTAATCGCAGATGTACAAGCATTAACAGATAATTTTAATAATCCAGAAAAAGTAAGAAAAAATGTAAAAGAAGTAGCCATTGACTATCTATCATGTGGAATAAATCCAGAAAAAACAACAATATATATACAATCAATGATACCAGAAACAGCAGAATTAACAGTGTTTTATTCAAACCTAGTAACAATAGCAAGACTACAGAGAAATCCAACAGTAAAAACAGAAATAGCACAAAAAAGAGATTTATTTGGAGAAAGTGTAACATATGGATTTTTAGGATATCCAGTAAGTCAAGCAGCAGACATAACAGCATTTGAAGGAAAATTAGTACCAGTAGGAGAAGACCAATTACCATTAATAGAACAAACAAGAGAAATAGTAAGAAAATTTAATAGTATATATGGAAATGTATTAGTAGAACCAGAAGCAGTATTATCTAGTGAAAAAAGGATAAAAGGACTAGATGGAAACGATAAAATGGGAAAATCCTTAGGAAATGCAATATATTTAGCAGATAACGAAGAAGAAATAACAAAAAAAGTAATGGGAGCAATAACGGACCCCAATAGAATAAAAAAGGACGATTTAGGAAATCCTGATATATGCATGGTAGCATATTATCATAAATTATTTAGTAAGCCAGAAGAAGTAGAAACCGTATGCAAAGAATGTAGGGAAGGAAAACGAGGTTGTGTAGCATGTAAAAAGCAACTAGCAAAAAATATAGCAGAAGAACTAAAACCAATAAGAGAAAAAAGAGCATATTATGAAAAACATCCAGAAGAAGTAAATAAAATATTAATAGAAGGCACAAAAAAAGCACGAGAGGTAGCAAAAGAAACAATGAAAAAAGTAAAAAAAGCAATGAAATTAGATTATTTTGAGTAAAAATGTCTTATAGGGACAGTCCCCATGCCTATAAAATGTCGCAACGGGGACGGACCACATGCGACATAGATAGGAGTAAGTATGTTTACAGATTATACAAAGATAATAATTAAATCAGGAGATGGAGGAAATGGTGCTATAGCATTTCACAGAGAAAAATATGTGGCAGCAGGAGGTCCTGATGGTGGTGATGGTGGAAATGGTGGAAGTATTTATTTTCAAGTAGATAAAGATAAGAATACTTTAATAGATTTTAGATATAATAGAAAATATAAAGCTGAAAATGGACAAAATGGAAGCGGAAACAACTGTAGTGGAAAATATGGCGAAGATTTGTACATAAAAGTACCTATTGGGACAGTTGTAAAAGATGCTAAAACTCGGAAAAGTAATTGCAGATTTATCTAAACCAAACCAAGTTGAGCTTGTTTTGAAAGGTGGAAGAGGTGGAAGAGGTAATCAGCATTTTGCAACTTCTACAAGACAAGTACCAAGGTTTGCAGAAGATGGTGAAAAGGGAGAAGAAAAGGAAATCATATTAGAATTGAAATTATTAGCTGATGTAGGGCTTTTAGGTTTTCCAAATGTAGGAAAATCAACATTTTTATCTGTTGTAACAGATGCCAGGCCTAAAATTGCAAATTATCATTTTACAACATTAGAGCCTAATTTAGGTGTTGTTAAAACTAAAAATGGAGATGGGTTTGTAGTAGCAGATATACCTGGAATAATTGAAGGTGCAAGCGAAGGTGTAGGACTTGGAATACAGTTCTTGAGACATGTTGAGAGAACAAGATTATTATTACATTTTTTGGATGTATCAGGTTCTGAAGGAAGAAATCCAGTGGAAGATTTTTATACTATAAATAAAGAGTTAAAGAAGTATAGTGAGAAATTATCTAAAAGAAGGCAGATAATAGTTGCTAATAAAATAGATGTGGTGCAGGATGATACATTGTTAAAAGAAGTAGAAAAACTAGCTAAAACAGAGAATTTAGAATTATTTAAGATATCTGCAGCAACTAAACAAGGTGTAGAAAAATTGATAGACCATGTATCAGAAGTTTTAAAAACTTTGCCGAAAGAGGAGTTAATAGAAGTAGAGGATAAGAAGTTGTATACATTAGATGATGAAGAAAAAAATACATGGGAAATTAAGAAAGAAAATGGAGTGTTTAAAGTAACAGGAAAGCCAATTCAAAGATTAATTGGAAGAATTAATATAGAGGATAATGAGTCTTTCTATTACTTGCAAAAATCTTTAAGAGATATGGGGGTAGATAGTAAGTTAAGAGAAATGGGCATTTGCGAAGGAGATACTGTTGTCCTTGAAGATTGGGAATTTGAATGGGAAGATTAAAATTGTAAAAGTAAATATAGTTATAGAGAGGAAATGAAAATGAATACGAAAAAGAGAGAAAATTATTTGACATGGGATGAGTATTTTATGGCAATAGCAAAATTATCAGCTATGAGGAGTAAGGATCCATCTACACAAGTCGGAGCTTGTATTGTAAGCAATGATAATAGAATATTATCAATAGGATATAATGGAGCACCAAATGGATTTAATGATGATGAGTTTCCATGGGATAGAGAAGGAGAAAGTTTAGAAACAAAATATCCTTATGTATGCCATGCAGAGCTAAATGCAATTTTAAATTATAGAGGAAGCAAAAAAGATTTAGAAAATGCTAAGATATATGTTGATTTATTTCCATGCAATGAATGTGCTAAATTAATTATTCAATCAGGGATAAAAGAAGTAATATATTTGTCAGATAAATATTGGAATTCAGACAATAATATAGCATCAAGAAAATTATTTGATGAATGTAATGTTAAATATAGTAAAATAAATTTAGAAAATGAAAGAAATATAGAAATTGAATTGAAGTAAAGGAAATCAAATGTTTAGATTTCCTTTTTCATAATAATTGCATTATTTTCATTATAATAATTTTTGCGAATACTAATTTCTTTAAAATTGAATTTTTGGTAAAGAGAAATAGCATAGGAGTTTTTCTCATTTACTTCTAGGAATAAATTTTTAACACCTAAAGAGCTAGCAAAATTTATTAGTTCTCGCATGAGAAAAGAACCTATACCATGCTTTCTATAGTTTTTTCTGACAACGATATTCATAATATCAGCATCAGGAATAGATACTTTTATGCCACCAAAACCAATGATTTTAGAATTATCCTTAGCAATAAGATAATAAGAATTAGAGTTTTCAAGTTCACTTTTAAAAATAGAATAATTCCAAAAATCGTCGAAATCTGAAAATAGAATGTTTTTTATTTGATTTAAATCGTCTAAATTCATTTTACTAATAGTTATCATGTAAATCACCTTTTTAATATTATAAAAAAAAGTAGAAAAAAAATCAATAAAAATGAAAAAAAGTATTGACATGATGTAAGGTCAAAGTGATATAAAATATATTAGAAATTAAAAGAAAGGAAGGACAATTAATGGAAAAGTCAAAAGTTTTATTTACAAAGGAAATAACACCAGAGAGTTTAGTAAATATATATGAAAAATTAGGAGTAAAATTAGAGGGCAAGGTTGCTGTAAAATTGCATTCAGGGGAAGCTGGAAATCAAAATTATTTAAGACCAGATTTTGTAAAAAAGATTGTAGAAAAATTAGATGGAACAGTTGTAGAATGTAATACTGCTTATGGAGGAGAAAGAAATACAACTGAAAAGCATAAAAAATTAATAGAAGAACATGGCTGGTCAAAATATTTCAAGTTTGATTTAATGGATGAAGAAGGACCAGATAAAGTTTTAGAAGTGAAAAATGGAAAAGTATTAAAAGAAAATTATGTTGGTAAAAATATAGATAAATATAATTCAATGTTAGTGTTATCACATTTTAAAGGACATCCAATGGGTGGCTATGGAGGAGCTCTAAAACAATTATCAATAGGATGTAGCTCATCAGAAGGAAAAGCGTGGATACATTCAGCAGGGCAAAGTAAAGACCAATATAAAATATGGGACAACTTACCAGAACAAGATAAATTTTTAGAAGCAATGGCAGATGCAGCTTCAACTGTAGACGAAATGTTTAAAGGAAAAATTGTATATATAAATGTTATGAAAAATTTATCAGTAGACTGTGATTGCTGTAGCGTTGCAGAAGATCCATGTATGGAAGATATTGGAATACTAGCATCAACAGATCCAGTTGCAATAGACCAAGCATGTATTGATTTAGTTTATAATTCAAATGATAAAGGAAAAGAACATTTTATAGAACGAGTAGAAACAAGAAATGGAATTCATACAATAGAAGCAGCAGAAGAGTTAGGCATTGGAAGTAGAAAATATGAACTGATAAATATTGATTAGGAAAATAAAGAACTCTATATTCTTAAAAAGGTATAGAGTTCTTATTTTCTTCTAATTGCCTTTGTGCTTGAGGCTTTTTTAAATATAAAGGTAAAATATCATTTAATTGTCTATCCTGGGTAGTAGCTTCAACACCTGAATTATAAAAAGCAAGGCCAGAAAGGCCTAGATAATAAGAATTTAATAAATTTTGTTTTGGATTAGAAATATAAGCATATGGAATAATAGTTCTAATATCATTTCTATATGCCTCTGTACCATTTCCAATAAAATATAAATTGCCTTCTTCATCACTATCATCTAAATAAGTATTGATAATATTTAAAACAGTTTTTACATTATCAGTGTCAGGAGTAATTAAAACATCTAATTCATCATCAATTTTCTGGTATAAAGCATAATAACAATTATCATTCTTACAATCAATCATACTGCAAATTAAAGAATTATTAGGAACAGTATCAATTAATTTTCTTGCAAGACACTCTAAAGAAGTGATACCAACTATATTAATGTTCTTACTATCGTGAAAAGCTTTGCAAGTTGCACATCCAATTCTAATTCCAGTAAAAGAACCGTGGACCAATATCACAAACAATTAAATCAATATTATCTAAATTCAAATTAGCTTTTTTAAAAGCATCATCAATCATAGGCATTAAAACCTCAGAATGAGAATTTATGCTAAGAGCATCTAATTTACAAATTAATTTATTGTCATTTAAAATAGAAACGCCACAAATATTACTAGAAGTATCAATACTAAGTATATTCAATTAAAATCCTCCTTTTATTATCATCATCAATATCTTTTTCAAAAAATAAGTGAATATAATTTTTAGGCAAAGCATCTTTAATAAGTTCTCCCCATTCAATCAAGCAAATTCCTTTATTAAAATATTCATCTCCACCAATTTCATAAAATTCTGAAACATCAGAAAGCCTGTAAACATCAAAGTGAAAAATATTTGAAACATTATTTTTATATTCATTAACAATAGTAAATGTGGGGCTAGATATTTCGTTTTCTAGACCAAAATAGGATAAAAAGCCTTCGACAAATTTTGTTTTACCAGAACCGAAGTTCACCAGTCAAAACAATAACAGTATTATTATCTAATTTAGAAGCGAAATCTTTTGCAAACTGTTTTGTTTCATTTTCGTTATTTGATGTAAATACAAAAAAGTTATCCATAAAAATCTCCCCAAATTATAAAATTATCTTTAAAAGCTTGAATTTAAGACATAAATATTATATTATAAAAAAACAAAAAAATCAAATGAAAAGGGTTGATAAAACAATAAAAGTGTAATATAATTGTAAAGAAATTGTAACGAGATAGAAATAAAAGAAGAGTAAGGATGGTAAACAATGTTAAAATTAGGCCAAGATATAGGTATTGATTTAGGAACAGCAACAGTAATTGCTTATGTAAAAGGAAAAGGAATAGTTCTAAGAGAACCTTCAGTTGTTGCGGTTGATAACACAACAGGAGAAGTTTTAGCAGTAGGGCAAGAAGCAAGAAGAATGCTTCGGAAGAACACCAGGAAATATAGTAGCAACAAGACCTTTAAGAGATGGTGTAATATCAGATTATACAGTAACTGAAAAAATGCTAAAATATTTCATAAACAAAGTTTGTGGAAAATTTATATTTGCACCAAGAATAATGATATGTATTCCATCAAGAGTAACAGAAGTAGAAAAAAAGGCAGTAATAGATGCAGCATCACAAGCAGGAGCGAGAAAAGTATATTTAATAGAAGAGCCAATAGCAGCAGCAATAGGAGCAGGAATAGACATATCAAAAGCTTGTGGAAACATGGTAGTAGATATAGGAGGAGGAACAACAGATATTGCAGTAATATCTTTAGGAGGTTCAGTAGTAAGTACATCAATAAAAGTTGCAGGAGATAAATTCGACGAAGCAATAGTAAAATATATAAAGAAAAAACATAATATAATAATAGGAGAAAGAACAGCAGAAGATTTAAAAATAAATATAGGATGTGTATATCCAAAAATTCAAGATATAGAAATGCAAATAAGAGGGAGAGACTTAGGAACAGGATTGCCAAGTACAGTAATAATAAAATCAAGTGAAATGCTAGAAGCATTGATTGAACCAGCAATGATGATAGTAGAAGCAGTACACTCAGTATTAGAAAGAACTCCACCGGAACTTGCGGCAGATATAAGTGACAAAGGAATATATATGACAGGAGGAGGAGCACTGTTAGATGGATTAGATAAACTATTACAAGAAAAAACAGGAATAAACGTAATGATAGCACAAGATACAGTATCATGTGTAGCATTAGGAACAGGAAAAGCACTAGACAACTTAGATGCATTAGATGGAAGAGTAAGAAGATAATAAAAATGTTGCATGAGTGTCGCATGGGGACAGACCCCAATGCGACATTTTATAGGCATGGGGACAGTCCCCATGCGACAACCATACGATATTTATGCAACATTCAAATATTGAATTAGAAGGAGACCAACTATGAAAAAAGTAGCATTCATAACATTGGGATGTAAAGTAAATCAATATGAAACAAATGCAATGGCACAAGAATTTATAAAAAATGGATATGAAGTGGTAGAACATACAGAAATAGCAGATATATATGTGATAAATACATGCACAGTAACAAATATGTCAGATAGAAAATCAAGACAGATGTTAAGAAGAGTAAAAGGATTAAATAAACAAGCATTAGTAATTGCATGTGGATGTTATGTACAAGTATCAAGAAAAGAGGTAGAAAAAATAAAAGAAGTAGATTTAATACTTGGAAATAATGAAAAAAAGAATATAGTAGAATATGTTGAAGAATATGAAAAAAATAGAAAAAGAGAATTAGAAGTCCAAGATATAATGAATAAAAAGGAATATGCAGAGTTCGGAGAAGTAATCTATACAGAAAAAACAAGAGCAGTAGTAAAAGTACAGGATGGATGTGATAGATTTTGTTCATATTGTATAATACCATATGCAAGAGGAAGAGTAAGAAGTAGAAAAAAAGACATAATAATATCAGAAATAAGAAAAATAGCAAAAGAAGGAATAAAAGAAGTAGTAATAACAGGAATACATATAGCATCATATGGAAAAGATTTTAAAGAAAAATATAGGTTAATAGATTTATTAGAAGAAATAAATCAAATAGACGGAATAGAAAGAATAAGATTAGGTTCATTAGAACCATTATTAATAACAGAGCAGTTTGTAGAAAGATTAATAAAATTAGAAAAAATATGTAACCATTTTCATCTATCTCTACAAAGTGGATGTGATGAGACATTAAAAAGAATGAATAGAAGATATACAATAGAACAATTTAAAAAAATAGTAAAATTATTAAGGAAAAATTTTAAAGATGTCAATTTAACAACAGATATAATAGTAGGATTTCCTGGAGAGACAGAAGAAGAGTTTGAAAAAACATGTAAATTTTTAGAAGAGATAAAATTTTATAAAATTCATGTGTTTAAATATTCACAAAGAAAAGGAACAAAAGCAGCAGAAATGAAACAACAAATAGATGGACATATAAAAGAAGAAAGAAGCAGAAAATTAATAGAATTATCAAATAAAAACGAGAAAGAATATAATGAAAGAAATATAGGAAAAACAGTAGAAGTATTATGGGAAGAAGAAAAAGAAGGATATTACAAAGGACATACAAAAAATTATATATTAGCATGTTGTAAAACAGAAAAAGGTAGTGAAAAAAATATGGCAAATACAATAACAAAAGCAAAGTGTATAAAGGCAGAACAAGAATATATAGTGGTAGAAAAATGCGAAGCGTAACAATATTGTAATAATTATGTAACAAATATTTAATATGAAAATATAGGAAAACATCTTGATAAAAAACAAAAATTATAGTATAAATAATCTAACAAAGGTGTAATAAATCACAAAGGAGGAAGAAAAAATGGCAGATTTAGGTGAAGAAAATAAAGTATCAGGAGTATTTGGAGGAGTTGAATTTAATAATAATGAAGAACAAAATCAAGAAATAAACACAAATACAGATGTTGAAAATATTGAAGAAGCTGGTACAATTAGGAATACAAACTTACCAGTAAAAACAGGATTTTGGCACAAATTCAAAGCGTTCTGGCTACAAGAAATTGATTGGAATAAAGAAATAAAAGTAGAATTAACACCATATCAACAAAAAGTAGAAGATGAAGTAAATGAATTCTTACACCAAGAAATTACATGGGAAAAAATACATGACTTTTTATTTAGAGAAATTTCATTTAGAAAAAAAGATTAACATTGGGGACAGTCCCCATGCCTATAAAATGTCGCATTTGGGACAGATGTCTAGAGATTTATTTAGTAAATTAGTTAAAAAGTATAGCAAAATATATTTATTTGTGCTATACTTTTTATGTTTATGAAGGGGTAGAATTATAAGGGGCATTTTAAATTATACAAGGGTAAAGGAGAAAGGAGAAATAGTATTATGCCCCGTAAAGCAAGAAAAATAAGTAGTACAAAAGTTTATCATGTAATATTAAGAGGAAATGATAGGCAAGATATCTTTTTAGATATTCAAGATTATAAGAAATTTATTAAAGAAATTAAAAACACCAAAGAAAAATATGGATATGAATTATATGCGTATTGTTTAATGTCAAATCATGTACATTTAGTTATATATGATAAAAATGATGTGTTATCATGTATAATGAAAAGTTTGGAGCTTCTTTATTCGGCATATTTTTCTAAAAAATATAACAGAGAAGGACATTTATTTCAAAATAGATTTTTAAGTAAAGAAATTGAGGAACGAGGATATCTAATGCAAGTATGTAGATATATCCATCAAAATCCAGTTAAAGCAAAAATTTCAAAAATAGATAAATATAAGTGGAGTAGTTTTTGTGAATATGTTGCTGGGGAAAAACTTATAAGTGCACAGATCTTGTTAAGATTATTTGGAAATACCAAAAATGAAGCAGTTGAAAATTTTAAAAAATTTCATAATCTATTTGAAGATAATCTAAATGAAGAGTATGAATATGAATTAGAAGGAAAGTTAAATGATATAGAATTAAAAAACAAAATAGAAAAAATACTCAATATAAAAGATGCAAGAGAAATCTCTAAATATAATACAAAAATAAGAGACGAGAAAATAAGAAAATTAAATATTATAAAAGGGGTTTCAAAAGCACAAATATCAAGAGTGCTTGGAATGAACAAAAAAACAGTAGAAAGAATAATGAAACAATAAAGAAAGGAGGTAGGAGATCTGTCCCTAATGCGACAAAAAATAGGCATGGGGACTGTCCCCATAAGACATGGCAAAAAGTAAGACTGTGTTTGTTTGTAATGAATGTGGATATGAGTCTGGTAAGTGGTTAGGAAAATGTCCTGCTTGTAATAGTTGGAATAGTTTTTATGAACAGAAAATTGTGGAGACAAAAAATAATAGCTTATTACAATCAGACGGAAAAGTTGCTACACCTCAAAGTTTAAATTCTTATGAAGCAAAAGAGACTATAAGAACCAATACGGGTTTTCAAGAATTGGATAGAGTGTTAGGTGGAGGATTGGTAAAGGGGTCGCTAGTATTATTGGGTGGAGAGCCTGGAATTGGTAAATCTACGCTAATTCTACAAATATGCGATAAAATTAATGGAGATGGAAAAGTTCTTTATGTTTCTGGTGAAGAATCTGCAGAACAAATAAAATTAAGAGCTGATAGGTTAGGAATTAATAATGAAGATATATTATTTTTAGGTGAAACAAATATAGAGCTTGTTAACCAAGCTATCATTAATGTTAATCCAAAGCTTGTAATTATAGATTCTATACAAACTATGTATTCTGAGGAAATTACAGCAGCGGCAGGGAGCGTAAGTCAAGTAAGAGAAATTACTTCACAAGTAATGAGGGTTTGTAAATCTAAGGGAATTACGACAATCATTATTGGGCATGTTACAAAAGAACGGAAACATCGCAGGACCAAGAGTTTTAGAGCACATGGTAGATACTGTCCTATATTTAGAGGGAGAAAGATATTTTTCTTATAGGATACTTCGAGGAGTAAAAAATAGGTTTGGTTCTACAAATGAAATAGGAATGTTTGAAATGAAAGACAAAGGAATGTCTGAAATTGATAATCCATCAGATATTTTAATATCAGAAAGAGAAGATAATCCATCTGGTTCTTGCGTAGTTGCCACTATGGAAGGTACAAGACCACTTTTAGTAGAGTTACAAGCGTTAACATCTCAAACTATATTTGGATATCCAAGGAGAGCAGCAAATGGCTTTGACTATAATAGACTTACTTTGTTAATTGCAGTATTAGAGAAAAAAGCTGGTATGTTATTAAATTCTCAAGATATATATTTAAATGTTGTAGGCGGATTAAAAGTAAATGAGCCAGCAGTTGATTTAGGAGTAATTATGGTTACAGCATCTAGTTTTAAGAATATTCCTATTCCAAAAGATATGATAATATTAGGAGAAGTTGGATTAACAGGCGAAGTTAGAAGAATTAATTTAATTGAGAAAAGAATAAAAGAAGCAGAGAAGTTAGGTTTTAAAACTTGTTTAATTCCGGAAAGTAATAAAAAAGACTTGAAAGATGAATATAAATTAGATATAATAGGCATCAGGGATGTTAATGAAGCAATGAAAAAAATTGGATTAAAATAATATTTTTGAAGGGAGATTAAAACTTTGAGAAAAGGCAAGGAAGATAATATCACAGAGATTTTAAAGTTAATTGCGCCAGGAACTCCCATAAGAGATGGACTAGAAAATATATTAAGAGCGAGAACACGGTGCTTTGTTGTTAATTACAGATAACAATGAGGTGTTAGAAGAAGTAGTTGATGGCGGTTTTTTTATAAATGAAGATTATACATCTTCTAAACTATATGAATTAGCTAAGATGGATGGAGCAATAGTACTAAGTGGAGATTTAAAAAAAATTTTATATGCAAATGCACAACTTATTCCATCATATGAAATTACAACATTAGAGACAGGGACAAGACATAGAACTGCTGAAAGAACGGCAAAACAGACTGGAGAACTTGTGATTAGTATTTCACAAAGAAGAAGTATTATTACTGTTTTTAAAGGAAATGATAGATATATATTAGAAGATACGGACGCTGTTCTTAGTAAAGCAAATCAAGCAATACAAACACTTGAAAAATATAAGAAAGTATTTGACAATAAGTTAAACATATTGAATGAATATGAATTTAATGATATAGTTACACTGCAAAATGTCATAATAGCAATTCAGAGAGCCGAAATGGTAATGAAAGTAGTAGAAGAAATACAAAGGCAAATATATGAATTAGGTAATGATGGAAGATTGGTAAAAATGCAGTTAGAAGAATTGATAGGTGGACTTGAGAAAGAAGAAAACTTAATAATAAAAGACTATATGGTATCTGGTAAAGGAAAAAATAAAAGAACACCAGAAAAAATTGTAGAAAGTTTAGAAGAATTAAGTTTTGAAGATTTATCTAAAGAAACTGTAATAGCAAAACTTTTAGGATACGAAACTTTTGATAATTATGATGAAGTTGGAGTTTATACAAAAGGATATAGAATTTTAAATAAAATTCCAAGAATGCCAAGTAATATTGTAGAAAATCTAGTAGATTCTTTTAAATCATTTCAACATATTTTAGCAGCAGATATAGAAAGTTTGGATGAAGTCGATGGAATAGGAGAAGTAAGGGCAAGAACTATAAAACAGTCATTAAAAAGAATGCAAGAACAATTTATCTTTGATAATTTAATTTAAATAGGGAGGATTTATAATGAACAAATTTAAGAATGTATTATGGATAATAGCTTTGTTATTAATTTTAGTATTAGTAGGAACAGTAGCATGGGGATATTATAAAAATGCCACTATGGAAGTTAAAAATCCTGTTGCTACAATGGAAGTTGAAAATTTTGGAACTGTAAAAATAGAATTATATCCGGATAAAGCACCTGAGACAGTTGCAAACTTTATTGCTTTAGCGAATAGAGGATTTTATGATGGGTTAACTTTTCATAGAGTTGTAAAAGATTTTATGATACAAGGTGGAGATCCTGAGGGAACAGGGACAGGTGGAGCCAAAATATCAAATTTAAAAGATGGAGGAGAAGATACAGAATATACTATAAAAGGAGAATTTATAGCTAATGCAGTAGATAATGATTTGAAGTTTGAAGAAGGTGTAGTTGGAATGGCAAGAAATGATTATACATCATATTCATCATCATTAGCAGAAGAATCTTATAATTCAGGAAGTTCACAATTTTTCATAATGACAGCTAAAAATACTTCTCTAAATGGATATTATACATCTTTTGGTAAAGTAATAGAAGGAATGGATGTAGTTCATAATATAGAAAACGTAGAAGTAAAAGCAGCAGATGACAGTGAAGAAAGTGGAAATACAGAAGTTAGTACACCAGTAAATCCAGTAAAAATAACTTCAATAAAAGTAGAAACTTACGGATATGATTATGGATTGCCTAATACTTTAACACCATTTGATTATACTAGTTGGATGTATAGTCAATATGGTATAGACCCAAGTACTTTAACTTCTACAGGGGAATAATCGGAAATTTTGAAAAAATAGTTGACAAATGGGTGGAAAATTGGTTATAATATTAACTGTGCTTATGTAGAAAAGCTATGGTGGATGTAGCGTAGTTGGTTAACGCGCCAGTTTGTGGCACTGGAGACCGTGGGTTCGAGTCCCATCTTCCACCCCATTTGTAAAATATATATTGGGCTGTAGCCAAGTGGTAAGGCAGTAGACTTTGACTCTACCATGCGCAAGTTCGAATCTTGCCAGCCCAGCCATAAAAATAAGACTTTCTGAAAAGAAGGTCTTTATTTTCTTGAGAATAATTATAAGTTGTGATAAAATAAGAAAAAATAAAAATTAGGAGTGATAAATAATGAGAATATTGATAATCTGTAGTAAAGCTTTTTATAAGGAAATAGAGCCGATAAAAAATAAGCTAGAAAATATGGGGCATATAATAGAATTACCAAATTCTTATTATGAAGAAAATGCAGAAGAAAAAGCATGGAAATTAGGAAATGAAGCGCATTCAGAATTTAAATCAAGAATGATGAAGCTAAGTAGAGAAAGAATAGGAAAAATGGATGCAGTATTAACTTTAAATTTTGATAAAAATGGAAAGAAAAATTACATAGGAGGAGCAACATTTTTAGAATTATACGAGGCATTTATTCAAGGAAAAAAAATTTATTTGTACAATGATGTGCCAGAAGGAATGTTATATGATGAAATATCAGGATTTTCTCCAATAGTAATAAATGGAGATTTAAATCTTGTAAAATAATTTTAGGAGGAAATTATAAATGATAGATTTACATATGCATACCAAATATTCAGACGGAAGCGATAGCTGTATTGAAATTTTAGAAAAAGTTCAAGATAGAAAATTAAATGTAATATCAATTACAGACCATAATACGGCATTAGCATATGAAGAATTAGAAAAGATAGATATAGAAAAATATTATAAAGAAAAGATAATATCTGGAATAGAGTTAAATACAAAAGTATTGAATATACCAATCGAAATACTTCGGATATGGTATAGATTATAAAAAAATGAATGAATTGGTAAAAAAAGTATATATAACTGCAGAAGAAAGAAATAGAATAGAGACAGAGAGATTGTATAATAAATGTATAAAGTCAGGAATTATTTTAGAAAAAAATTGTCTTGAAGATTATGATGCCATAAGTTTTGCTTCTAAATTTATACATAATGAAATAATAAAGAACGAAGAAAATAAAAAATATATATCAAAAGAAGCATGGGAAGATGTAAAAGTATTTTATAGAGCATATATGTCTAATCCTGATGGATTTTTATATGTGGAGATGGATGATATTGTTCCAGACTTTAATACAGCAGCAAATCTAATAAGAGAAGCTGGGGGGTTAGTATTTATACCACACATCTTTGAATATAGAGAGAATTCAATAAAAATATTAAAATATATATTAGAAAATTATAAAATAGATGGTATAGAATGTTATTATACAACATTTTCTGAAAAGCAAACAAATGAAGTAGTAAAGATATGTAAAGAAAGAAACCTATATATGTCTGGTGGCAGTGACTATCACGGAAAAAATAAACCAAATGTAGATGTTGGAATAGGTAGAGGTAATTTAAAAATAGATGATGATATAATAAAAGATTGGGAAGGAAAAATAAAATTGTTTAAAAGCTAGAAATAATTTTGATATTGACATAATGTATGGACAAGTAGTATAATAGAACATATACATTATATTTTTGTCCTATGTATAGGACAAGACTTCTTAAGGAAGGAGACATCATGGCTAAGTGGATTGTTGTTAGTGGTCTCGATGGTTCGGGAAAGACAACTCTTGTAAATGACCTAGAGAAGTGGATGACAGAGAACGGAAAAAGAGTTAAAAGTTCAAGGCTGCCGTATGATGAGTATTTGGCAAAGACATTGCTTAATGTTTCTAATGACCCATATACAGACAGAATGCTTTTTGCTCTGGATAACCGGCTTTTTGCAGAGCATTACAAGAAGTGGCAAGCATCCAATGAGTTTGACATCATACTTACACAGAGAGGCTTTTTGGATAGTTTTGTCCATGGAGCAGTACAAGGGTATGATTATTCTTGGATAGCTGAACTGAACCAACTTCAGACACTTCCAAAGTGTGATGTAATTATTCACATGGTAGCTGAGGCAAGGATTGCATATGAAAGAATAAAGGATGATCCTGATGCTGACAAGTTTGAATACTTGCCATATATCAGGCGTCAGGAAGAGGAAACTCGTACGGCGTATTCTGAACTTGTGAATGGTAATTCAGACTTGGAGCACTTTGCAAATGCAACAAATATCTATCTGGATACTACTCAGATGACTACAGAGGAGGCATTTGAACTCACAAAAAAGCGCTTGCTTGAGCTCGAAATAATCTAAAAACTAAGAACAACAATTCATAAGGTTTCCAAACTTAATAAGTTTGGAAACCAATTTATATATAAAGGAAAAAAGTTATGGAT
The DNA here is from genome assembly GCA_944393135.1 of uncultured Clostridia bacterium. Taxonomy (GTDB): domain Bacteria; phylum Bacillota; class Clostridia; order TANB77; family CAG-508; genus CAG-269. The sequence continues at coordinate 12,717 of CALXZC010000002.1, read as the reverse complement.
TTAGAATTAATAAAAAATGCCAAAACAAAAAAAATAGGAAAAAAAATAGAGTATTTTAAGGAAATAAAGTCAACACATATATATGCAAAAGAAATAGCAAAAGATAAAAAAAATGAAGGAAAACTGTTACTAGCAGAGATACAAACAGGAGGCATAGGGACAAAAGGAAGAAGTTGGTATACAGGAGTTGGGAAAAATATAGCTGCTACAGTAATACTTTATCCTACATGTAAAGTAGAAAAGTTAGATAATTTAACAGTAGAAATAGCAGAAAAAATAGCAAGTGCTATTTATGAGTTATATGGATATAAACTAGAAATAAAAAAGCCAAATGATTTAATTTTTAATGGAAAAAAAATATGTGGGATATTAACAGAAGTACATACTAGAGGTGAAAAAATAGAATATTTGTTAATAAGTTTTGGTTTTAATGTAAATGAAAATGAATTCTCAAGCGAAACTAAAGAAATAGCAACTTCATTAAAAAAAGAAACAGGCAAAGACTTTAAAAGAGAGAAAATCATATGTAAAATAATAGAAAAGTTAGAAGAAATAGGATTATAATAGTTCTATTTCTTTTTTTATGTAATATAAATTAAGTATAAAAAATATTTGTCTAGGAGGGAAAAATGGAAAATTATCAAGAAGGAGATAAAGCAATAGTTAAAAATTTGTTTAAAGGTATAGGAATATCAATGTTATTCACGGTTAGTTGTTTATTAATATTTTCTATCTTATTAACATATACCAATATAAGCGAAAGTACGATTAAACCTGTTATAATAGTAGTAACGGCAATAAGTATATTAATAGGGAGCTCTATTCGGAAATAGTAAGATAAAAAAGAATGGATTGTTAAATGGAGCGATGGTTCGGAGGAGGTTATATATTAATATTATATTTGATTTCAAGTTTGTTAAATGTGAGATTTAGCCTTAATATGCAAAGTATAATAATGATAGTAGTAGGAGTTATATTTGGCATATTGGGAGGAATAATAGGAGTAAATAAAAAATGAATTCATATTTAAAAGTGGAATTTTGTCGAATTTTGCGATGAAAAGTTTGGAAAAGTTTCAGAAAAATGTTGACAATTCCATTTTTTGTTATTATAATGTAAATACATTTTCAAATTAATTCTATAATTTAATTCAAAGATTTTTAGTTCATTTTTTAAATAATAAATCTTGAAGAAATCAGAGAATAAAAATAAATATGAAAAGGAGGAATGCTTTTGACAAAAAAGAAAAAGGTACTAATTACTCTAGCATTACTTGCTATTATATTGTTAGCTTTTATAGGTGGACAAGCATATGCTAAATATGTAAGTGAAGTAAGAGGAGAAGGAGTAGCACAAGTAGCGACATGGAATTTTAAAGTTAATGGACAAAGTGAACAAGTAGAAGAAATTAACTTAGCATCTACATGCAATAATGAAACACTTGTGAATAATAAAATTGCCCCCGGAACAAGTGGAAGTTTTGATATAAAAGTAGATGCAACAGGTTCAGAAGTTGGAATTAACTATAATATTGCTTTTACAGAAGAAGAAAGTAAACCACAAAATCTTAAATTCAAATATAATGATATCGAATATAATTCAATAAAAGATTTAGAAAAGGATTTATCAGGAACAATAAATGCAAATGACGAAGATAAAGTAAGAACATTAAATATAGGATGGAAATGGGATTATGAAACAGGAAGTAATCCAGAAGAAATATCAAAAAATGATTTAGTAGATACACAAAATGCAGAAGAAATCCAAAACTATACATTTGATGTAATAATTACAGGTACGCAAGTTGAACCACATAATTAAATCTGAAAAAATTATAGGATGAAAATGAAAATGTAAAGATTTACCTTTGTATAAGTGGGGATACAAGAGTAAGAGTATTCCCCACGTATATAAATTTTTGGGAGGAAATATGAAAGAAGGATTTAAAAACAAGAAAGTAGAGATAACGATAATTTTTATAATATCAGTAGTTGTAATATTATTTTTCTCAGGTTATAGTTTGGGAAAAGGATTTAACAGAAAAGATATAAATGGAAAAGCAGAAATCGCAAAGCCAATATTAGAAATAGAGAGCGGAAATAATTTAGAAATTAATAATACAAATGAAAAAGGTATTTATGAGTTTAAAGTAAAAAATTATAATGAGCAAGGAGAAAAAACAGATGTAGACTTAGAATATTATATTGAAATTCTAGATAATTTAGCAAATAGTGGAATAGAACTAAAATTATTTAAAGATGAAAAAGAAGTAGAAATTAAAGAGAATAAAACAGAAAACTTTATATTAACTAAAAATGAAATGAGAGAGGATAATTATAAATTAGAAGTTACATATGATAAATCAAAAAATATAAATATGGAAGATATTATAAAACAACTACAAATAAAAGTACATTCTGAACAGAAACAGGAGGTACAATGAAAGACTTAAGGAACAATAAAGTAAAAATCATAATTTTAATTCTAGTTTTTTTAATCATATTATTTATTTTATTAAAAATAGTTCAAAGTAGAAAATTTAATTTCCAAGAAGATATAATTTTTTTCAAACTATTTAGTGTTCAAGAAAGCACTATAGACAAGGATTACAAAATTGAGGTAGTTAAAGGAAAAAGAAATTTTCAGAAAATAGATTTAGCACAAACGGTAGATATAAAAACTTTAGTAGATAAGAAAATAGCTCCAGGAGCTAAAGGAAGTTTTTATGTGTTTTTAACATCAAATAGCAATATAAATTATGAAATAGAGATAATCGATAAAAATGAAAGTCCAAAAAATTTTCAATTTAAAATAGATGAAGAAAATGGAAAACTAGAAAAAAATAAAACAAAAAAGATAGAAATTAATTGGGAATGGCCATATGAAATAAATGAAAAAGAAAATATACAAGACACAAAAGATGGTAAGAATATAGAAAAATATGCCTTTGAAATATGTGCGATTGGAAAATAAGGAGGTGCAACTTTGAAGAAAATAGTAACATTATTATGTGTATTTTTCGTAATTACATTTTTAAGTGTTAATAGTTATGCAAAATATGTAATAGAAAACACAAACTTAGTTGCAAATATAAATATAGATGCAACACCACCTAAAATAGAACTTATATATGTAACTAATTCTAATGAAAATAATAATAAATATGCAAATAAAACACATACTATAGTAGTACAATTTAGAGTAGTAGAACGCAATGTAAAAAAATACAATATGCTTATGGGAGAGCAAATAAAATTTTATATGGGTGATACAGAATTTTTTCCAAAAGGATATGATTTAAACACAAAAGAAAGTCAAGAAAATGTTTATTATACATTTACTTTAAGAAATTTAGACCTAAATGGAGAATTAAAAATAGTAGTAAAGAAAGGATCTATTGTAGATATAGCAGACCAGGAGAATGAAGAGACGGTTTTAGATACAGGAATAATTATAGATAATACATCACCAGTTGTAACGTATATACAAGAGAAAATGGCAGATGGAAAAGTAAATGCTAAAATAAAAACAAATGAAGAAATAAAATCAGTAGAAGGATGGAATTTATCAAATGACAAAAAAGTTTTAAGTAAAGAATTTTCATGTAATGCAAAATATCCATTTGTAGTAACTGATTTAGCTGGAAATAACTCAAATATAGATGTAGTAGTAGACAAGGCAACAAACATTAAAATAAAATATGGAGCTATGAAAAAAGGTATATGGCAATATGGAACAGGACTAAATGAAATCGTAGGTGAAAATGGTAATGAAAAAATAGAAGCAATTTCACTGTATACGGAAGGAATAGAAAAAGACTTTATACAAATGAGATGCCTTGTAGATAATGGTTTAAAAGAAGAAAAAGAAGGCGAAAATATTAATAAAAGTGGATATAAAATACTGGAAAATGGAATATTAGAAGTAGGAGGAATGGAAATGGATAAAATAGAAAATATAGAAAATGATATAGAACCTGGAATTAAAGCATTAAGTATAAAATTAAGAGATGATGATGAATGTTCAGTAGTTTATCAAGTATGGGTAAGAGGAATAGGATGGCTAGAACCAGCATCAGATGGAGAAGAAAGTACATACGATAATAATAAATCAATAAGAGCTTATAGATTTTCTATAGTTCCAAAATCAGAAAAACAATATTTAATAGATTTATGGAATGAAGATGTAGATACTAATTATCTAAAATAATTTTATAAAAAATATTGATATTTTTTCCATTTTAAGATAAAATCTAAAAAGACTAATCTGAAGGAGGGTTAAATGGTTACCTTAAATGATGTAAAAAAAAATGAAGAGGTAGAGGCTCTAATTCTGGGAGCACAAAAACAATTAGACAGTCTCCGGATATACCGAACATAGCCATAGGCATATTTCAATAGTATCTAAAAGGGCAGGAGATATATTACAAGAGCTGAAATATCCTGAAAGAACAATAGAATTGGCAAGAATTGCACGGTTACTTACATGATATAGGAAACTGTGTCAATAGAACAGATCATGCACATAGTGGTGCAATAATAGCTTATAACATTTTAAAAGATATGGGGATGGAAGTAAACGAAAGAACAGAAATAATGATGGCAATAGGAAATCACGATGAAAATACGGGAACAGCAATAAGTGATATATCAGCAGCACTAATTTTAGCAGATAAATCGGATGTTCACAGAGAAAGAGTAACAAATAGAAACTTATCAACATTTGATATACATGATAGAGTAAATTATGCTGTAACAAATGCGGACCTTAAGATAGATAGCAAAGAAAGAAAAATACTGCTTGACTTAAAAATAGATACAAAACTATGTCCAGTTTTAGATTATTTTGAAATATTTATGGATAGAACAATGATGAGTAAATATGCAGCAAAGTATTTAAAGGTATGGTTTGAATTAGTAATAAACGGAACAAAATTATTATAGCTAAAAAAATGGAGGAAATATCATGAAGAAAATAAAAATATTAACAATTATATTAGGGATTGTACTTGTAACAATGGTAGCTTTTTTGGGAGTATATGTGCCAGTACAAAATAGAATGGAAAATAAAGTAAAAGATTATGAATATGGAATGGATTTAAAAGGTAGTAGAAATATTAGACTATCAGTTGATACTACAAATAATACTACAATAAAAGATGAAAATGGTAATGAAGTTACAGATGGAGAAAATTTAACAGATGAAGAATTACAAGAAAAAGGATATAAGAAAGAAGAAACACCTAAGAATTTACAAGAGGTATTGACAGAAGAAAATTATAAGAAATCTAAAAAAATAATAGAAAAGAGATTAAATGATTTAGGTGTTAATAATTATATTGTAAGTTTAGATGAAACATCTGGAGATATTTTGGTAGAAATGCCAGAAAATGAAAATACAGATAGTGTTATAAGTAATCTTGGAACAGCTGGAAAATTCCAAATATTAGATAGCGAAACAAACGAAGTATTAATGAATAATGAAGATATAAAAGCAGCAAAGGTTATGTATGGTTCTGATCCATCAGGAGCCACTTCAGGAACAGTTGTATATTTAGATATAGAATTTGATAAAGAAGGAACAAATAAATTAAAAGAAATTAGTAGTACCTATGTATCAACAAATGAAACAAATAATACAAATACAACAAATACAGATACATCAGAAACTACTAGTGAAGAAAGTACAGAAAAACAAGTTACAATGAAAATTGATGATGAAACTATAATGACAACAAGTTTTGATGAAACATTAGAAACAGGAAAATTACAACTAACATTAGGAGCAGCTACAACAGATACAAATACATTACAAGGATATATAAAGCAAGCATCAAATATGGCAGTAGTATTAGATAATGAAAATATGCCAATAACATATACAGTATCAACAAATGAATATGTTTTATCAGATGTAACACAAGATGAATTAAATCTAATAGTATATTTAATTGCTGGATTAGTAGCTATATCATTAATAATATTAATTGTTAGATATAAAACACAAGGAATAGTAAATGCATTTTCATATGTAGGACTTGCTTCACTATTTGTATTATTACTTAGATATACAAATGTAGTAATATCAATAGAAAGTATTTTTGGAATAGCTATAGTATTAATATTGAATTATATTTTTGTAAATAAGTTATTATCAAAATTAAATAAAGAAGATAGTAAGGATAAGGGAACAATAAGTATAGTATTAAAAGACACATATAAAGAATTCTTTATAAATATAATACCTATTTGTATTGCAGTTATTACCTTCTGCTTTATTGGATGGGAACCAATTAGTAGTTTTGGTATGGTAATGTTTTGGGGAATTGCATTAATTGCAATATATAATATTTCTATAACAAATCTATTAGTAAGACTAAAAGAAGCTAAGGGAGGTAAGAGTAAAGATGGAAGAAAACAAGAAAAAAATGACGAAAAAATCTAAAATAATAATTACAATAATTACATTAATAATAATTGCAGGGATAATTGTTACATTAACTGTAGGTCTTAATTTTGATTTAAGTTATAAAGATAGTAATAGGATAGAATTATATTTACAAAAAGATTTCAATGTTTCAGATATAAAACAAATAACTGACGAAGTATTACAAGGAGAAGAAGTAATAATACAAAAAGTAGAAGTATATGAAGATACAGTAAGTATTAGAGCAAAAGAAATAACAGATGAACAAAAACAAAATTTAGTCAATAAAGTAAATGAAAAATATGGAATTGAATTATCAGCAGATAGCATAGAAATAGAAAGCATACCTAATACAAGAGGAAGGGATATTATAAGACCATATATAGTACCATTTATTGTTGTAACTTTAATAGTACTTGTTTACATGTCTGCTAGATATAATAAATTAGGTATGATGAAAGTTATATTCAAAACAATTATAATATCTGTTGTAGCACAAGCTTTATTATTAAGTATTATGGCAATTACAAGATTAGAAATTGGAATATTAACAATTCCATTAGTAATTACAGTTTATCTATTAACATTAATAGGGCTTACAGCTTATTTTGAAAAACAATTAAAGATAAAAAATGATAAATAAAAAATATATAGAAAATCCACTCTTATGTGTGGATTTTCTATAAAAATCATATTTAAAAATTCAATAATAAATAGTTTTTATTTTAATTTTAATTTAATTCTATTTAAAATTTATATCAATTTTATTCACATATGTTTTGTAGTTCATAATTTATACTTTTATATTTTTAATAAATTTATCAAAGATTTTAAAAAGATTTCTAAAAAATATTATTTCAAAGAAAATAAAAAAACTAAAGAAAAAAGAAATATAAATAATGAAAAATACAAATGTAAAGATAAAGGTACATGACAGTATTATAAAAGAAGGCAAAACAGAAGGAATAAACCAACGAGAGGTTGAAATAGCAATGGAAATGGCAAAAATTAAAATAAAAGATGAATATATAATAAAATGTACACATATAAGTAAAAAAGAATTAGCACGATTAAAATTACAAATGACATGGGTTTAAAATAAAGGAAAATGTAAAATTCCTAAATAATAATTGCAAAAAAGTAAAAATTAAGTTATAATAAAATTTAAGTAGCAAAAGCTATTTGTAGTAAAAGTGCCATTATAGAAAGGAAACAAATGAAAGTAAGAAAGCTTTTGGAACTTGATGAAATTTCCTCAGAGACAGTAATTATAAATCCTGGTAATAGAAGTTGTATTGTTCCTAGTAATCAAAGCGGTTGGGAAAAAGATCAAGTTTTTACAAGTGAAAGTTTTCCAAATAAAATTATTGGAATTCATGATAAAGAACTTTCTAAGAAAATAGGACATCCAGTATATTGTTTGGAAGTAAGTAACGAAAAACTTGTGCTTCGAGGATGGCATGGCTATAATTATGGAGCAAAATTGATGAATAAAATTTGTAATGAACTTTTTTCGATAAAAGGAATATGTTCAGCAAGAAGTATTACAAAATCTGATTTTGAGTTGATGGATTCTAATGAAGAAGCAAAGAGATATTGGCTTGCATCTCGCTGTGAAAGTGAGTATGGTCTATATCGAGTTTCTAACGAAAAAGCAGAAGTTTTTGAATTATTTGATCCTGATGGATATGAAGAAGATTATGCAGATAGTATCAGACCAATAATTGTTATAAATGATGTTGAGGTAGATGTATCTGCTAAGATTTAAGCACTGTAACAAGGTTTCTACCATAGAAACCTTGTTTTTAAAAATTAACATAAATTGACTTTTGGATAAAAATTTGGTAGAATATGTGTTATACAGCATAAGCTGAGGTAATAAAATGCTTAGACAAGAAAGGAAAAAGATGAAAGTAAAGTCTACAATAAGAATTGATGAACTAGAAAAAGAAATTATAGTTAAAATTCCTAGAGGACGGCGAGTTGACTTTGAAATAAGTGAAAGTGGACGTTTAGAGCCAGAACTATTTTTTAGTGACTATTTTTTCCCAGAAGAAATTCCTTATGAATTTATTGGACTAGTTGAATTTCCAGATGGAAATTTGTATCCAAAGTATAAAGCTAATATGGTGAGTAAACAAGTACTTTGGTTTTATGGTAAAGCTAGTTACGAGAATGCAATAGATATAATAAACAAAATATGCTGGTGGTTTACATGGCAAGAAGGAATGCTTTGGGCAGGAAGTATAAAAAAAGAAGATTTACAAATGTTTGAGTATGAAAGTGAAGAACTTTCATACTGGCTTGCTTCTCCAGGAGTGTATTGGAATGGAAAGGAAAAAAGATATGCTGCAGGAAATGTGTTTAATGGTGTAATAGATGGAGGATATGGAGTTAAAGTTTATAACACTAGAGAATGTATATCTGCAAACTTTCCAGTTAGACCAACTATGATTTTGAACTCAAAAGTTATTAGAGATGACCTAACGAATCTTATTATGTCGATCTAAGTATTGCAAACAAGATCTCTTTTTAGAGGTCTTGTTTGTTTCTTAGAACTGTTTACAAAATTATGTAAATGTGATATTATAAAGATTGTACAGCAATAGCTGAGGTAGAAAAAATCAAGAGAAGAAGGGAAAAAATGTATACTGAGCTGCCTAAAATTCCCAAAGAGCTGGAAGAAAGAATTGTAGTAGAAAGTGTTAAAAGTAGAAGATATTATACAGCAAAACCGAGTGAAAGCGGTTGGTGTAGATTTCAAACATTTACTATTAAAGATTTTCCAGAAAAAATACCGTTCAAATATATAGGAATGGTAAAATGTGCAGATGGAATAGCAAGACCTAAGTATAAATCAGAAGTAGTATCAAACAAAACACTGAGACTGTATGGTAGAAGAGGCTTGGAAAACGGTTGTGATATAATGAATAAAATATGTAGTACATGCTTTCAAGAAATAGAAGGAATTTATATGGCTGAAAGTATGAAGAGAACAGATTTAAAAAATTCTGAAGGAAATGAAAAATTATCCTATTGGCTTGCATCTACAGTTGGAGATGCAATTTTGGGGATTGTGAATATTAAACCAGAAATCATAGTTTGTGGTTCAGTACCAGGAAGTGAAAATAGTCTAATTTTTCCCTATAGCCTAAGAGATGTAACAGACTTAGCAATTAGACCTACAATTATTCTGGATGTAGGAATAGATGTTAAGCATCAGTATGAAGTCGAATGGGTTAGTCTTTAAGATTACAAATAAGACCTCTTATTAGGGGTCTTATTTGTTATAAAGTTCGTGAAAAGTAAATATTTTTTGATTTATTCACAATTAAGTGTAGATTTTTATAGAACGTTATGATAGAATAATTGCCAAAGGTTAAAGTAGGAAAAACGGAGGATTAAAATGGGAAATATAGTATTGTTAGATGATTTAACAATAAATAAAATAGCGGCAGGAGAAGTAATTGAAAGACCAGCATCAGTTGTAAAAGAAATGGTAGAAAACTCAATAGATGCAGGAGCAACAAATATAACTGTAGAAATAAAAAATGGGGGAATATCATATATAAAAGTAAGTGACAACGGAAAGGGAATAGCACGGAGATGACTTAGAAATAGCATTTGAAAGGCATGCAACAAGTAAAATAAGGTCAGCAGAAGATTTAGATACAGTAACATCTATGGGCTTTAGAGGTGAAGCATTAGCTAGTATAGCAGCAGTTGCAAATATAGAATTAGTATCAAAAACAGAAAATCAAGAAACAGGATATAGAGTAGTAGTAGAAGCAGGAGATGTATTAGAAAGAGAAGAAACAGGTTGTAGAACAGGAACAACAATAACTGTAAAAAATCTATTTTTCAATACACCAGTAAGATATAAATTCTTGAAAAAAGATTATACAGAATCTGGTTATATAGAAGATGTAATAACTAGAATAGCATTAGTAAATCCAAATGTAGCAATTAAATTGATAAATACTGGAAAAACAGTAATTCAGACAAATGGAAGCGGAAATTTGAAAGATGTGGTGTATAGTATATATGGAAAAGATGTTGCAAGTAGCATATTAGAAGTAAACTATCAATATGAAGATATATTAGTAACAGGAGTAATTGGAAAGCCAGAGATTGCAAGGTCAAACCGTTCACATCAATTATTCTTTGTAAATAAAAGATATATAAAAGATAAAACATTAACGGCAGCAACAGAACAAAGCTATAAAGGATTAATACCAATAGGAAAATTTGGATTTACCATATTGAATTTAGAAATGAATCCAGCAAAAGTAGATGTAAATGTACATCCAGCAAAATTAGAAGTAAGGTTTCAAGAAGAAAATAAAGTATTCCAAGCAGTATATCATGCAATAAAAGAAACATTGTTAAAAGGAGAATTAGTAGCAAACACAGAAAAAGTTTCAAAAGATGAAGAAAATATAAAAAGGATAGATAGGACAACTCAAAGTTTTGAAGAAAGATTACGTAATATAAGAGAAGCTAAGAAAGAAAATAACCAAGGGTTGTTTGGATTTAGAAAACAAAATAGTAAGCAAATAGAAAAATATACAGAAGATGAGAGCAAAATTAAAACGAATATATTAGAAGATGTTTATAATAGTAAAAATAATAATGAAATACAGTATGAAAAAGGAAATAAAGAAGAAAATACTTTAGGTAATCCAATAGATACAACAGATGTATTAGAACAGTTAAAAAAGATGAGAGCAAAATTAGAAAGCGAATTAAACGAAAGTAAAGTAAATAATTTGTCAGATGTAAAAGCAGAATATAAACTAGAGGACAATGTAGAAGGAGAAGAAAACAAAAAAGAGGAAAATAATCAAAAAGATATAGAAAATGGAACAAAAATAAATAAAGAAAATAAACAAGATATAGAGGTAACAGAAGAGCAAAAAGAAAAAATAAATAAAGTAAATGATGTAATAGAAAATATAAATGATAAAGAAATAAAAGAAGAATTTGGTAAAATAAAACAGAACATGGAAGAGTTAAATAATAACCCACAAGTAGTATCAGAAGATTTTGACGAAATGTATAGAAAACTATTTGGAAGGTCACCAATAGCTGATGTAGAAGAAAAGAAAAAAGAAAAAGAAGATAGTGCTATTGATATTGTGAAAAGTAATATTTCTATGTTTGATACAGATGAAAAATTCCAAAAACCAAAATATAAATTTATAGGAATAGTATTTAAAACATACATAATTCTTGAAATAGGAGAAGAAATGTATATATTAGACCAGCATGCAGCACATGAGAGAATAATGTATGAAAGAGTAAAGAAAAATTACTATAGTGATAAGACGAAAGATTCTCAATTATTACTATTACCAGATGTAATTACTCTAACACATAAAGAAATGGATATAGCAAAAGAAAATACACAAATGTTTGAACAAGCAGGTTTTACATTTGAAGAGTTTGGAGAAAATACTATAAAATTAACAGGAGTGCCTACAATATGTATAGATTTAGATACTAAAGAATTATTCTTAGAGACATTAGATGAAATAAACACAGTAGCAAGAACAGCAAAGCAAGAAAAAGAAGAGAAATTTATTGCAACAGTTGCATGTAAAGCAGCAGTGAAAGCAAATATGGCACTAACAACAGAAGAAGTAGAAAAATTAATGGACGAGTTGTTAAAACTTCCTAATCCATTTACATGTCCTCATGGAAGGCCAACTGTTATAAAGATGACAAAATATGATATTGAAAGAAAATTTGCAAGAAAATAAAAGGAGACGTAAGAAAAAATGACATTTGTTATTATAACAATAATAATTATATATTTAGTAGTTATTGCATGGAGTTTTGTTAGCCTAGAAGATACTAAAAAAACAAATAAGGTATTTATAATATTTGTGGGAATAGTAGTAGTATTTTTAATAACACAAATAGTATTTTCAATATCAAAAAATGGAGTAAGTTATGAAAATAGACAAATAGAAAAAAGTATAAGGCAAATGGTAGTGTTATTATTTACAGGGTTAAACTCCTTGGTAATACCTCTTCTATCTAAAACATTTAAAAAGAAAGCTAATTGTGAAATAGAAGATAATGTATTTAAAGTAAGGTTAATTATAATTCTTGTTATATTTATTATATGTTTATACTTAGAATGTGGATATATGAAGAATATACAAGAAGGAATACTAACAATATATAATTCAAATATAAAGTAATTACTAGGATAGTGTGAAAAGTTTTATGGAAAAACAATAATAAAACAAAATAACATTAAAAATTGGTGTTAGAATAGATATA
>CALXZC010000001.1 GCA_944393135.1 uncultured Clostridia bacterium | reverse complement strand
GCCACTTATCCGATTCGAACGGATGACCCTCGCATTACAAGTGCGATGCTCTGGCCAGCTGAGCTAAAGTGGCATATAAAACAGGCATTGACTCAAGTATGCGTCCATACTTTATCTCACTTAATAGGTTGTTTACCCACCTATCTTAATACACTTTCCTTTTAATTTACAATAGACGAAGTAGTGTAACTCATTACTATTGGGTTTATATAGTTTTCCTTCTATTGGTGAAGGGCTGAGGGTATAATAGCACAATAACCTCACTTATTATACGGTCATTTATATATAGAAATACTTTGTGTCCGGACACTCCATATACTATTATATAAATCAAGCTACTACCCAACACTACTATTTTACTTTTCAAGGTACTAAATTTATCATATATTATAACACCTATATTTAAATATGTTCATCTATAAATCTATCTAATAATTCAGCTATTTCATATTCTTCCAAATTATTAATATCTTTGTTATAATATTTACATAACAATTCAGCTTGTTCTAATGTTAAACGATATAATATACAACTATCCTCCATAATATTTACAACACTCCTTTACATTTAAAATGGTAGTCCATCTTTATAAGGTGAATATACTTTTATTTTTGTATTAACACCATTCTCCTTATATACAACTTCTATAATTTCTTTATTATCTACAATACTATCTTGTGGTGCTACTTCATATTTCATACCATCTACAATAATAGTTTGTACTTGTTTTTGTATATCTAAACTTTCTGTTATATTTCTTCCTACAAATGATTTTTTAAATCTATCTTGTAAGTCATTACTTTCTTTAATAAAAGTACAAGCTTCATCCGCCCAATGTAATATTAAACTTTGTGGACATTTACTAAACAGTGTACTAACTCTATTACTATCTTCGCCATTTGAAAATCCCATATGATTAACTATCATAGCTCTTTCCACTTTAGTTAACGAAACACCGTATTCATTTATTAACATTACACTTTTAGCTCCGTGTCCAATTGGTTCTTGTTCGTTCCACGTATAATAAGGAACTTGTACCCAATTTCCTTCTTCGTTTTTTACATTTCTAGTACTAACATCATAACAATTAACTTTACAAATATCGTGTAATAATGCTGTTATAATTATAGAATCTTGTGGTAATTCAAAAAATTGTATAAAATTCTTGAAATCGGTCATAGCATTATATACATCTAAACTATGTTGTAAAAGACCTCCTCTAAAACAATTATGATATTTTGTACTTGCTGGAGCAAATTTAAAATCTGTTTTATCTAACCAATCAATTAAATTATTTATGTTTTGTCTATTTGTAGATTTTAATAAATCTTTAAATAACTCCCAATTTTCAAATATTTGTTTATCCTCCATTAATTCTACCTCCAATAAACAATTAATAATATAACATACTGTTTAAATATTGTAAAGGGTTTTTACTAATTATCTATAATTTTTACTAACCATAAGTCTTTATCAAATAATCTATAATATTCTTGGTTATTTTTATTTATAATTAACCCCTCTTTTTTATATTTATTATAACACCTTGTAGTCATAAAAAATATTTTATTTATATGTAAAGTTTCCTTTATAGTTGACGCTTCTGTAAGTAAACCTTGAAAATTAAGACTGAATTTTAATTCTTTTGTTTTTAACAAATTAACATTAATTGTTTTATTATCTCGAGTAACATAATTTTTTCCAGATTGTAGTAAAATACCATACATTATAAATTCTTGTAAATCTTTTTCTGTACAAGTTAAAATATTATTTTTATTTAATTCTTTAAATTTATCGTATATATTTTTACTACTCACTTTTATTACTCCTTTATTATTTGAACCAAAATTCTTTATAATATTTTAATATATTTTTATCCACAACACAACTAAACCATACAGCGAAATCATCATAATTAAACTTGTCTATGTTTACAGTATTACAACCACAAGTACAATAATTTTGTATTGTAATAGCATCATCTTTAAAAGAAAAAACTACAGGTTTACCACATATATTACAATATCTAGGTATCCATTGTTGTATATTTTTTTCCTTTACAATTTTTTTAAATGTACTTCCTTTATATTTAGCAAATTTTAATCTTTCCATTACTATTCTATCATCTTGTATAGACTGAAACGTCATTTCATTTTTCTTTATAGCACTATCAATTAAATTTGTGGGTATAGTAATACGAAATTTTTTAAATTGCAAAATAATATTATATAATCCTACATCTACACTCTGTAAAATACCAGAAGTAAAATCTCCTAATTTTCCATACCCTATAATATATGGAACTTGTGTTTTTAAAGTTTGTACACATTTTAATTCATAATTATATATTAAAGTACAATCTTCTTGATAATATTCAACATACTCCGGTTTTAAATTTACCCAATCTTTACGTACTAATATTTTATTTTGATTTCTTTTAAATAAATTTCTATAAATTTTATACCAAATACTTCTTTGCTGTACATATACTACATCACCGAGGTTGCATATTATTACATTGATATTGACTAGGTTGTTTAACTGGCATTATTATCCTCCTCTACTATATTAGACTCTGTGTTAGGATTTTTTATATTTTCGTATTCACCATTAACAAAATAATCTATATTATCCATAACAATTTCTGTAGCTTTACGAATTTTTTCACGAGTATTTATATCTACACTATCAATAGAACCAATATTAACAACACTACTATTGTCTATTATAAAAAAATTCTGTATTTTCTCATTATTAATTAAAGATACAATAAATTGATTTGTATCGTTTAGTGCTTTAGCTATATATTCTGTTGTATACATTAAACTAGCTGTATCAGTTGTCTCTAAAGAATTATCCACACGATTTAACAATTCATCATATAGTTTATCTAAAGTATTAGATAACTTTAAAACTCTTTTTAAGCTAGTTTTAGCTTGTAATAAAAGACCTACCTTTAATTTATTAGAAGTGGCTTTTAAATCTCTAACATCGGCTTCTGTTATTTCTACATCATCCTGTAACAACTGTTGTAATGTTAATTTATTTTTATCTTTAGGTAATTCTGTAATACTTAAATTTTCAGATAAATCTTGATTTGTATTTTCTTTAACATTTTCTTTTTCTATTTTTGTACTAACTTTAGAAACTAAATTATTATTTTTAATTTCTTCCTTTATTTCTTTTTTATTATCCTGCGAAAAATTTACCCAATTGAAATGTTGACTTAAATACCATTCCAACGTATTATCTTCTAATAAAAAAGAATTTCCGGTAGCTTTAAAAACATTTGTTAATTTATTATCGGTTAATTTTCCAGTATATATAAACTTAAAATCTAAATTTAATACTTGTAAACAAGATATAACTTCATAATTATAACTTATATATGTAACATCAAACTTTGATATAGATAATTTAATGTCCTCAATATAATGAATTATCCATTCTTTATCTTGCTTATCATAAATTTGTTCGTTTATAACATTAAATTTATCTGGGTATTTTTTACTTAAATTTATTTGTCCTAAATCCTCAAACCCAACTAATAACATTCTAACGCTCCTTTACTTACTCATTAATGAAATAAAACCTTTCGAAAGTATATTTGTAACTTTCGATAAGGACATAATAATTTTAGCTAAACTATGTAAAGGTAAATTATCATAACTACAATTCATAATAATAAAAGTTAATAACCTATCTATTTTAGAATCATATTTTTCACTTAATAACTGTATTCTTCTATCTACACAGTATCTAAAATAGATATTTTTATCGCTGATTCTACTATAACTAAAATCCGACACTATTAAATCTATAATAGACTCACTAGTTCTAAAATGTTTTCTTAACTTCACAATATCACCCCAATTATTTCTTTGATAATTTCTTTAATTGTTTTAGGGTTATAGCACCATTTTCTTGTAAATATTTAGTAAATTTTTCCAACTCACCTTTACAATAACTTTTTGTTAAATCCAAATTATTTAATTTTAATTTACTATAACACTCATCAAAATCTTTTTTATCTATTACAACTTTTTGAAATAATTCTAATAATCTTAAACATTGTTTTAATTCTTTTAAAGTAGGTACTTGTATAGTTTGTCCTTCATAATACTTTATAAATTGTTTAAAACCAGAATAATTATCAAACAAAAATATTAACTCACATAAATTTTTATATTTTTCGTCATCGTGCATATGAGCTAATAAAACTAAACTTAATGTAAAAGTTTCTTCCTCATTAAGTAGTCTACTAATTCTTTTTTCCAAATCACTTTTTCTCATTAATAGTTACTCCTTATTTATCAGATATTTTTTGTGCATTAAACTTTTATATAAGACACTTTCACTTAAACATAATGCCTTATAACAACTATTTTTGTCTATTATCTGTAAAAAATCTTGTCCTAAGTCTCTTAATAATATATGTGATTTGTATAAGTCAATTGAATACTTAACACTTTTATTAAGTACATTGTCCTTCCACTCTTTTTGAGGTAATTCGAATATGTATTTAACAGAATTGTAATATTTATCCTGTATTGAAATTTTTATTCCATAACCTAATGTTATATTAGATAAAACAAAAGGGTCTGGGTGTCTATCTATTTTATCAATAAATAACTTATTTTGTTCCATAATTATTGTATTTATATTATATTGATTTATAAATAAATCAATAAATTTTAATAATTGTTGTCTTATATTATAATGTGAACCAACTTTACTTACACTAGTAATTGCTAAAATTGTATTAGTATTTGTTGTTACTGTTATAGGAATACAATTATTGTTTTGTACATCTAATGTTAGTATTACAGTTGGAATAATTTTATTCATCTTGTTTGTAACCTGACACCTCCTCCTTATTCATTTTTAAAACATCACCTATTTTACGTAAAACTGTAAAGGCATTTTCTCCTTCTTTATAA
Source organism: uncultured Clostridia bacterium (assembly GCA_944393135.1). GTDB lineage: Bacteria > Bacillota > Clostridia > TANB77 > CAG-508 > CAG-269. Next base: position 197,382 of record CALXZC010000001.1, on the reverse strand, counting down.
TTTCTAAAATGATATTCTACCATAGATATCCTATTTTTATTAACAGTATTTTCATATTCATTTTTATAAATAATATTTTCTAAATTATGTATAGTACGTTGTAAAAAAATAATACATACTATTAATATTATAGTAATTATACCCAATAAAATTGTAAAAATCATATTAAAACCTCCTCTAAATACAAGGGTTATCAATAAATTAATGTTGATAACCCTTTATTATTTTTATTACCTATTTACTATTAGAAAGCACAGAGATACTAAACAAACTATTTTTCTCTTGTTTTTCTTTTAAGTGTTCTTTCCAACAATGTTCACCATAACCTCTTTGTTGTGCCTTTAAACTTTTTAGTTTTCTATTACATCTTAAACATCTATTATATAATAGTTTTTTCATATTATTAACCTCATTTATATAAAACTACATTATAGGTAACGATGTTGTTTGAAGTTGTAATACATTTTGGTCCTTCTCGTTTTCATCTGTCACAACTCCACCCATTGTTATAACAGTAGAAGCAACACTAGCAGCATTTAATAAAGAAAATCTATCAACCTTTACACTATTTATAACACCTGTGTCTAACAAATTCTCATAATTACCCGTCAAAGCGTTAAATCCTTGTTGTTTATCTAAACAATTTTTAACAACATCTTCACCGTTATACCCAGCATTTTCAGCAATTTGACTAGTTACAGCTTTTAAGGATTGATAAACTATATTTTCACCTTCAGTAACTTCGTTATTTTTATTTGCTAAATATGCCATTAAGAAACTGTAACCTCCTCCTGGAACTATACCTTCTTCTATTGCGGATTGTACAGAATTTAAAGCATCTTCTACTCTTAATTTTTTGTCTTTAACTTCTACTTCTGTATTACCACCTATTTCAATTGTTACAATTCCACCAAGTAAATTTGCAATTCTTCTTTTATACTGTTCCTTATCTTCTTCTTTTTGTATATTTTCCATAGTTTTCTCTAACTCAGCTACTCTATCTTGTCTTGCTTTTAATAAATCCTCTCCATAACTATCTGTATCTACAAATTTTAAAACTGTATCATCGGTTGTAACAGTTACTTGTTCCAATTCACCTAAATATTTTGGTTCGAAGTCTTTTAATGTACTACCTTGGTCTCTTCCTATTAAAGTTGCACCTGTTGCTAAGCATATATCATTTAATAAATTTTCTCTTAATTCTCCAAAACCAGGTAATCCTATAATTGCTATATTTGACAAAGCACCTCTCGCTTTATTCATAACAGTCATATTCAATGGTTCAGTTTCTATATCATCACATATAATCAATAATTTTTTACCATTCTTAATTATATAATCATAAATTTTAATTAAATCTGTAACACTATCTAGTTTATCTGTTGTTACTAAAACATTAACATCTACCATATCTGTTTTTTGATTTACTCTATCGTTAAATAAAAATTGACTTATACTACCGTTTGTTAATCTCATACCATCAATAGCTTTAAAACTATCCATTCCTGTTTTACTATCTTCTACTATAACACTTCCATATTGTCCAGCTTTTTCAAAAGCTTGTGCTATAATGTGTGCTATATCATTATTACCACTAGATATTGTAGCTACTTTTTCTATACTATCTGTATCTTTTATTTTTACAGACTGTGATAATAAATAATTACTTATATTATTAGCAGCTTTTAGCATATCCTTTTGAACTTGTACAACATTTAAACTTTTATAATCGGCATAACTTTCAAAATAATTATGTATCATTTCTTGAGCTAGTATTGTAGTTGTTGTTGTACCATCACCCGCTACTTCATTTGTTTTATTTGCAACTTGTATTATAAGCTGTGCTCCTGTATCTTCAACTTTATCCTTTAACTCTATTGATTTTGCAATAGTTACACCGTCATTTGTAATAACAGGTGGATTCATTAAATCTCTAATTATTACATTTCTTCCTTTTGGACCTACTGTCATTTTTACTAAATCTGCAACAGTATCTACACCTTTTATTATAGCATCTCTAGCACTTTCTCCAGTTTTAATAACTTTACTCATCCTTATTTTCAACTCCTTCTTTATCGTAAATTTCAAATAAAGCATCTTCAATATATTTTCTAAATTCAGAATTTGATGGGTGTACAACATCTGTATATTCATCTTTTGTTACATATTCTCCATTGTCGTCTACTTCGTATTTTTTAATTTTTTTATTAGGAAAACTAATAATTCTTTTATCCTCTAATTGTATTAATTTAATACCGTGTATAACTAAACAATTATCTAATTGAATACTAGCTATACCTAATACTTTATCGTTATTTGTTTTTTTAATTCTTACACTTGTAATTTGCATTATTTTTCCTCCTTTATAATTGCTAAAATATTTGATTCAGATAATATTGTATATTCGTTTTTACCATCTTCATAACTTTCGCCTTGCATTTTTGAAAATACAACAGTATCCCCAACTTTAACTTTTAAAGGTACTACGGTACCATTTGCCATTAATCTACCTTCACCTACAGCAACAACTTCTCCTTTTATTGTAGTATGTTTGGATGTACTTAAATCCTTTATAAAAGTTAAACCTGTTTCTGACTCTATTTCTTGTTTATTCAACATTTTCACTACGATTTTTTCGTATAAAGGTTTCCAGTTCATCAGCTAATTCACTCTCCTTTTCCTGTCTACTTTTATATTGAATTTTTGGTGGTTGACGATTATTATCTCCATAAACGGAAGTATAGGCTGTATAATAATGTTTATCCTTATCTCTTACAAAACCACCGTTTAATTCGTTTGCTATTATTAAAGCTTTATCTAATTCTGTAAAATATTTTATTCCATTCATAAGTTTTGAAATACAATTTCTACCTGTTTCTTTGTAATAACCTACAAGCTCACCTGTATTCTCGTTAAATACTTTTATATAATATTGCATATTACTTACTCCTCTTCCACCAACTTATATATTATAACACCTAGTCTGTATATTTAATATATGCTACTTCTTTATTTATTAATCCATAATCAATTATTTTATAATTGTTTATAACTAAGTTTTGTAATTCCTTATTAATTTGCTTACTAAATGTTTCACACATATTTTGCGAAGACGAATCAAATTTATTATACTCTAAAATTAAAATTTTAGGACTTGTTATTTCTACATCAGAATCACTTAATCTTTTAGATTCTTTTTCCAATTCCGGAAGCATCTTTGTATAAATTGTATTAACTTTAGAGGATACCAAATATTCCTGTTTATCTGTAATATTTTTTATAGATTTTAAATCATTTATTAAACTATCTACTATTTGTTTTTTCATTAATTTCCTCCTTTAATTTATTATATTGTAAATTTCCAATTAGTTTTATGCATATCTTCCGGAATAAAATTATTTAATAGCATAGCATATTTTATACTATTTTGGGAAATATCTTTATTAAAATGTTGTTGTAATAATTGTTGTAATTGTACAGTTGTTATTTGTTGTGATGGTAATTGTTTAATAAAATTATTTATTTCATTTTGTAAACTTTTATCCAAACAAAAATAATCGTCTCTTAAATCCTGTACCGACTTATTAATATCTTTAGTCATTTATATTTTGCTCCTTTTTATCTGAATTAAAAACTATATTAATTAATTCCCATATTTGCGTATCTTCACATTGTTTAGTTATATCAAATAAACATTTTTTTATATTATATTTTTCAATTATTTTTGTTTGTAGTTGTTCGTATAAATTAATATCTAAAAAATCTTTTAAATAAGAATCCTCTGTAAATTCTTTTGTAATTTCAACACCTGTAATAGATTCTATAAGTTGTTTAATTTCTTGTTGCACTTTCGTTCTTTCTGCCTGATTATCAATTATTACTGATTGCGGAGTATTTGGTACAGTATAAGGAAATGTTATATACTCTCGACTATCACCACTTGTATACCAAGTATGTCCATTATCATCCGAAAATACTTTAGCTTCTACATTATAACATTTTCCATCTTCGTCCTTAAATACTGCAGGACATCTTTTATTTTGATAATGCTTTATACCATCATTATACATATCAGATACATCTTCCCATTCATCCTCTTCACCTGTTAAAGGTGTTATTGGTTTATAATTTAATAATCTACTTAGCATAGATATAGTATATCCAGCTGTCATACCGGTATGTCCTTGTTTACTAAATGTTTTTATAATATCCATTATATCTTTATTTATAACTTGTTGCATATCATATTCTTCTTTATCGTTTTTACAACCTTCTGCTATTCTATCTAATTCATCTTGTGCAAATTTTATTAAGTTACTCATAAATAATCTACCTCCTAATAATAATATAAAAATTCTTTAACATTATCAACAATTTCTTCTAATTGTTTTTCTACCCATTCCTTGTCTAAATATTGTTTACCACCTTTTAATAATTCTCCTGTTTTTGCTACATTTTCATAATCTTTATCTGTTGCCACACAGCCGTCACTTTTTACATAAATTTGTATATCTTTTTCATAAATTTTTTCGTTATAAATGTTTCTATATAGTTCATTAATTTCGTTTACAGCTGCTATCAAAGTATTACGACCTACAACACCTTTTATATCCAAAGATTCATCTCTATCATCAAACTCAAACGTTACTTTTGCCATTATCTATTATCACCTCTTTTCGTATACAATCTTTACATATAGGCACATACTCATTACTACCTATAATAATTTTTCAGATTTACCGCTAAACATAGGACCAATAAAAGTTGTTATCATATTAATCTTTTTCCTTTCCTATGTTATAACTACAATAACCATTACAAATATAAGCATTAGCTTGTGGATAAGTTGTTACAATATATTGTATTAATTTATCGGCATTATAATCTAGACTATTAAAATCTTGACCAATATTATGACATACATTTTTTAATTCTTGACTATTTAATAGTAACTCACCGTTTAAAAATAATTGGTTATTTTTTACTAAACATTCTCCTTCTTTATAAAAGAAAACTGTATCGTGTATATAATCGAATTTTTGCCCTTCAGGACAATATATAGCATAATGTTTATTACCTTTAATTTGTGAACCTACAACACAACTTTGTTCTGGAAATATATAGTTTAATTTATAAATAGCATCATCACGTTCAAACATTACAGGCACATCTTTATTATTTATAAAACAACATATATAACTATCCCAATTATCTTTTAATCTTTTTAAAGCAATCTTTGCCCAATTTTCTGAAAAAGTATTATATAATAAAATATCTTTATTTAAATAATTTACATATACAGACCAACTACCTGTAATTTCATTATGTCTATCTATATATTCTTTATAAACTAATCTAAATAAGGGTTTATTCATATTTATTATCTCCTTTATAAAGTATCTTTAATTAATCTATTTAATTTACCATTACAACATTTAACATTCCAACCATCTAATTCTTCTTTATAAGGCTTATAAATATCATTTAACAAATATACTTTTTTATTATAATAGAAAGCGAAAGCTATTTCGGCAAAAGTATTTGCACCTATATAATTATCTTTATCATACGCCTTATTATTAACTACCAATATCGCATAAGTTTTATCATCAATTATTTGTGATATATGTTCTTTAGTTGCTATATATTTATCTAAATCATCAAAAAATTCTTTAGGAACTATTACTTCGAAATGTAAACTTTTTAACAACTTAGCTAATCTAATTATATCTTCTTGTACTTTCTTACTACCACATAAAACTATACGATTTTTATCGTTTACAGGTTGTATTAATTTTCTTGTATAAAGTGTTTCATCTTCATCTAAATCCACTTATTTAACCTCCTTTTGAACACAAGATGGACTATTATAATACCTTTGTTTTATTTTTATTTTATTTTCCTTATTAACACATTCACCATCTATATGATTTTTTGTCTTAAAAAATTTACAATTTCCACATTTATTTTTAAAATTATTTGTTCTTATTTCCATTATCATTTTTCTTTATATACTCCCTTAAATCTATATAATCGGCTTCTTTATATAACATATAATAATCACTTTCAAGTCTATCCATCCAATGTTGTAAGGAATTTATCATTCTACCTAAACTAGCATCTTCTCGTGATGTAAACTTAACATTTTTTAACATTCTAAACTTCATTATAATTTTTTGCAACTTATACATAGCAGCATATCTTTTTTTAAAATTATCTTGTGTATTAAAATCCTTATCTGCCATTTTTAACTCACACCTTTACCCTAATATACTTGATTCCTTTTTTAAATGTATTTTTCTGTAATATTTTGGTATTTGTGTTTGTGACTCAAAATAATGTGAACAGTCCTTTATATATTCATTTGTTAACTTTGTAATCTCCTCTATTGTGTATTCAATACTAAAACTTAATTCTATACGGTATGTATTATTTGGTATAAATTTTATATTATTCACCTGTACTACCAAATCCACCTTTTCTTTCATTTACATTTTCCGAATTATAATCACTTATATCTTCATACTTTACAAACATTCCTTGCCCTAATTTTTCTCCTTTTTGTATAGTTAATGGAATGGCAGATATATTATAAAAAGCGAAAGCTATTTCTCCTTCGTTATCTTCATTATTATAATAATCAGCGTCTACAACTCCTACTCCATTAATTAAAATTAAATTCTTCTTTTTAGGATTAGAACTTCTATTAAATAATAATAATGCGATATTATCTGGAAACATAGCTTTAATTCCTGTTTTTACATATTTTATTTCTTTTGGTTGTATTGTTACTTCTTCTGGATTAATAAAATCATACCCAGCAGCATTTTTACTTCCTTTTACAGGTAAAGAAAAATTATTATTTTGTTCTAAGACTCTTGACACATACTCAAATTTAATATTATTTGACATTTAACATTCCTCCTTTATAATTTTTAAACATTTTCTAAATTTATTTTTATTTATATTTTTATTTTTACTTTTAATAAATAATAATACCTCACTTAACTTTTTTTTATTTTTTAAATAATTTACTAATTTAAAAGTAGACAAAAATATAATAAATATTAATAATATACTAATACTGTATTCTGTTATATATATCATTATTTATTGCCTCCTCTCTTTGTTGTATATACTTCGCTTAATATAGTGGTAGGTAATATAATAAACCATAAAATAGATATAATAAATAATAATATAAATAAAATTAACTTATTTTGTAATAATTTTTGTACATCCTTATCCTCTACCGTTATAATCTGTATATTTGTTAAATAATTAGTATATAATATTGTAAATGTAATAAAAACACATAGTAAATATACTTGTAATGTTGTAATCAATATTAATAACACCTCACTGTACTTAATCCTTGTTTATTTTTTGTAACTATAATTTGTGTATCATACCCAATAGGTATTTCCTTATGACTAATCATATAAATACTTTCCAAACTTTCTAATTCTGTTGTAATTAAATTAATAACATTTTCCTCAGCTTGTGCATCGCAATAACCCAAAATCTCATCTAGTATTATTATATTGCAACTTATGTTTCCTATTGTACTTGCAAGAGATTTTTGTGCTAGTAATAAAGCTATATTAACTCTTGTCTTTTCCCCTCCAGATAAACTTTCATATGTAGCATTGTCAAGCTGTATATTTAATTTTGTATCATCCTGTGTAATATATATAATATCCTTTTCATTACTAAATAACTTAGCCGAATAAATTTTTAATAAAGTATTTAAATATGTTATACTATTTTGTAATAAATAAGTTCTAAAATCCTTTGTTACTAATTGTAAACTATGTTTTATAGAACCTACATAATTATTATTAGTATCTAATTCTTGTTGTTTAACTTCCATATCTTTTTGCATAGTTTGTATATTAGTATCTACATCTAATAACATTTGTTTAAACTCATCTACATTACCTACTTTAAAACTTAATATTTGTTCTTTTTTATTTCTTAAATTTTGTATATCTTGTTCTATACTTTGTTGCTGCTGTTGTAAATTAAGTTTTTCTTGTATTTTTTGTTTTTTAACTTCTTCAATTTGTTTAACTTCTTCATTATTTTGCTGTACTAATTTATCTATTTCATCCACTTGTATACGTAATTTAGTTCCTTCACTTTGTATTAATTCTAATTGTTTATTTTTTTCTTCAACCACTTTAGTTGTATCCTCTATTTGTTGTTTATAAGATTCTATATCTTTGTTATAAGATTCTATTTTTTGTTTAATATGTTCTTCATTACTATTTTCATATTTTCTACCACAAGTAGGACATTTATCAGAATTTTTTATTTCCTCTATTTGTTCATTTATTTTTATAATATCACTTTTATAATAATCAATTTGACTTTGTATACTTGTAACATTTAATTGCATATTATTATATTCTTGTCTTTTATCATTTAATTGATTTTCTAATTCACTTTTTTTATTTCTATTTTCTTCTCCTTCAAGTCTTTTATTTTCTATCTGTTTTTCTATATCTGTAATAATATTATTATCTAAATCATTTATCTGTACTTTATAATTATCTAAAGTTTGTTGTAACTCATTTAATTGTTTTTCTATATCTTCTACATTACCTAGCAAATCTCTTTGTTTTATTTGTTCGTTTATTTCATTTATTTTTATTTCAATATTTTGTTTTTGAGTTTGTAATGAATCTATATTACCCTGCATTTTGTTAATATCCATTTGAGTATTAACACAAATAGATTCAAAATTTGCCTGTTGTTCTTTTAATTTTTCTTTAAAATTATTTATAACCATATCTGTATTAGTTAATATTTCCAATCTTTCTTTTCTTTGTGTAGGACTTAATGAAGCTAAATTAGTACTAACATTTTGTGATAAAAATATACTATCTAGAAAAATACTTTTATTTATACCTAACAGTTGTAATATCATTTTATTAGTATCTGTTTTATTACGTGCTGAAATATCGACATCATTTTTATATAATACTACTACAGATTTATTACTTTTAGAACTTTCTCTTACAATAGTATAATCTATTCCATCTACTTGAAATTTTAAATTTAAACAAAATCCATTATTTTTTATTCTATTTGTTACATCTTTTTCTCCACTACTTGTTTCTTCAAATATAGAATAAATTATAGCTTCAAATATACTAGATTTTCCACTTCCATTAGAAGTAGCATTATTTTCATATTCATTAATACCTTTTACAATAACAGTACCCTGATTTTCAAATACTATATGAGCTTTATCAATACTTCTAAAATTTTCTATATCAATTTCTTTAAATCTTATATTCATAAATTTTTCTCCTTATTCCTATTAATAAAATATTGTTGGATTTTCATACTGGTCTAGTATTTCTTTAGTAGAATTAAGATGTACATCCACATCATCTGTATCAGTTTTAGTATTATTATATTTTGTATTTAACCTTAATTCCATAACAGCTAAAATAGCATAATTCGCTAAATCTAATAAAGTATCTTCTATTTTTTCATCTTGTACCTTTATATCTGACTCTTTAATATTACTTTTGCTTAATGTTCTAACTCTATTTAATTTATCCTCCATTCTTACTAAAAAAGAAACCAACCCATACTTTGTATATGTATCGTGTACAGAATCCCCATAATCGTGGTTCTTCTGTACATATAGTTCGTGTAATCCTTCTATTATTTTTGAATGTAACAATATTTTATCTTGTGTATTATTTATATTTTTAGAACATTGTGACATTATTTGTTCCTCCTTCTAATTTCGATTATTTTCTTAAAGATTTTTTCAAATTACTTAATTCAGTTCTATACTTATTTTTCATTGTTTTTTCATATTCCAATTTTTTCTTTAGATTATTAACTTGTTGTTTTTTAATTCTTTTTTGATTTATTAATTGTGTTTTTAAATTATCATTTCTGTTCTGAAGTGTTTTTATTTTATTTTCGTAAACTGTTTGTCTAGGAACTCTTATATTTTCATTATACCATTTTTCTTTTTGTTTTATATTATTAACATTATTACATCTATACTGTTTTATATAATTTCTTTGATATTCACGGATTTTATCTCTTGTTTCAGGATTTGCTCTTCTAGCTCTTTGATAAGCGTTAACTTTATTTTTATGTTCTTTTTGATATTTAGATACTCGCTCTCTTTGTTTTTTAAGATATTCCTTATATTTTTCTGGTTCGTTTTCCTTTAAATTTTGTCTCCACTTTCTACTCCACTCACGCTTATACTTTTTTATCTGTTCATATTTTTCTGGATTGTTTTCTTTTAGTTTAGCTCTATATTGTTTTTTGTACTCGCGTTTCTTTTGTAAATGTTTTTCATATTTTTCTGGATTTTGTTTAAGTTTTTCTAAATGTAACTGATTTTTAGTTTTAGATTTACTTTCTACCTGTGTAGTTTTCTTATTACTTAATAATTTTTCCTGTTTTTTACGTTCTCTATATCTTTTATTGTCCTCTCTATGTTTTTTAAGGTATTCTTTATATTTCTCTGGGTTCCTTTTTAATTCAATTAACTGTTCCTTTGTCATTTTTATCGACCTCACCTAATACAAATTTATATACATCTAATGGATACTTTAAATCAACTGTATTTAAAAATTCTAAAAATGTTTTTTGAATATCTATATTTGATTGTAAATTTATAGATTGTAAATCTGTATTAATAGGTTGTTTATTTTGTTCTTTATTATTTATCTTTACATTTAATCTTAAATTTATTATTTTATCAGTTTGTGTTAATATATATTGTTTGATTTGGTCTTTTATTTCATAAGGACATTCTATATTTAAGATATATTTATAATAATTATCTAAGTTATTAATATATTCTTGTAATTGTTGTACATTATCCACTTTTACCTTTCTAAATAAAGGACAAGATTTATTTTTAAATGTTTCTAAATTTAATGTTTCTGTATTAAAAATATAAGCTTGTGGTACAGATTCATTATCATCACTAAATCCGTGAGTAGTAACAGAACCAACATTAACAACATTATTAAAAATACTTGATTTATGAATATGTCCATTAAATACTAATTTATACTTAGTTAAATCTTGTGTATCAATTCCTTCAGGTAATTCAAAATCTCCACGTACTTTACTTCCTTGTATATCTTGATGTGAAAATAAAAATTCACCATCTGGATATTTTAGTATTTGTTTATAATCACAATAAGGTAAAAAAGCTAGTTGTTTATTTTCTTGTATATTAGGAAATATATCCGTTGGAATAGATATAGCATCTTTTATAACTGTAATTCCTTCTATATTATTTAAAATTTCTATTGCATTAAAATTTTGATTTATCATTTCGTGATTACCAACTAAAATTAAATGTGGTATATTCTTAACTGTATTTTCCGCTTTAAAACAACTAAAAAATTTACTTGCAACATCTATGTCATAACTAGTTACAGTATGCTGGTCGAATGTATCTCCTAAATTAATTATTAAATCAGGTTTTTCATTACTTGCAATTTGTGCAAGCCACTCTCCAGTATTGATTATCATCTTTTGTCTATATGTATACATAGAATCTGATAACATAGGTAATATTGAACTAGTACGACTAATGTGTAAATCTGAATATAATAGTATTCTCATAAACTTTCTCCTTTTTTATTTACTATATATAATAACACCTTAACTGTATAGTATAATATTAAATAGTAGTGATTAAATTAATTATCACTACTATTTTTTATATCTTTTAATAATAAATTAACTTTTAACTCCGATTCCATATTTACTTTAATAGCTTCTTCACTTTCTTCACTAATTCCAACTAAATATAAGTTCTTTTTCGCTCTAGTAATTGCAACATATAATAAATTTTTCTCTTGTTGTTTTTCTTCTTCATTTATTCCTTTAAATTCATATGGAAATTCTGGATAATCATATATAAATACATTATCACCTTCTCCGACCTTTCATACTATGTATACTACTAATAATTGGTACATCTTTATTTAAAGTACTTGATAAAAAAGATTGTAAATATGTTAAAAAGTTTTTAACTAATATAGACATATTACGTTCCTTATAATCTTTTATAAAGGATTGTATTATATCAAAATAATCATTTAAATATATGTCGTCTTCTGTCTCAACTTTTGAAGGATAATTAAAGGCACCTTCTTCTTTGTATTCTTCCATACATTTTAATAAATAATTTAAATTTTGATTAGATTTACTAATTTGTTTATCCTGTAAATTTTCTTTTATACATTGTTTTATGTAACTTTCTTTTTCATTTTTATATAATAAACTAGTTTCTTCATTATCTATATAATTTTCAATTTTAAATTGTTTTAAATGTTCAATTACTTTTTTATCTATATTAAGTCCTCTATTATATCTTCTTATATATTCTCTAACTGCAGAATCTATTTCTTTAATAATTCTATTTACTAAATCTTGATTTCTAAACTTAACACTTACTTTATTTTCTATTGCAAATTTTCTATATATTTGTACTAAATCTTTATTTTTACGCCCAATTATAATATCTTTTGGTTTAACAATATTTTCTAAGTCTTTATGTTTAATAAAAGTTACTTTTCCTTCATCTTCTCTTTCTTTATTCCATTCAATACTTGGTACAATACTTTGAGCAAGTTTGATAACATTTTTAGGACATCTATAACAAATATTTAAAGGTAATTCATTTAAAATAAAATTTCTTTTTATATTATCAATTGAATGTGTATCAGCACCAGCAAAACCATAAATTGCTTGAAATTTATCTCCAACAAATATAAAGCGGTTATTATTAGTATCTAATTTTCTAATAAAATATTGTTGTAATATTGATAAATCTTGTGATTCATCAACTAATACATAATCTAAATAATTTTTTAAAGAATATGGAATAGACATATCATAATAAACAGGAAAATAAATCATATCTGTATAATCAATTTTATAAAGAGATTTTCCATTTATAACTTCTGGATTTTCAAATTGTCTTTTTATTTCATCCAACACTTTTATAATTAAATCTTGATAATTTGGTATATCTTCTCTATTTCTATTAAAATACCAACAACATTTATTTATTAACCAATCTGTAGATTTTGGTTGTTTATAATTAACATTATATAATCTACTAAAATTACATAGTTGTACTAAATCATTAATATAATGTTTATTTAAATCTTTTAAATCATCAGGTGTTAAATCAAAATTCTTACTTTTAACATATTCTTCACACATATTTTCATAATAATACTTAACTAAATCTCTTACTTTATTAGTATTTATTTCTATTTCATAATCTGTTTTGTGTAATTTATACAAATAACTTCTTAAAAAAGATAAACCTAAACTATGTACAGTTTTAACCATACAATTTGGATTATTTATTTTCTCATTTAATTCACTAACAATAGATTTATTAAACGCTAAAAATAAACAATTCTTATTTTGTTGTTTAGTAATTAAATCCGCAATTAAAAGTAATGTACTTGTTTTACCACTACCTGCTTTAGCATCTACAAGTAAATTACCTGTATTATATTTAATGTAATTTAAAATATTGTTTTGGTATTCACTTAATTTGTAATCTGTTTTCATATTAATTTTCCTCTTCTCTTTTTTAAATTTTAACTATTATAAATATAATAACACCTTATACATTGATATTTGTAGAATTATTCAATATTTTTTAATTGATTTATTTTTAGGCAGAATAATCCCTTCCTTCCAGTTACCTTCCAGGATTATGTGTTGTTTTGGAAGTACCTTTCAGTTGTTCCAGTTACCTTCCACAACTTCCAAAACTAACGTGTAATCATATACCTATTATTTTGTTTTTTAAATTGTATTTAAATATCTTGTCTAAAATTTGTATTTTAATTATAAATAATTTGTAATAAACTTTATTTGTATTTTAATTATAGATATAATGTTTAGAAAAATTTATAACATTTATTTAAAAAAATAAAAGATTATATAACCGATATATGTGTTTAGACCTTTAGGTCTAAACGGTTTAATCCAACTAACGTAGTTTACGGAGTTAGTTGGAAGGTATAAACGTAAAAATATTAATTTTTAACATTAAAATATTAGTTTAAACTAAAAATAATCTACAAATATTTTAGTATATTTATACGTTTAATCGTCTGTATACTATATATAGGATGACCAAATTTATTTAAAATTTTTATTTTTACTAATTTTAGTAATTTATAATAAATTTTTTAGAGGTATACGAATAAAAAATTTTAAAAATTATATAAATAAAAAATTGTGCCTTATTTTTAGGCACAAAGGTAGTATAAAGTGTTAAATAAAATATATTTGTAAACCATTAGATTTAATTAAATTAAATTATATAAAAATGGATATTTATTTAACTTGTTATATATTTTATCTAATTCATTATTAGTTTTAAATTTTAGTATATATTTATCAAATGTTTCTTTTACTTTATCAAATAACTTTAGATAATGTCTTATTTCATTATTTCTACAATCTTCTAATTTTTTAAGAATTGTATTTATAAAGCTACAACATTGAGAAAAAGTTAAAGATTCAGGGTGTTCTATTTTTAACCATTTTGTTCTTTTTTCAGTTACTTTCTTTTCTTTTAATGCTGTATAATTAATAACAGCACATTGTTGATTTCCCATATTATCAAATACAAAATCTCTAAACTCATTTGGTATATCGGACTTTTTTATATCTTTATTTACATCTACATTATCTATATTAGAATCTTCTTCTGTACCCATAATATCTTCTATTTTAAAGTTTGTACCACTAATAAGACTATCTAATTTTAGAAAGTTTAACTCTCTTATAATAGTAGCCTTGTATTCTTTTATATGAGCAAGCACGTATTTTCCTACTTTGCTATTTTCAAATTTATAATTATGTATAATAGCAGAATTGGATGTTACTTCTGGATGTCCTTCTTCTAATTCTGTATTTTTAACTTCTGTTAAATCACAATGTTTATAAAAGTCGTTATAAAAATGTTTCATATTATGAGAATCTATATAAACTTTGTCGTGTTTAGATATATAATTAGTAAATTTATATAGTTTATGTATATAATTTCTTAATTGACTTTCCTTAATA
This sequence comes from uncultured Clostridia bacterium, assembly GCA_944393135.1. GTDB lineage: Bacteria > Bacillota > Clostridia > TANB77 > CAG-508 > CAG-269. The sequence continues at coordinate 182,274 of CALXZC010000001.1, read as the reverse complement.
CCAAGTATTTTAGATATTAATTTAACAGGTATTTCTACATATTTAATATCTTGTCTTTTACCAAATGTTTCTTCTAATTTCTTTTGTTCTATAGGCATAAAAGGTTCTAGTAATTCGTTAAACGCCAATGTTAAACCAAGTATGTCCCTTTTTTTACTATTATTTACTGTTTTTTGGGCATAAGGATAGAAAAATACTGTTTTATATTTTTTCTTACATATATTTAGTTTTTGTTTATCCGCTTTTTTAAATCTATTACGTTTTGTTTTTAAATATATATCATTGCATAATATTTTTGTATTTAATTTAACCCAAATATCATTTCCTTCTTTTTTTATTTCAACTAAATTAGCTTTAGAAAGTATATAGATTATTTGGGTTGTTTTATTTTTTGATAATTGATTTCTTAATGTTAAAAATCTATCAGGTAATTTATAATATCTAGATTTATTTTTAGCATAGTGAAATAAAGAGACTATTGTAATTATAACTGAATCTAAATCTACATTAATAGCTTTAAAAGAATTTATAAAAGGCAATAATTTACCTATTACTTGTGAATTCTTTTTTATATCTAAATACCAAGTCCAGTTCTTATTATCGTAATAAGCTTCTATGTTTTTATTAGCTTTTTGTGTATCATTACAATATTCAATTAATTCCTTTATTGCTTTAGAAGCGTTTTCTCCTTTAATTATCATATTAATACTACCTCAAAAATATTATCTATTATATACTAACACCTTAAATAAAAATAAAGTACCTAAATATAGTTTCCTATATCAGGTACTTCCCAAAATACAAAATACCTGATATAAGTGTGTCTTCAAATATCAAGTATTATAAAGTATGTTGTATATTATAATACTTGATATACAATAAACACTAAAAATATCAAGTATTATAAATTTATATAAATATTGTATTTCTACAATAATTTATAACACCTATTCAATTCTGTGTTTATTGTAAAATATCTAATAAAAATATAATTATTACTATATTTTCATATAGTTGACACACTTATAATTATATTTCTATATTATATATAACACCTAAAACAATTTACCTAATTTCTTTTGTTTTATATCTGGTGTATCTATATATTTTTCATAATCTTCTATTTTAACGTATTTACTTAAGTTTGTAATATTATCAAGTAAGTTATTTATAATAAAAGATTTAATATCTAATTCGTTTAATATTGTTTGGATTAAATCCCCTTCTATAATATTATACGTAGATAGAATTTCACTTTGAATCTTTTGTATTAAATTTTCTGTAATATCGTTATCTACTAATTTTAAATCCATTAATAATATATTTTGTAAAAACTGATTTTCATTAAAATTTAAATAAGCTTTTCTTTTTGAAATATTTGCAAGTTTACATTCTTTTTCTAATTCTTTTTCATCTTTAGGAAAAGAATTTATTGTTTGCATACTTACTTGATAAAGTTTATATAAATCTGGAGCTGTTTTTTCACCTACTTTAAAACAAGCGCTAGGTATATTATCAGAAGGGTCTCCAATTATAGCTTTACAAGCTACAAAACTATTTAAATCTATATTGTGTTCATTTAAATATTTTGTATCTACAAATTCGTCTCTCATTCCTCTTCTTATTCTACATCTTCTTTCAAACGTATCTGCTACTAATTGTATTAAATCTTTATCATCAGAAACTACAATACTATCTTTACACATTTTTGTTAAAACATAAATTATATCATCACCTTCCCAATCGGAAAAATGTAATACAGGTATTCCAAAGGCAGGTAATAATTTTTTTAATATTTCTCTTTGTGTATTATATTCTCTTCTATGTTCTAATTCTAATTGTTGTTGTTCATTTAAAGGTTCGTTACTTTCTAATAATAATTGTTTGTCCAATGTTTTTTTATAATTTGGAAAAATTTCCAGTCTTCTTTGGGATAAATGACCGTCAAATACAACAACAGGAAAATAATTATATGTAGAACTCTCTTTTAAAATTGTTTGTAATGTACCATACACTCCTCCAGTTCTTTCGCCTCTTATGTTTTTCATTTCCCATAAATGTGGTTCACATAAACTTCTATGTAAACAATGACTACCATCAAATATTAATAATCTATTAAATACTAAATTCACGTTTAAATCCTCCTTAAATTAATTTTTAAGTTTAACACATAAAATTATACTCCTAAATACTAAAAACCGTTTAAAATTGATTGTCAGGGTAATTAGGAGTATAATTATATAGTTTTTATTATATATTATATAAATCTTTTATTAATTGAATTTCTAAATCATTTAATTTATTATCTTCTAAATCTTGTTGTAATTTTTCTTTATCTCTATATTGCCATCTTATTAATTCATATGGACTAAAATATTCATATAAATTAGCTTTATCCTTACCTTCTTTTGCATTTCTTAAAAATAATGCCATTTGTGTTTTTAATCTACTTTCTGGTACATTATATCGGTCACATAATCTTTTTAAATAATCTTCGTAGTATGTATTTCTTTCTTGAAAATGTCTAAGTATAATAGTATTGTTTTCTACATCAAAAAATAATTCCCCTTTAAAGTATTGTAAAACTTCTGTGATAAATCCAATTATTACTTTGGGTTGCCATTTATTATTTTCTCTATGATAATCAATCTCTATTAATGTTGCAACAATTTGTTGTCTATATTCTTTCCTTAATCTTATATTAGACATCATTATCATATAAGAATTAAGATATGTATGTTTTAAAGGTATTTTCCATTGACAACTTCCATATAAAGTATTGTATAAATCAACATCAGTTAATTTTAATTTATTTATTTGTCTTCTAAATTTTCTTTGTTGTTTTAAATATTTATTATAGTTAAACGGTTTAGATAAATAAATTTTTCTCATCACAACACACTTCCTATTAATTTATTTTTAAATATTTGTATTTATCTTTATGACGTACAACACATTCATTTAATGTTTTACCCTTACTTTGTGAAGTTTTAATTTGTTCGTATATATTGGGTTCAACGTTAAAATATATGTAATTTCCTCCACCCTTAAATAATACTCTTAAAATTTGTTGTTGTTCATTATAGCCAATGGCTTGTATATTAGTTGAATATACAGGTATAAGTTGTGTGTTTTTTACAATTTCGTTAATTTGTTCTTGTGTTATGTTTTCCATAATTTTCCTCCTTTACATTTGTTAAATATTATAACACCTAATTATTTGTTTGTGTGTATAAATATTCTGGACAATATAAAGTAGTTTTATCAAACATAGTTTTTATTTTGTATTTAGTTTTATCGCATTCATTTTTATTAGAACAAAATTTACATATTTTATCTTCATAAATATTACTATTCATCTTTATCTTTCTCCTTTTTAAAATTTAAAAGTTCTGTAATAAAGTTGTCTAATCCTAATTTTAGACTATCATAATCTCTATTATTTTTTAATAAATCTTTTAAATTAGCACATATAATATCTTTTCTTACAGATACAGAAAGTTCTTCCTTATTTTTAATAAATTCATCTCTTATTATTGTTAATTTGTTCACCATTTCTTGTGCCTCTTGATTAATATTATCCATTTGTATAATACCTCCTCTTAAATGTAGATTTTAATTTAGTTAATTTTTTATTTTGTTTTATTCTTTCTAATTCTTCTTTATATTTTTTATAGTCTTCACACGTATTATGACAACCTAAATATCTTTTTTGACAATTTAAACAAGAATTATAATTTTTCATATGTAAAAACACCTCCAAATAAAAATAGGCACTCTTATAGTGCCTATTATTTTATACTAAATCTTCTCCTTCTATATCAGCTAAATTTTCTTGGTCTGCTAACTGTGGTGTATTATCTTCGGATGTTTCTTCTGTGTTATTATCCTCTTCGTCGAAATTTTCATCAAAATCTGGTCCACTAAAAGAAGGACTTGAACTACTAAAACTAGAATCACTAAAATCATTGTTTGTATCTCCATCTATTTGTTGTTCGTGTTCATCTTGTGTTTTTTCTGTTTCTTCCTTATCAAGCTCTTTTAGACGATTATTTATTATTTCAACAATATCTTGTTGATTTAAGTATTTACTTAACCATTCAATTAACATATTAAGTTTTGTTGTATCATCTATTTGTTCCATATTATCCACTAATGATAACATATCATTAACGTTTCTAATTTTATTTTGTAATAGTTCATCACGTCTATTATCCTCTACCGTAATAATTGGCGTTAATTTAACACTAAATTTTCCAACGTGTTGTTTTAAACCTTCCGCTAAGGCAAATATATTTAATAAAGTTTCAATACCTGTCTGTAAAGCTACTTGTATTCTTTTAATACGTCTAGCATAAGTAGTATTCATTTCAGTTAATGAACCCCCATTAGATAAACCTGTACCGTCCATATCAGCACCAAGTAAAGCTTTTGGTATTAATAAGGCTCCATATACTTTATTTTCACTATCTGTTAAATCGTCTAAATTACCTATATCAACATCTCCACCAATATTAACAGTAGAAATTGCACCCTTACCGTCTTTAGTTGATGTGTATATAATATTTTCAATTGGTTGAGCTCCTGCTCTACTTTGTATAGTTCCAGCACTTTTATTTAATTCAAGTTGTTGTTCTATTTGGTCCTTTATTAATTGTAATTTTTTTCTTTTTTGTGATTCAGGCATATCACCAAGTTCTACTTGAATAACTCTTGTTATAGAAGATTTTGTAATTCTTTCAAGTAAAACACTTTCTTCCTTTAATTTTAATGTTTGATAAGCTCCATATACATTTTCAAGTATAGATTGTCCTGTTTTAACTGTAAATGTTAAAGAGCCTCCATTACCTTCTAAATCACTACCATCTATATCTCCATTTTCTAATTCTTTTTCTTTTTCTGTTTTTCTAACCAATGTAAATTTTTCTGGAAATCTATTAATATTTGGAGATAAACAAATGTGTATATATTTTGTTGGTCCTAATACATCTAAATCTGTTGAAACAGCTGTATATGTATATACATTATCTTGTAAATCATTTTTAAATTCGTTTTCACTTTCACTTTTAATAAATCCAGCTGTTTTTCCTTTGTATTGTAAATCATATATATCTGCTGGATTAGGTACTTTTTCAACATATCTTAATAATTTAGCACCTTGTATATCTTTTTGAGTTCGTACATTTGGATTTATTTTAGAAGGTTCTAATAATAATGTTGGTTTTGTACCACTATTAGATGTGTCCATAAATGTTTCTAAATATACATCTCCATATAAACACAAACAATATGCCCAAGACCAAATATTATCCGCTACATTTAAATCCTCAATTAATTTATTTCCATACATAGCAGCATCATTATTATCTGATTCTACCCATATAATTTTTCCTTGTGAATTATATTGTACAGCATCATTTGCATACATTTCAACAGCAGCACCAATTCTACCATCTGCCACCATTTCTTCGAAAGCTTGATATTTCTGATTACGATTTCCTTTTAATGTGGTTATATTTAAAAGTTCTGATAAATCAATTCTTTTACCCTGCTCTATAGCTTCGTTCATTTGTTCTGGTAAAGAATCTTTTTTTCTTGTAAAAGTTGTTTTATCTTCTACATCTGGCTGTGGTATAATTCTAACTCTAAAAATTCCTTCTCTTAATTTATTTAAAATACTCATATTTTAAGTACTCTCCTTTTTTATTCAACTAATTTTCTTTTAGTTTTTTTACTATTTTTCATATCTAAGAAAAAACTAATAATATTAATAATATGATTAACTAAACCAGCTATTAAATATAATAAAATTAAAACAAATAAAATATTAAACATATTTAAAAAATACCTCCTAATCTTTATATAATATTTCCAATAATTCTTTAATTTCCGCACAACATATTAAAAGGTCTTTACTATCATTGTTTAAAATATATTTATTAATAGCACTATTAATACCTTCAATATCCATTACTTTAGCAAAAAGTTTACGCTCTTCTATATCTTCAATTTTACTGCAAGAAATAAGAATTTTAGTAACTAAAGAACTTAAGGCAATAACTTTTTCACGGATATCCAAATTTTTATTTTTTAAATTCCTATATAAAGGATTTCTTTTTCTAGATAAATAAATAGTATTATATGTATTATAAATCTGTAAAAATTCCTTATCATATTTATTAATTAATTTAATAATATCCATAGGAATAATTTCACTTCTTATAACTCTTTGTACTTCTTTACCTAATTTTAAATTATTAGTTTCTTCAATATCATATAATTTTTGTATAATTTCTTTTTTTGTAATTTGCATTGTGATATCTTCACTCCTTTCTACCTCTATTAATATTTTACACAAATTAAACATTAATTTTTTTGAAATAAAAAAGTAGGTAATTTATAACCTACTTTAATAAAAATTAATTGATAATATTAGTTACTTATCCGCTATTAATAAACCTATTTTATTTTGATATCTACCTGTATATATAATAGAGGCATCTTCATTACAATAACATTGGAAATTCATGTATGTTGAAATATTAGGATTTGCCTCACAAAAGATAGGTTGTATTATACAATAATCATTTTTTAAAATAAATTTTATTATACTACCAATGTTACTACCACTATCATCATATATAATGTTATTTAATATATTATAATGTAAGTATTCAGTACATAATGTTTGTATTGCAGTGTTACAAAAGCTTCCGGTTATACAAAATGGTCCCGTTATAGTATTAGTTTCATTGTATATTTCTTCAATAGACCCTAAATTATAATAATAATATGTTTTATTTCTTGAATCAAATGTTGCCTCATCAAAGACATAAACATTATAATCAGAACCAAGTATAATTCCATTTACCCACCATAAACCAGAGTCACCTAAATCAAATTCAAATGTCTTATACTCAAGTCCGTTGGGTGTTTCTTTAAATATTATATAGGGAGATGTATTATTATCATATATTTGAGTTGCTACATGATAATCTTTATATTTAAAATTGATATATGGTGTACTCCAGCCAGATTCATTAATGGTTGCCGTCATACGTTCCACTTCTAATGTTTGTAAGTTTATTTTTACTATGGTGTAGAAGTCAGGACTATATTCTGGACTTCTAGTAACATATATATAATTTTTATCTAAATATGCATTAGCATAAGCATCAGAGGTACCCCAGGAAAAATTAGTTAATTTTTTAACATTTACTTGTAAAGTTTTTAAATCAAATTCTACTAAATAACTATTATACAAACCATATATTGTATTTTCCTTTCCACTAGGAGTCCAGCGTTTGACATAACTTAAAATATCACTAATTTCTCTCACATCATCACCTGTAGAATATATACCTGATATATCCTTTTCAATATATTTATAAGGAAAGAAATTAATATCTTTTGAAGATTTGCTAATTAAATTGTTTTGTCCTAAAACATTTCCTTGCATAAAAATATACCTCCTTATTAATATAAGGGGTACTATTTAAATTTAATAGTTACCCCCCCCCTACGTAGTTATTTGTAGGAGGGAAATAATTTTTAATTGCCTTTGTATGTTCCTGTAATACCTAATATTGTTTCTCCATCTTTAATTTTATTTGGTGTTAGTCCAATTAATTCTGCTAAATCCGCCGGATGAATTGTTTGAACTACAATAGTATTGGATCTTAATAAACTGTCCCTACCAACTGTACTCTGTACAGAAATATCCCCTGTACCTGGTAATTGTTGATATGTAGTTGTTGACCAGTTTTGATAATACTGATTTGCTTCACTTACAGGTAAATTTCCTACAATTTTTTCACCTTTAACAAAAGCTATTTTTCCATCAGCTATATCCGTAGAAAGTGCTGTTCCTTGTGATGTATCTATACCATCACCTTTATAATTACCTGTAATACCTAATATTGTTTCTCCATCTTTAATTTTATCAGCTGTCAAATGTATTCCATTTGCTAAATTACCTTGTTCAATACATACAAAACTTCCTTGACGTAGTACTTTATCATCACTGTTTAAAGTTTTTACATATATATCCCCATTCAAAGTTTCTATACTATGAAATGTATTTATTGTAAATCCATTAGCTTGTATTTGTTTTAAAGTACCTCTCAATTTAACATTTTTAGCATAGGCTGTTTTGTTTTCTACTAAATCATTATTAGTAGCATCGGCATCACTTGTATCTATTCCTCCACTTTCTATAACAACATCTTTTAAAGTACTATAATCTGTTGAAAGCAATTGTGTTGCTTCATCTACAGCTGTTTGTGTAGTTTTTTGACTTTGTAACTGTGGTATAGCCGGAGATTTTATATGTTCTGTTGATTCTTTTAACTGTGGTACTTTTTGTCCATATAAATCTAATAATTGTTCCATACTTAATCTTAAATCAGATTTATCTATTTCTTCATATGGTTCATTTGTACTTTCTACAGAAATAACAGAAATAGTCCAATCTACTTCTATAACACTATCTTCTGTTTTATTAATACCGTCAAATACAATTCTAAATAAACAGTTATTTCCTGTTTCACGACTAAATAAACCGGCTTCAGCGATAGTTTCGTCATTATAATATTCACTAGGAAGATAACTTGATATAACTAGTTGTACATATCTTTGTGTACTTCTATTTACAATTTTATTTCTTTCAGGTAATTTAATTCTTGGAGAAATTTCTGACAATAATCTAGTATCATTTATATTTACTTCAGTACTAACTCCATCTGGATTTTGATATGTTGCAATATTGGTACCTATACCTAAATAACGTGGAATCCAATCTTCCCCTAATAAATAAGGAGCGGATTCATTAAATTCTCCATTCATCCATTTTACTATACCCATTAATTGCATTTTTAAACAAGTATTATGACCCTGTCTTGTTTCCAGTACTCTTCCTGTATTTTTATCTCTTTTAGTTAGCTTAACATTAATACCTACAACAAAACCGGCATCTTCCATACTAAAAGTACCTTTGCCCATAATATAATGAATCCTCCATTCTATATAATTATTTATTTTCCTGATCAATTAAGGCTTGTACAGCTTCTTTTAACTTTTCTGGTACATCCTCTATTGTTTTTAAATTTTTCTTAATTAAACTATAATAAATTTTAGCCATTATTCATTAACCCCCATTTCATAAATTTCTGTTAGTGCTAATTGTAAATCAGTGATATCTGATTGCATTTGTTCTATATTTGTTTTTCTTTGTGCGTTTTGAGAATCTGCCTGTTTTAATTCTTCTATTTGAGCTTTGGCGTTTTCCTCATAAGATTTAGTGTGATCTGGAATATAAGGTTCATACTGATGTATCACCTTTTCTCCATTTATTAAAATATAATAACCATCTTCAGTTATTTCATATGTATATGTTTTTTCCATTTACTTTTCCCCCTTAAAATTTAATGCATATTGTAATGCATTTGTATTTTGCGTAGTATCACTACCATTTAATAGTTTCCAAGATGTTCCGTCTCCTATGTAAACTAAAATATCTTGTTCTTCTTCATTTACTATTTTCTTAACATCTAGTATGTTACTTACATCTAAATCTTTAGCTAAAGAAGTCTCTTGAGATATTACATATATTCCGTCACCCTTGTAATCTACAACTATGTTAGCTTTATATAATTTTGCATCTGATAACAAATATAAATCATTATTTGCACTTGCAATTTCCTTTATGTTTTCCGAATTGTTATTAATAACTTTTCCATATTGATATAATGAACCATTATCTATATTATATTTTGTCACTATAGAAGGCGAACTATTATATATATATTCTTCAGTCAAATATGGTAATTTATTTATTTTTGCATAAGATGATGCTTTTCCTAACAAATTCCTTTTTTGTAAATATTTATCTTCACTTGTATTGTATAGATATAAATTACCTCGGCCACCTCCGCCAGTATTATCATACACACCCAACAAAGCTATTTCATTTTCGTTAATTGCTATAGCACTTCCGCCCATTAAAAGCCTTTGGTATATCTTCTAGTTTTGTAAATCCACCACCATTTAAATTATATTTATAAGCTTGTTGAGCATCTTCATTATTTTCAGAGCCAAACATATATAAGTTATCTTCTAATATTGTCAAAGAACTACCTTTACCAGCAATATAATAAAGCGTTGATAAACTTGAATATGTATTTTCTGCTGGATTATATTTATGCAAACGTGTGTCTGTTCCATTATAATTCTCTCCAGAGGCTATATATATTTCAGTTTCATTAGAAGTAGTTGCTGTTACGCAATATTCATATGTTAAAGGAATATTTGCTAATTTCGTATAAGTACCTTCTATACTATTGTATTTATATGCACTTTTATCATCGTCGCCTCCTCCAAGCAAATAAATATCTGAGCCAATTGATGTAGCACGTCCACTAAAGGAAAATGGTAACTCATTAACTTCTATATATTCTCTTACATCATCTGTTTGGAAATAAACATCTTCTATATTTTCGTTGCTTTTTATCCATATTCCATATTTTTCTTTAGGTTCTGTGGTTTGTTGGTATATTGGAAACATTAAATTTGCATTACCCTCCCCCGAATTATTATATATGTTGTTTTGTCCTAAAATATTTCCTTGCATTTTAATAAGTCACCTCAATTCTTACATTTAAATCAATCCCTGGAGCTGAATTATCTGCTATTAAGGAGATTACATTGTTATTAGATTGTATAATGCTAATTTTGCTGTATTCTTCTTTTTCTTGTTGTCTTGTAAGTGGGTCTAAATGCCATACCGGATACATGTTAACCATGTCGCTTTCTAAAATTCCCGGAACAGAAATTTTTTTAAAATATGTATTTTCAGACACCTCTTCCCAGCCGTCTGCAGTTATTGTTATTTCATAAACCTTCTTTTTATAATCGTTTAAATTATTTCCTTGTTCGTCTACTACACTATCAAAAGAGGTTACTGGACTTACTGTTGAACCATCTTTATCTTTAATGTAACAAATTTTAGCTTCCATATATTTTAAACCTCCCTTTTAAAATTTATAGCAAAATTTATTTCTAATAATATTTTACATTATTATAAAATAAAAAATTTAGTAAATAATTTATTTATAAAAATACCTTTTATATATGTTTCATATTAGTTACAACAACTATAAAAGGTATTTTATTTAATAAATATTTATGTATCTTCTTCGGGGTTTTTAACTCTTTGTTTATTTTCAACTTCAGAAAATCCAACTCTGTCTTGTTGACCAACACTATATCTTGTAATATCATAATTATATTTTGTTCCCTGCTCAAACGAATGTATTTCAATTCCATCTATAGTTTGTATAATATCTGCTGGAACTAAAACAATTCCACATCCTGCGGGTCTAACAACTTCAATTAAATCCCTTATTTTACTTAAATTACTAGGAAAGAAAATATATATGTATAACATATTTTCTTTACTAACATAATCTAATTTAAACATACTTAAAGCTTCTATTTTATCTATTTCACCTAAAGTATTAACGGATAATGCCATTGCAAGTGACATACCTAATTCAGATCCTCTATTTCTAATCATTTCTGGATAATGTTTTATAATTAATCTATTAGTGTCATAACTTTCGGTATAGTCATATTTATAACCCACATAGGATGCAAGTAAAGGTAATAAGGTATCTGGGCAATTATCAAAATCGACCAAACTAACCCAATAATCTGAATTCGTTTTAAAACTATTTATTAGTAGATCAAAAATTTTACATAAAGCCTGCATATCTCTAGATTGTCTGACAACCCAAGGTAAATAGTTTTTACTTTCTATTATTCCTGTGTTCATATAATCCTCCTATCTATAAGATGTGGTTTTATATATGTACCATTTATTAAAATTTTTAAAATATTGTTTAGCAAAATCTGTGGCTTCTTGTTTACTATCAAACTCCATAGCTCCATTAGGATTAAATTGCCATTCATATGTTTTAGCATCTTTCCAATTCATAACACGAGAATTAGTTTGTGCTAAATATAATCTTTTACCTGAATATGTATCCATACAAACTTTATATACTTCTACTTCGTATATATCGTCCATATCATTAGAATCATATTCTATTTTTTCTTGTAATTTACCCAATAAGGATAATACCGTAGCTTGTTCTAAATTCATATTAAACATTTCTCCCTTTATTATAAATTCAATAATGTTTCAAAAACTTTTTGTTGTTCTTTAAATACTTTATCAATAATATGTGCATCTGCATTGCTTTTATCTAAATATTCTACACTAACGAAACCTATAACCATGCCATTATTATCTCTAACAGCCATACCAAATTTTGCTTCTATGCCTCTATCTTTTAAAAATTCATATGTACTAATATCCTTATCTTTTAATAATTCCCTATCCTCTATATAACAATAACCCTTTTCATCTAACTGTTGTACAAAATAAGCTAAAAGATTTCTAAATTGATCTTTAAATTCACTGATAAATGGTTTAACCCCTAATTGTACTTGTTCATTTGTAATAGACATTTTTAAAAAACTTTGTTTATTAACTCCTCTACCACCATTATGATATTGTACTAAATTTGCTCTACTAGCATTTGTGGTTAGAAGTATTTGTTGTAAGTGATTATTTATTTCTGTACTGACATTTGTTAATTTAGTATTTTCTTCTTGTGATGGAACATGATTAGTTACACCAGATATAATAGCATTTAGGAGTAACTTATTATTATCCATCTGTTGTTTATTTTGTTCTTTAAATTGTTCTTTCATAAAGTCCATTAATGATGTGAATCCTTGTTGAATAATATTATCCTTTGTTTGTGAGTTTTTATCTTTTTCATCTTCTTTTTGATGACTTCTCTTAACAAATAGATAAAACATAATACAAACAAGTACACCACAAAGCCCTAGAAATCCTACCTCCATATATGCCTGTAATGTCTGTGTAAATTCCACGTTATTACCCCCTAATTTATTTCATTTAACATATCTCTCTGTTGTATTATACGTTCCAACTCATCCACTTTATTTTTGTAGTCTATAATTATTTGTTCAACTTGTTTCCATCTGTCGTTACCACTATCTCTATTTTTTGAATAATCTTTAATGTGATTTATACTTATTCCTATACTAACACATAAAAGTATAAATATTATAATTATCATTATTAAAATACTTTTATCTAATTTATTTATATTTTTAAAATCCTGTATAAATTTTTTCATTTATTTATATCACCACCTATTAATATTTTACTATAATTTATACTGAAATATTTGGTAATGTACAGGTTAAACCTGTAAATTCTGCTGTTAAACCTATTGTTGGCTGTGTTGGATCTTCAGGATCCTCTGGATCCGTTGGTTCTGAAGGTGTGGTAAAATCAATCCAAGATGTTCCATTCCAATAATACAAAATATTAGTAATTGTATTAAAATATATTTGCCCTGGTTCAGGATTAGATGGAGGAGAACTTAAATTTTGTATTTTTACATTTTGTAAATCATTTTTATTAAAATTAATATTACTTAAAAATTGCATTTAACTTACCTCCCTATACTAAATCTTGCATATCATCTTGTTCAAGAGCTGAACTATCAAAATAAAAACTTTGTGTACTTAAATTTCTATATGGAGCAAGAGTTGCCCTATTTTTAGTATAATCTATAACTAAATCATCTGTTAAAAAATCTACAAACTCTAAATGTACTTCCCCGGTTACATAGTTTATTGTTCCATTTCTGGCTAAAACACTATTACTGTTATAAATAGTTCCATTATTATTATCTCTTACAGTATATTGTCCACCGTTTATTCTTACCATTACAGATCCAGGTAATATCGGAGCTTCATCTAATTTAAAATCATAAACAAGTCTATCTTCCACAGTTATTCCTTCTTGTAATGTACCATCCTCATTTACTCCATTTTGTTTAACTATTTTACTATAATTACCTGTAACTTGTTCTTTTGAAATTTCATTTCCATCTTCATCATAATAAGTTATAGGGTCCAAATCTACCATTAAAATTCTATTATCAACACTTAATATAGTTTCAATTACTTCTTTATAATTTACAGCTGTATTAAAATTAATTTCGCTTACGGAATAATTATATTTTAATAAATTATTAATATTAATTATAATTGTTTGTAATTCATCACGGCTAAGTGGTTGTGTGGTAAAAAATTTACCTGTAATACTCCAATAGTATTTTTGTATTGAATGTAAATCAACTTCTATTGTTAAAGGTAAAATTTTATATTGTTGAAGATCGGATTTTATTTGTGTTATAAATATATCTTCATATTCTGTATCTTGATTTTCATACTCATCAGTTCTTGCTATATAAAGTTTAACAATAAATCCATCCAATAACTCAACAGTAGATAATGTTGTTTTACCTGTATAACCTATTAAATTATTATCATTAATTTGTCCGAAAGGAGATTTTTCTTGTCTACTTGCGTTTAAATATTTTTCTAATTCCAAACAGTCTGCTTGTGAAATAGCATTATCCTGATTTATATCACATAATCTTATTTGAAAATCTGTTAAACTACTACCCTCTGGATTTGCCACATACTGTTGTAATAAAACTAAATCTGCCTGTGAAATAACACCATCTTGATTAATATCCCCTATATCCCACATAGTTGGGTTAATAAACTCTTTTAAACATTGTAGATCTGCTGTATCTACTTTACCATCTTGATTAACATCAGCTAGTTGTAATTGATATGTAGTTAATGGGTTTGTAATACTGTCGTTTATATATTTAACTAATAAATTATAATCTTCTTCATTAATACTACCATCCTCATTAATATCTCCAACATAATATGTAATTTCAGTGCCTGGGTCATTTGTTAAATCTGTGGCTCTAACATTTGCTACTCCGGGTTCCCTTAAAGTTGCCCTTTCAAAATCAGCTAAAGTAATAAGTGTATCTAAAGTATTTTGATATAAAACACTATTTTTTCTGGCTTCGTCTGGAGTTTCTGGGTCATAACCATAAGTACTATCATAATGTGTAAATTCTATAAAACTATTAACATTTGATACCACAGTATTATCATTTTCAGTTAATCTACTCCATACATTACCAGTAACTTTTGTTAAAGTGTCAGCATATACTTGTCCACTTTCCCCATTACTTATAATATAAAAGATTTTAAAACTGTTAATATTAAAATTTGTATAATAATCTACTAATTCCAGATAAACATTATCGTTAGAATCCACACCAAATTCGAAAAATCTACCAACTTCCGTAGTTAAATAAATATTATCCATTAATGTCCATTGTTCATTTTGATCATCTATTAAAATTATATGGTCTTGATCTACATGATTATCTCTTAAATATATACGATTATTAATAATATCAGAAACGGTATAATTATAACCGTAAATACTATGCCAGGGTGCCCCAGCTTCTGGGTATGGATTATTAGAAACTCTGTTTGGTGTTACAGGGGAACCTTGTATTAATTCTACAGTTGTTATAGAACCATTATTTTGTGTATTAGATTCTAAGTCATATTGATCAAAAGTTGTATATACTATTTCTCCATTAGCACTTACAAAAGTACAAAATCTAGGTATAGTAGCACTTTGTGTATATGTATTAACCACATCAGCTTGGCAAGTGGCACTTTTATACCAATGCATTTTATAACCTATTAATTTATAAATTGTTGCGGCGTTTTTTCTTTGTGTTACAGAATTAGGGTAAACTTCTAAAGCCTGCATATCTTGAGTAAAAAATAACATATCCCCAATTATAGCCATTAATTTTACTAAAATCATACCGGGGGTCATTTACATCTGTTGTATTCCATTTTTGTGTAATAGCAGGTATAGAATTGATTAAATCATTTAATATATTAACATAATCTTTATCCGTATAGGAAATTCTAATAGCATCCTCACTTGTTTTTTGTACTTGATTAATTACTGCCATTTATTTACCAACCTTTCTTCAATAAAAAATATTATTGATTTCTCAATAATATTTTACTTTACTTCACTTTTATTAAAAATACTTAACTTATACTTCATTTATATTATTATATACGTATAAAAGATTAATGGAAAATAATTTTAGTTATTGATTCATAAACTTATATTACTTTTATATAAAAGTGGCTTATTTTTGATTGTCGTGTGAATTAACAATATAAATCTATTAATAATTAGTGTAAGAATTATCGTCAGCAGAAATTTCCATATTATAATCATTTATTTGTCCAGTTAATTTAATGGTGTACTGTAAATATATTTTTAATGTTCTACCATCATGTTCCAAATAAATATTATTTGTATTTACTTCAATTCTGGGTTCATATTTTTGAATAGCATTAATAATATCTTCCTTTATTAAAGATTCTATTAAAACACCATTATATCTAAAAATTCTATCAATTAAATAACAACCATAATCTGGATCACCTAATAATTCTCCGTGGTCTAGTTCTTAAAAGAATACCTAAACACTCGTTGATAGATTTAGTATTTGTAGATAATTCAATTTTTCTTGTTGTTCTATTTACTAATTGTGGAAAACTAAATGTAGTTTGGTTCATATTTATTTCCTCCTTTAAGGTAAATAATTTAATGGATTTACAGCTGAAGAAGAACTATTACGTCCTGACCTTACTTCAAAATGTAAATGTGGTCCACTTGAATTACCTGTTGTACCAAGTAATCCTAATATTTGCCCTTGTTGTACTGTTTGTCCAGTAGAAACTTTTCTACTATTTGGGTACATATGACAGTATGCTGTATATAATCCATTTTGGTGGTCTATTGTAACATATTCTCCATAACTTCTATAAGTTCCATTAGCATTTTTAAGTGCTACAGATTGTGCCACTACTCCGTTAGCAACAGCAACTATTTGGCTTACACCTTCTTGTACTCCTCTATTTACATCTACTCCTGTGTGACCTTTATAAGAAGGGTAATTTTTATTATTTATACTATCTCTATTTAAACCTGCAACAGGAAATATAAATCCTGCCGCACTAGCACTACCTAAATTTCCAGCAAGTCCACCCGAACTAAATTTACCTTGTTCATATAATTGTTCTATATAAGTTTTTGTAGTATTTCTTCTATTTATATAGGTATTATAACTACCTAAATTATTTTGGCAATAGTTTACAAATTCATCAAATTGTGATTTTATATCTCCACCGTTACTACTTATACTTGCAGCATTTGATATAGTAGATGGAAGATTTGGTCCATACTGATTCATAATATCAACTAAAAATATTGTTATCATTGGATTAGATACACCTTTTTCTTGTACTGTTGTTATACTACTTTGTGTATCTTCACTGGCATAATCTCTTTGAGTAGATTTAGCACTATCACTACTAAGCATATTTTGTATACAGTTACACAAATCACTACCTTCGGCAATAGTAAATCCTTTTCCATATTTACTTCTAGCAGAACTGGAATTTGTACTTAAATCTTTAAATAAATCATAATTTTGATTACTCCAAGCGGATTTCCAGTTAGTATCATTATTCGAAATTTTTAATAATAAATCGTAAGCTCTACTAGCATTCCATTGTATTAATCCAATAGACCAAGCTCCATTATCATTTCCTAATACTCTTTTATAATTACTATCACTTATATTATCCGGCCAAGCATTTACATCAATACCAACTTCATTGTGAACAATAATAGGCATAGCTAAACTAAGTAAATCTGTTCCGTTTACACTATATATTGAACTATCTGCTTGTTGATTTTTTGTATTATAGGCGTCCAAACCTAAAATAATGTATTGATCACCGGCATTACTAATATTAGTCCCATATACAATATTACCAACCTTTAAATCTTTAACTAAAGATTTTGCCCAAGGAAATTTACTAGAATCACTATTAGAGGATTTATTAGCACTATTCATATATGTTTCATAAATATTGTTTAATTCATATTGTGTAGAAGGAATATAGATTTGTACTCTATTTAATCCAGATGGATCTTGATTAGTATCTACATTAACCACTATGGCATAAAAAACTATATTACTATACGAGTTTCTATTTACTATATCCAATTTAATATCACCTACCTATTACTTAAGTTCATTTCTACATCTTCAAAAGGACTACCTGGTGTTGGTCTTTGATAACTTGTATTTGGTGTAGCTTGGGATAATGGAACTTCCTCTTTAGTGTATAAGTCTGTATATACTTCAACTGTTGGTTCTTGTTCTTGTACACTTTGTAATTGCTGTTCTTGTTCTTGTATTTGTTGTAATATAGATTCATAAGAACCTCTCATATCACCTACTCTTGTTAATTTAAATGTAGAAGAATATGTACCCCTATTTGTAATTGTATCAGAAGCACTTTTTATCATATATGTTCCTTTTGTTCTACTTACAGATTCTAATATTCTAGGTAATATCTTCATTCTTAATCCAACAGGAGGATCCGCAGGTATGCCAACAGTTGTTAATTCTGCATCAAATCTATCTATAATTATAGTTTCCTCTTCCCTCAATGTTCCTTCTTCTAAAGCCTCTTTAATAGTAGCCACATATTCATCATTTTCTGCATTATTTAAATCCACATCACTGTTATTTAATTTTTGTTGAGCTCTTAAAAAAGATGCTTTTCTTATAATATAAGATTTTAAATCTATTTGTGGCTTCCAATTTAATACAATATTTTTTTGTTGTAATCCCCAAGTAATGGGTGTAGATAATTCATAATTATTATCGTCAGCATCGTCCCCAGGACAATAATGTGTTAAATGCCAAGTTTTAACTCCGTCGTGATCTGTAATAAACCAATTATACCTTGGTCTATCCTGTTCATTCATCTCTTCCCAATTACTCCACTTACCTGATTCTATTTCAGATTTAGTAAGTGGAAATTTAGATAACAATTCTTGTACATATTGTATTGGATTATTTGTTGTTGCTTCAAAAGGTTTATTATTATTTAAATAACCTACTGTTAAATCTGTATTTTCGTCATATAAACTTTGTGGAATATCAATTCTATATTTATATTGATTATCAGAAGCTGTACCTGTAGTATTTGTTGGTTTGTGTTCATTATCTCCATAAAAATAAAACATAGTCCATTCTATAACATCTAAAAATTTCCAGTTAGTAGGGTATTGTTCAATATTTGCTGAAAAATTACAATCCGTTGCAATGGATGTAACACCCTTAAATGTATATTGTGCTATTCCACTGGAAGTGTTTATATCACTATCTGCATCTGTTAATATAAAAGAATAGTATGGGGAAGTTAAATCCATATCAGAAGTAGATACATAACCATATTGTATATATCCTTTTAAAGTTTCATCATTTTCTATATTATAACTTAATGCCGTAGCTAAAAATTCATCTAATTTTCTAATTTCTGTTTGAGTTTCTTGTCCATAATTGAATAAATCAAAAATTACACTTAATGTAAAATTATTTGCTGTTCCAGCACCAACCTTATCAATAGTTAAAGTAGCAATAGCATTTTTATTAGGATCTGTTGTATCTGTGTTAAAAATAACAGGTTCTTCACTTGCACCCACTTGAAAAGCTATCCATGTATGATAAATAGGTCCATCTTTTACAAATAGATTAGCAACATTATTAATCATACTATCAAAACGGTGAGCTAAAGCATCTAGTGAAACAGTAGTATCTTTAGTTTTATCAAATGATTTTGTAATATAATTAGTTGCCACTTAATACACCCCCATTGATATATAGTGAAATAGTAGGTGGTATACGTAATTGTGTACCTACTGGAACATCAAACGGATCTATAATATAATTTGCTTGTGCAATGACCCACCAATAATTAGGAGTACCATAATATTCATTAGCAATAATATCTAATCTATTTTCATTTATATCTGTAACAACTATATATTGATCCTCCTCACTACGTGTTATAAAAGTTTGAGGTACTGTTTCATGATAAAATTTACCTGTAACATTATCTTTTAATCTTCTAACATTTTTATATCTACAATTATTTGTATATTGTTTTGGTGTATAATAAGTTATAGGATAATATTTTTTACGTACATCACTAGGATGATTAATTAAAATATTTAATCTTTTTACAGCATAAATTAAAGTAGTGTTCATTTATAAATACCCCTTTCTTGTTATGTTTGTATTGGACTTCCACCAATTGAACTACTTGTTCTTGAATTACTTCTTTCTGTTGTATCAATTCTATTCATAACATTACTATTACCAACATTATCTGGAAATGTTGTATTATATGTATTTTGTGTACTTGCAGTTCCTTGACTAACATTTGTAATAATATTTTTAGCACTAACAATAGTATCTGGATAACACATCATATTAATAGATACACTATTCCAACCATAGAATGTATTTAGTATAGGTTTTTTCCAAGTAGTTTGGTAATTAGTTACATATCCCTTTAATATCATTTGTCCAAAAACAAAATAAGTAGTAGGTGGAATAAGTCCATTTGCTGTATACTGAGGGTAACAAGCTATTTGTAA
This sequence comes from uncultured Clostridia bacterium, assembly GCA_944393135.1. Classification (GTDB taxonomy): domain Bacteria; phylum Bacillota; class Clostridia; order TANB77; family CAG-508; genus CAG-269. Next base: position 161,735 of record CALXZC010000001.1, on the reverse strand, counting down.
CATTTTATTTGCATTCGTATACCAACTTCTTGTTCCAAAAGGTCCTTTTGCTGTTTCTTTCTGTAATCCTGCAGCTTGTTTATCTAAAGAACCACCACTTTGAATTAAACTTTCAGTGGTGTGTGAAAAACTTCCAGTTAATAGATCCCTATGTAAATCTAATTCAAAATTAACACTTTTCAAATCTGTATTAGCATAGGCACTTAGTGCCGCTGACCTACCTAAAACATTTTGTGTATCCCAATTAACACTTATTGATTCTGTAACTTGTTCTGGATACAGTGGAAGTTCTATTAAATATTCATAATCCCCACCAATACCAAATTTACCGTTATTACCATATTTAACTATCATATAACATTCCCAAGTCTTAAATCCAGTTAATCCATTATTTCCCGGTATTGTATATTGCATAACATTAGTATTTCTTACAGAACTAGCATTTAATTTTTCTATATAATTATTATTACTATCTACCCAAGGCATTATTTACTCACCTCCGAAATAGTACCGTCTAAATTGTAATTTAATTCTAAATTACTTTCTGTTTCTACATCACACCAACCTAACATAAATTTATAATCATAAATAGCTAAATTATTTGTTAAGCCCTCTAATTCCCTTTGTAGCATAATATAGTCGGTTTCATCTATTATATTATCATCGTTAATATCGGCACGTTCCAAAAATATATTTGTATAAGTTTTACCTATTCTATTTGTGTATTCATCATAATCAGCGTATGTAATTTTACCGTCATCAGTAACATCTAGCTCAGCAATTTGTTCTTCCGATAATTCAATTTCATTATTTAAATATTGTTGTACAATATTACGATTAATAACATTTGTATCATCTAAATAATTCCTTAATGATTCTAGATCTGCAAATGTTAATTTATTATCTCTGTTTAAATCTCCTGTGGTATAGGATACTTTACTAGTCTGGTATTTTTTAACTATTTCTCTCATTTCGTCGTTATAATACCCTGGATAAAATGGAGTTTTCATATAAATATAATTTGGATAACATACTTTTAATAATTTTTGTAAGTATGTAATATCTTCCGAATTACTGTATTTATGGATAGCCATACCAAATAGATAATTAAAAAATTTTTCATGTATAACCCAATCATCTGTTATAAAATCAGCAAATGGTATATTAACATCTCTGTCATAATGTCCATCAATAATTAATAAATTACTAACATTATCTAACTCTGTTTCTACACCAGATGTATATGTATAATAAGTTATTCCTAATGAGGGTATTTCTGGATCCCCTTGTATAAATTTATATAATTTAACAGCATCATATACATCAATACCGGTATGTGTTTCATCAACATTCATAACAGCTAATTGTTTAGGTGTAGGTGTCCAATGTAATTCTTCACTTCCAGGTCCTGTGGCAGTATAATTAGCAAGTAAATGGTAATCTTCCATATCAATTTTTCCATCAAAATTTATATCTCCTGTATTTAAAGTAATAGTGGAAGTTCCAGAACCACTTAAATTACTGTAATTAGATGGACATTGTATACAGATCCATCTTGCATCTCCACCTGTACCATCTTGTGTACTAGTAGCTGTATATTGATATCCTTCACCAGGTTTTAAAGTAATATCCACAACATTTTGTAACATATTACCAATGATATCTTGTTTTAATCTCATAGGACAACTGCCTATAACAAGTCTTGTGGCTTTATTGTTATTGTGTGCTATTGTTATTTTTTGACCTGGTTGACATGGGTACAACGCGATTTTATATAATTTTGATTTATTTTCGTGTGGTACATCATCTGCCCCATCTGTTACACCATTATCATCTCTTATAGTGTATCCATACAAAAACATACCTGTAAATTGATTTATAAAAACAAGCATATCTTTATTAGGAAAATAATTTATTCTATTACTTTTTTTAATAGTTAAAGTTAATTGTCCTGTTTGTATATAATTATCCAATATTAATAAATCATTTTCATCCACAGTACCATCCAAATTTAAATCACATCTTTTTATCGTTACCTCATCATAATGTGGATTTTGTGTATAAATTACATCATTTAAAATTTGTCTATCCTTAGAATCTATTACACCATCATTATTTATATCTTTATTTACATCAATCCATTCATGTATATTTTGTAATTCCCACCCAACTGAATCACAATATTCTTTTATTTGTGTAACATTTTCTATTAAAAATGTTGAAATTTCATTAGATATTATTTTACTTGTCCAAGTAATATAGTCATCTTTTAAATTAGAATTAAAAGAATCTTGTAAGATAGGAAATTTTTCTTCTATTTGTTTTTGAACAACAAACATATCTTCTACATTAGGCAAATTTAAATAAGATATTAATAATTGCAAATCGTTTTTATCAAATTCTCCTAACACACTGTTATTTCTTTGTAGTTCGTGGTTTAAAAATCTTTTTAAATATCTTACATAAAAATTATCTGTTCCAAATTTTATATTCATTAAAAATTAACCTCTCTTATTAACGATTTCTACTACTATTATTTTACTTTATTTTAAAAATACATATTTTTTAGAAAATTAAAAGACTATTAAAATAATAGTCTTTTATAAATATTATTAAAAGTTTTTTGTACTTTGTATATATGTTAAACTATTCCACAATTTTGAACTAGCTTTATTAGTATCACTTGTAGGTGTGGAAGTTCCTGTTGTTATAGCTCTTATAATTTCATCCATTTTTGTAATTAATGAACTTGTTTGACTTTGTATTATAGCATCTAAATTATAAGATTGTGTTGTTGTTTCCCTATATGTATCTGTTAAATTCCTTAATTCATTTGCTGTACTTGCTGTTAATACAGCTTCTCCTTGATGTAAATATGCTAATTGGTCTTCTGGAACTTCATTTGTTCCTTGACGATATGATGAAATTTGCCATTTATCCATAGCATCTTGTATTTCACTGAAGTCACTTCTTGATAATCCTGCCGCTTTTGCCGCCTTTAATGCTGTTTCTGCTTCTTCCTTGCTATCCGCCTGTGTTATAGGTAATATATATTGTGCCACTAGATTTGCATCAATATCATTATATTTATCAATTCCAGCACCCTTATTTATAGCTTTTCTTGTAAAATCTTCTAAGGCTTGTCCTGTAACAGTTGAATAGAATAAATGTCCATTTGTTCCTCTGTCTAAAAACCACTCCAAATCTGACTGTTTTAAAGTTCCTTCTGCTTTTTTAGTTTGTATAACACTCCATTGTTTATTTGCAAATTCTTGGTCAGCCTCTGATAACTTATCGAAATTTTCACTGTTCATAACAGCTTCTACCATATTGTACATAGTATCAAAATTAGTATCATTTTCTACATTTTTATAGGTGTCATACCAATCTTTAATAGAGCCCATTACAGATGTTGCATTATCTTTATCCAGTTCTTCGTATTTATCTAATAAACTATTTGCGTCGTCAGATAATCTACCTGTTTCCTCAATGTACTTATCCGTTAAATCTTCCAAACTTTCTTTGTTTGCAGTTCTGGCTTTATTTATTTCTTCTTCAGTTAATAAACCTGAATTAATCAAATCAATTCTGGCTTGTTCTAAAGTATCTTGGTCTTGTAAATTTTCTTTTATTTCATATAAATTATCTTCTTGTGTATCATAAGTATCTTGTAAACTATCTGCTACATTATTAAATTCTTCTGTTACTAGTTTACCTGCTTGTTTATATGAATTAGCACTATCATATATTGCTTTACCTGCTAATCCTACTCCAGCAGCTATAAGTAGTCCCCAACCTACTGGATTTGTTGCAGCTGCAGCTATTCCTCCAGCTAAACCAGCTCCTCCAGCAACGGCACTTATTCCAGAACCTAAAGCTACTCCGGCAGCACCTAAACCAGCAGCACCCTGTAAAGCACTAAATCCAGTACCAGTATTAATATCCCCACTTGATACATCTGAAATAACATTACTTATACCATTTACTCCAAGAGCTGTTCCTCCTGCAATTAATCCTGCAGCACCTGCCGTAGCACCTAAACCTGTAGCAGCTAATTGCCCTGTTGTCATACCTAAAGCGTTTGTACCTGCTGCTTGATAACCAACTGAAGCTAAACTAGTACCTATTTTTCCTAAAGCGGCACTTTTACCTGCACCACTTAATAAACTACCTCCTCCAAGTAACTTACCTCCAAGAGCCATACCCCCGGCACTTAATATTATATTTCCTAATCCCTGTATAGCATTAACAATAAATGTTGACCAATTACCCATCCACTCGTTAATAACAGATAATTCATTCATTAAATTTTCAAGTGTTATATTTTGTAATGTTTTATTTGTTTGATTTTGGTCTCCTACAAATGCGGCAGTTGCTAGATTTGCAGAACTTGTGACTCCACTTGATGCTGAATACCCTGCTTGTGAAGATAAGAAAGCATTTATATTTTTTTCATTAGTTGTTGTCCATAGTCCAGCAGAACCTCCACCAAAAGAATTAGCAAGTATTCCACCAAATAAACTTGACCAATTACCTTCTGGAACAGAATTTGCAAGTCCTGTTAAGTTGTACATATATGTTCTTAGCATATTTCCGCTATCTTTTAAGTCTTTTCCACTACCTATTACATCTGCAACAGTCATAGACATTAAAGTATCTCCACTAGTTAGTGCCTTATAAGGGTCTTCCACCATTGTTTTTAAACTATTATATAATTCCCCTATTTGTGAATCACTATAACCCTGATTTCTTAAATTTTCAAGTTGTCCTAAAGCATCGGCATATTGTAATCCTATTTCTTGCTCTGCAAGTTCTGCCATAGGAGATAAACTATCCATCATATCTTGTAAATAATCGTTTGCAACTACATTACTTCCTTCTACATTTTGTATAGAAGTTCCTATTCCTCTTACTTGTTTCATTAAATTAGGATTATCTGTTGCAAGTTTTTGCATATATGAAGATGACATATCTAAATATGGAACAATTTGATTAGTTAATATTGTTTCAATTGCTCTTGTAGTTGTTTCTTGGTCAGTTAAATCAACTTTAATTCCTTCTGATGCAAGAGTATTCCACATTTCTTGTACTTGTGAAGTTGCTATATTATTTCTTAATCCCATATCTCCAAGTATATTATTTACTTGTGACTGTGCTCCATAATACTGACTTCTTGTTGTGCCATTTCTTACTGATATATTAGTAAATGTATTTTCATATGCATTTGACTGATTATTTATACCTGTTGTAAATAAACTTGTTAATTGTCTTATTCCTTTTTGAAGTAATTCTCCAGCTTCTTGTAATCCTTGAGCGGCAAGATTTAATCCAAATGCTCTACCACCAAATTCTTTATTTAATGTTGTTTGTAATACTTTTTGTACTTCTTCGTAATTAGATTCTGTTATATTTCCGTTATTTTTAACCCAATCATCTAATATTTGAGTAGTTCTTTTATTAACATCACTTTGTAATTTATCTTGTCTTTTACTAAGAAAATTATTAGGACTCCATTTTTTAAGTTCAATATTATAATTTTGCATTTCTTTTGATAATTGTTTTTGATATTGTAAAGATTGTTTTGCTGCATTTTCTTGTTCTTTTTGTGCCCTAACGATTTCTTTATGTGCTTGTAGTCTTTTTTCTACTTCTGTTCTTAGTTGTACTTCCTGTTCTATTTGTTGTTCTCTATATTTAATTTGTTCGTGATATTTTTCAATTTCATTTCTAAATTTTTGATTTCTAGCATTAACTGCCATTTCATCTTGTTTGAAAAGGTCAGCAGATAATCTTTTTAATTCGTTATACTTTTTAACAATTTCTTCATTGTCGTTCATCCATTGTTGAGCAGATACACCTGTTTTTTGTATTATATTATATATTTCTTCGATGGCTTTAATTGCTTCTTCAATATTATCTATGTTAAATAAATCACCTTTACCACGTTTTGGCATACTATATACTCCTTCTTGTAAAAAATAAACTTCTAATAATATTTTACATTTTAAAGAAAATTGATTATTTTTATAAAAACCCTTTACATATTTTAAAAAATATTGTATAATATATATAGTAAAGGAAGGGAAATTAATATGGATGAATTTACTATAATTTGTATGAAAATAAAAACAGGAAAAGAATTTTATTTAGCGTCAGGACCAGGAAAATCCCTAAAATGGGTTACAGATAAAATGGAAGCTATATGGTTTGAAACAGATAAGGAAGCTGAGAAATGTGCTAAAAATTATTTTAAATATTTTAAAGATTGGTATCTAAGTAATATAGTATATTAAATATAATAAAATTAAAGGAGAGTGATTAATATGCCAAAAAATCAAAGACCTGGAATGCTTTCAATAGGATGGCAAGGAAAAAGTATATCAGAGATAGAGGATGCTCAAAACACATATGATTTATTGGAAACACAAGAAAAATTATTAGAAGAAACTAAAAGGTTACAAGAACAGCAAAAAGAAGCAGCAAGGGAAGCAATTTCTTATAATAAACCAGATTATGCTATATTAACAGGAGTAGATAGAACAGAATTTAATGAATTAGTAAATAATGTAAATGAGTCTGTAATAAATGAAACTCCAAATATTGTACAAATAGCAAAACAGGAAAAAGAATTTAAGTTTTTATTAAGTAGTAATGAAAACGGAAGAAGTATAAGTAGAATATTAGTTGGAACACTTTTACCTTTTATATTAATATTTGTTGGTGTATTATGTGCTTTTCTATACTTTGGAAGAGGATTAGATACAGGAATATCTGTATTATTAACAATAGCAACTATAATAGGAACAATAGTCTTATGTTTTTATCTAGCTAGTGTATATAATAAATATAGATATGGAACTAAAGAACAAGATGAGAAAAATTTAGAAAATCTTATAAATAGTAAAGTAATGAGTCCTACTTATAAAAAATTTAGACAATATAGATTAAAACATTATAATAATTATATGGAACAATTATTAAGAGAATATTTAGCACCTAGTATTAGAGATTACTATAATGATGGAATTGGATTAGATGAAGTACACGGTTACGGAACTCCAAAAGATTATATGAATTATTTAAGAGAAAATTTTAGCAATAAATAAGGTAGATATTTAATATCTACCTTTTTTGTTTAGCATCTTCAATTGCTTTTAGTTTTGCATCATTTTCTTCTTTTTTCATATCAATTAATTTTTTAAATATAAAAATTCTTTCATAATTATCCATATTTTCTGTATCTTGATAACTGATTCCATTGGATAATTGACTTATTATGATTTGTTGTGTTAATATATTTTCAAAATCTTCTTTAATATATTGTTGTTCTTCTTTAGTTAATTTTCTACTTACTGGGATTAAATAGTTCACTTGTTATTGGTAATCCATGTGTTATCTCACTACTACATTTCGGACATTTAGTTTTTAATTTTGTTGAAAATCCATATAAATTATCAACATTTCTTATTACATCTGCAAGTGCTCTACTGTCTAATATATCTAAACCATCCATCCAATCCTCTAATTGTTCAAGCATAGGTCTGTCACCATTTATTTTATCTATATATAAAACACTTGATGATGTATACATTACTTCATTTAAATCTGCATTTGGAAATTGCTCCATATAAGCATTTAAATCTTCACTCATTCTGATTATATCATTTAAAGAAGGATATTTAAAATCTATTTTAGCACCACATATAGGCAATTCTACTTTGAAATTTTTTAATTTAGACTCGGACATATATTCTATTGGAACTTTGGATAATTCTACTTCGTGTATAAATTCTGTTCCACAACTTCTACATCTACAAACTACTTTATAAATATCATCTAATAAACTTAGACTTCTTAATCTAAATAATAAGAAGTTGGCATCCATTATTTTTAATTTTCCAGCGTCAACATCTTTATCCATAATACAAGCTTGTAAAATTTGTTTTCTAATTAAATTATCACTTTCATTTCTCATTCTGATTTTATCTTCCTTAGTTGTCATACGTCTTAAAGTAATACTTGCTGGAATTTTGTCCTCTGGATTATACACTAGACCTTTACTTGGCAAAGTGTATGTTTCTGTACTTTTAATGTTTGTTACATTTGGCAACACTTGTTCATTCTTTTTACTCATAATTTCTACCTCCAAAAAATTATTTCTAATAATATTTTACATTATTATAAAACCATCATCAACAAAGTCATTATATAAATCTTTTATTTGTTCATTTGATAACTTTGTATTAGGATTATCTTTTTTAATTTGTTGTACAATTTGTTGTGATTTATTTATTTGTTTTTGTATTTCTTTACTTAAATCTTCGTTAATATCTTTACTTGGTTGAACTTGTGGTTGTAAATTAATAGTGCCATTTATATTTCTAGAAATACCAAAAAATCTATCTGCTGGATTTTGTGTATTAGTTAAAGTAGTTAGTCCACCATCTGCTAATATGACACTATCCATATAATCTAATTCATTAATGTCAACACTCAATGTAGCATTGTATATAGCACCACCTAAACTATCAGAAATATCTTTTCCAACCGATTTTACTCTGGTTCCATCATCTAATATTTTAACTGAATTATGTACAAATACACCAACGTCAAGTGCAAAGTTATGTGTAAAGTTAACCTCTAAATCATATACATCATATTCAGTATTGTATAATTCCTCTATATTAATTAAACTTACTTTTTCATCTACACATTTAAAAATATTATATAATGCTAAAAATTTAGCCTCTACGTATGTATTACCATCTAATAAAAATGGGTGGTTACTTGTACAAATAACATTTTTACCATTACTAAATATAAATCTATACATATCTTTTCTCTTACCTGTATACCATACATTTAATATTTTTCGTGGTTCTATTTTGCCATTTAAAGTATTATATGACAACACATAATTATCTTTACCGTTTTCTAAATCTTTTTTTAATTCTAATATTGTTTTGTATGTGTTATCTGCTAATCTAATTTTTGTACTACCAACAAGACATTGTTTAGGGTGGTCTACTTTACCTGTTAATTCATTTCTTTCTAAGTTTGTTATTTCTTTTATTAATTCTTGCAATTTTAATAATTTTATTCTTTGTTCTACTAATACATTTCTAAATACTGTATATCCAACATCTTCTTTATTTTTAACAATATCCATAGATACTTCTTTAACTGTAAATCCATCAAGCTTTAAACTTTGTAATAACATAAGTGATTGATAACCGTCACAACTTACTCCAGCTATATTCCAACCTAAGTCATATTTTAAATAATGTATAAAATCTTTAACTTTAATCATACTTAATTCATCATTTGGTGGACATTGTAATCCAACAGAAAATATATGTCTAAATACCATTTCTTTAAGTGTTGTACTATCACCTGTATCTGTAAAACGCTCTTGATTTTTATATCCTAAAACAGCAACAGCACTTATTCCTGTCATATCCCCGGTTTTAGATAAGTCACAGTGAATATATATTTTTTTACTATATAATATTTCCGGTACTACTTCCGACAAAAAGAAATCTTTTATTTGTAAATTATCTTTTAAACCTGTTTTAATTATTTCTTTTGAAAAAGCATTAATACCTGTTCCTAAACAAGGTTCTACAATTCTATAAGGTATATATTTATAACTACTTTGTACAGATATACCACAGCTGTCTATTAATGTTCTATTAAAATCCATTTCAAATCTGTGTTTCATTTCGAGTGGTACATCAATAACAGTATATCCTTTCATTTCTGCCTCTTTAACTTCTTCTTCATTTATATTAACACCCATTATATAACTTGTTAATAATTCGTTTCCAACAGCAATTTTAAACCATTTTCCACTAAATTTAGAAGCCGGTAATACTTCCCATTGTTTGTAACGACTTACGTGCATTCCAGGTTCACCTTCATTATCACGAATAAAACTTTCAAGTACAGCATTAGTAGATTTAGCAGAAGATATTAAATACATTCTACCTTGTATTCTACCCGCTTTACTAAAACGAGAAGATAAACGTAAGTATAATTGGTTATAAATAGCCATCATACCTGTTTGCATATATTCAACATTATCGTTTGCTCCAAAAGACATCTCATCTATTGCAACAAACATAACGGCAACAGATAAAGCGTGTTCTTCTGTAGAACCTATATCTAATCTTATATCCTTATTTGGTTGATACACTAAATTTTTTCTTCCTGTAACTGTACCACGTTCCATAAACCAAGGACTCATTTGTAAGGCTTTTTGGAATTTACCCCACATAGTTTTTTCGGCTAGTTTTAAGTTTAAGTTAAAGAATAAAAACCAAATTGTTTCATTTGCACCTAAATAAAATCTATTAGGGTCTTTTAAACACATTAATTTATATAATTCGTAACACAACGAGTATGTGGCAACAGTAGATTTACCTGTACCTGTTGAACCTGTAATTGCCCATTGGTCTACAAAGTTTATAGGATTGTGTACATACGCTAATTCTTTTTTCCACGTATCATAAATATCTTTTCCATAATTTGTATATTTCCCTAAATACATTTCATCACATAGAAAAGTTTCTAAATCTACAGGTATTTCTTCATAATCTTCGTAATATAAATCTTTTAATTGTTCTGATTTACCTGTTTTAGCAATTTCTTTAATAATATTTTTAACTGCTACTTTTTCTTCTTCTGTTAATGAATTTAATAGTTGTAAATTATTAGAACTCAATATTATTCTACCTCCATTAAATTAGTTCTATTAATATTTTACAAATTTTAAAAATAATATATAAAGCCTTTACATATTTTTAAAAATATGTTATACTAATATTAGTAGGAGGTATTTTATTATGAAAGAAAAAATATTTGAATATCAAGGGTTATATTATATAAATGAAAAAGAAATAAACGATTTAAAAGTTATAAATAATAAATTATATTATAAAGATTATTGTGATAAATGTGGTGGAACTGGACATATTAGTTATTATGATTGGTATGCAAATGGTGTATGTTTTAAATGTAATGGTGCTGGATACAAATATAGACCCTTTACAACATATAAAACTCTCAAAGGAGTAGAAAGAGCTAAACAAAGAAAAATACAAAAACAACTAAAATATGAAAAAGAATTAGAGATAAAGAAACAACAAGTTATAGAAGAATTAAAAACAATATATGTTGTTAATCCAAAAGAAAATACTAAACAACTAAAAGGATATTTAAAAGATATAGGTTGTGTATGGTCTGGTAAAGTGTGGTATAAAAATAATACAAAAGAATTTGAAAATATACAAATAATAAAAATAGATATAACAAAAGAATTAGAAAATTTATTATATACTTTAGTAGATATAAATAGTACAAAAGGAAGATTAACTTATATAAGTAATATTATAAATGAAAAAATACAACCAATAATTAATAAATTAGAAAGCATAAAATATAACACAAATTTATATAATTACAATATCAATGAAAAATATACTTTTAATATAACAGAAGTATTAAGTAAAAAATGTTATCAATCTATGTGGGGTGCTTGTTATTACTATATATTATTAGATGATAATAATCATAAATTAAAATATAAAACAGGAAGAAATTTAGATATAAGTGGTAAATATACAGCAACGATAAAAGACAAAGAAGATGAATTATTAATAGTAACAAGATTAACACAAATAAAATAGTAGTAGGTATTTTATATACTTACTACTTATCATTTTCTATTAATAAAACATATTCTTTATTAGTTCCTAAATGTGATTTATTAACTTTTTCTTCTACTATATATTTCTCCCAACCCTTATCTACAACTTTACAAACCATTAAATATTCTTTTGCATTGGGAATATTATTCATTACTATTTGTAGCCATTCACATTGTGTTGTTTTTAAATCTTGACCCTTAAAATATTCTTCAAAATCTGTATAAGGTGGGCAAATAAATACAGAACAATTTTCTCTATCTGTTTTTATATTATTGGCATCTCCATATTCAATACCATATCCTGTTTCAAATAATCTTCCTTTCTCTTTATGCCAATCTACTAATTCTTTATTTAAATCCCAACCATAATATTTAATACCTAATTCTTTGCAAGCATCGCATCTAGTTCCCCAACCTGCAAAAGGGTCTAAAATAGTTTTAGTTGTTATATATTTCTGTATTAAAGTTTTAGCATAATTTTTACTAAACCAACTAGGTTGTTTACAAGTACGAGTTACATTCATTGCAGTTAATATTGATTTATTATCTATAAAACCACCTACATAATCAATTCTATTTAAAATCATTTTCCATCTTAATAATTCATCTGTCCAGGCTTCACTTACACTAGGTTTGCCATCTACTCTAACATCATAAAAACATTTAGGTTTGTTAATATCATAAGGTATTTCTGGGTTTTTAAATAATTCTATATCAACACCAATTAAAGGATTTGGACATTTATTTAGATATTTCAATCCATTAGAATATTCACTATTAGCTGAAGGAATTAGCTGACTACCTAATTTATCTGTAATTAAAATAACTTTATTTTTTGCATATACATCTAATTTAACTTCTATTGGAATAGGTTGCTTACCGAATACATCTAATAAAAGATGTCCACCTTTACATTCAAATAAATAATCTCCAATTTTAAAATCAATAAAGGTAATATGTTCTTTATTATTATAATTGAATTTTATCGGTATTTGTGTTTGTAATGGTATATTATTCCTATTACAAAATTCATATACTATAACCTCATAATTACTGTCAAAATGTTTACCATCATTTGCTAAAGCATTTCTAAAACTATTATTTTTATGTTTAGTCTGTCTGTCTTTTAATATTTTTTGTTTATATATTTCAGGAGTTATATGTTGTTGAGCATAACTTAGTTTTTCTCTCCAACTATTATATTTGTCTTGAGGAATATTTTTAAAATATTCTTCTACTCCTTTGGATATTTTATTATTAATTTTTTGTTTTTCTTCTTGAGTTTTTGTACTCATTGTTTCTAATCTATGCTGTACTATTTTTTGTTTTTCTTTTTCACTTCTTTCTGCCCAAATTTTTTTATTAGTGATACTCATTTTTTCTTTTTGTTGTTGTCTTTGTTCATCTGTCATATTGTTAATAATTTTTTTAAATTTTTCACTTTGTATTTGATGTCTTAATTTTTCATTTCTTTTAAAATTATATTTATTAATACGATTTCTAACCTGGTCTACTGTTAAATTAAGTTGTTTACCTATTTCTTTTGGAGATAATGTAGTGTTTTCATATAAATATTTTATTTGTTGTATATCTTTATCATTAATATTACTTTTTTCAAATTTACTATTTATATTATGTTTAAATTTTTCTATATATTCTTCTTTTTTAATCCAATTATATTTTTGTTTCCAGGCTTGAATAGTGTTACGAGGAATATTAATTTGTTCACTTATTTCTTTTAAATTCATGGGTGTATTTGCAAATAAATCTTTTGCTTTATCTACAATTTTGCTATCTGTAATTCTAACATCATTTTTTACTTTTTGTACATTAGTAGTCCAATTAAACTTCTTTCTCCAAGTACACACTGTATCATAAGGCACATTATATTCTTCGCTTAATACTTTTAAAGATTTAGTTGTTTGTTCATATTCTTGCTTGATTTGTTCTCTGACTTTATCATATTTACTCATGCTTTATACTCCTTACTTTAAATAGTTTGTTACTACTATCATATATTATAACACCTTTTTTACAAAAAATAAAGGGTATTTTTAAAAATACCCTTATAATTTATATAAAAATGAAAAATAAAATACTAGAAATCTTAGTTTAATTATTTTGTAAGTGTATTGTTTTGAGTACCTAAATAGTTTACCTTTGTATAGTTTGTGTATTCTGTATCTGTTGAATTACTTGAACGATTATCAGTATTAACTTTCCAGCTGTTAAGATTAATTTTAGCATAAGGTACAGGTTTGTCATAAATTATAGTTGTGCTAAATTGTCTTACATCTGGGTTCTGTCTATCAAATTGTCCTTGATTATATTCATTAATCCAACATCCAAGTAACCACCAACTTAATGTTCTTGTTCCATTTGGTGCCCATTTATAAAGTAAACCATCATTACTATAATACTCTTTAAATCCTATTTTATCATTTAAAATATTGTGACACATACTGTACCAAGCAAGTAATATTGATTCTGTTGCCATACCAATATAATCAGTAAATGTAATTGATGAGTTAGCTACACTAGGTGTACCGGCATAATTAACTACACCATTACCTGTTCTAATACTTAATGTATCAACACTCATTTGTGGACCTGCATAATTTCTTAATGATAACGCTAATTGTTCTGTTGCATCATCTGCTGTGGCAACAAATTGTCCTTCCATATCATACAAATCTCTTTCAAATTTTATTTTTAAAATAAAGTCTGAAGTTCTACCAGGTTCAAAATCTGCTTTATGTGTTAAAATATAAGATGTACCTAAGTATTTGTCGAATTCATCTGTTTGTTGTTGTACATATGATGTTGTATTATTTTGTCTATTAACATATATCGCCATTATGCTTCACCTCCCGTAGTTCCTACTTCTACACTTCCATAAGAAATATTTAAGAAAATTTCTATATTCTTAATTGTTGGTGTTAAGTATACATCTAATCTAACTTTTAGTTTTCTTGGTTCGTCATCTGTACTTATATTTTCAATATCGTATCTTGTTACAGAACCTTCTGTTGACATGGCATCTAATAATTTTGCCATTCTTAATGAAAATGTTTCAAAAGCTGTTACAGCATTATATTGATATTGTAATTCTACTGCCACATTATATGCTTGTCTTCTTATTTCAATTACTGTTAAATCTGCACTTGATTCTGAAAAAGCATTTTCCTCATTTGTGGCTTCATCTAATTGTAATAATGTACTATTACCTGCAATTACATAAGAACCACCTTGTAATCTCATAATTGGATTAATATTTACATCCCCATCTTTTTGCCATTGTTCTGATAAATCTGAACCTATTTCAAATTGTGTTCTTATAACATTAGGAATAACACCGTTTGATAAACCAGCTTTTGGAGTGTAAGATTTTCCTCCTCTACTTACAGCATCACCAACTACCATTAAGTATGCAAATGATGGAGGCATCCATAATTGATTATTTCCTACTTGCATATAAACCCAAGGTGCGCAAGTACTAGCACTTGGTATGTCTTGTGTGTTAGATGTTTGTTGATATGCTAATAATCTTGCTGTTTCTTGTTGATCTTCTTTTAATGTACTTATTGGTAAATCAATTAAAGCTCTACAGTCTTGTCTTATTCTTGTTAATTCTTTCATTGCATCTGCAATAGGTGTACTAACTGTTGGATTTTCATCTGTGTATCCTCCGGATGTAATAAATTTTGGAGAATATAGTATCTTATCTGTTAATTGATTATATATTTGTGGTAACATAGCAGGCACTAATCCTTCATCTAAATCTTTTCCTCCTGTAAGTGGTTCCTTTGTTACTTGAGATAAACTAAATTTAGATGCATCTGTTATTAGTACATCAATATCAATTTTTTCAAATTCTGCTGTCTGTAAAGCATTTATTAATTTTTGATTTATTTCTATTAACTCTTCCTCAGATTGATATGTTATTAATCTTTTACTTTCTATAAGTGTTGTTCTATCTAAATAAACATCTAAATAGTAGGCAGTTCCGGTATTTCTTATAGTAATTGATAAATCATTTCCATAAGTTCCACCATATTTTTCTGTTATTCTTATATCACTTACTTTACCTTGTGTATCAGAATCTGTATGTGTAATTTCTACTTTTGCTTTCTGTGCTGATTGTACTTCCTCTGTATTGATATTATTATAAGCTATTCTTTTAAATATTACTGGAAGACCTGCACTTAGAACTCCGGCAACATATTCATATGATAATGAACCATCAGGTCCATGTGTTCCACAAGCTGTTTGGAATTCACTTAAGGAATTAAATACATAAAATATATCTGGATCACCTGTAATAGCAGTACCTGGTATAAATACATAATTATCAGGATATGTAATACTGTTATTTAATTCCCTACTTAAATTATTTGTATGTATATCTACAAATGCCATAATTATTTGTTCTCTCCTTTCTTAATTTATTTTGTTATAATATATTTACATTCTAATATATTATCTTTATTTACTCTTGTTACCATTTTTAATGTACTGTTTTTACTTTCTTTTAATAATCCTGTATAATTTTTCATTTCATATCTTATAAAAGATTCTGTTTGTTTAATTTTTTTCATTTCTAAGCATATATTTTTTTCTAAACCATCTTTATTAACAATTTTACCTTCTATTTTTAAAGTATTTTTACCAAGATTTACTTTTGTTGTTTTAAAAGATTCAACTGTTTTATATTTAGATTTATACATTTTTGTTAAAGCTTCGTTAAATGTTTTTGAACTAAATTTTGAAATAGGTTCATTACATTCTTCTTTTCCTTCTTTATTGCATTCCTCTTCTTGTTTTTCACAATCTTCTGTACATTCTTTTGATTCTGTTAAATTATTATATTCTTCAATCTCCATAAATCTTCCAATATCATCATCACTTAAAAATCCTAATAATTCTTTTGCAAGTGAAGCTGTATCTACCATTTCATTATCAATTAAGTCACACATTTTAGTTTCGTTTGGTCTTGGGTCAGTATCTTCTGTTTTAATTTCTTTTGACTCCTCCACTTCCTCTTCTTCGTTGTCTTCTGTATCTACATCTGTATCTGTATCTGTAACAACATCTTCTTCAGGAACTATTGTTTCTTCCCCTTCAACAGGTACTTCGATAGTTTCTATGTCTTCCTCACTACCTGTGTTATCTTCTTCATTAGATTCTCCAGAAAGTGGTGTTTCGTCAAATGTTTCTGTATCAACTATATCTTCTGTATCTACATCTTCTTTACATTCTCCATCTACACATTCTTCTGTGTTTTTTTCTACAGTAACAGTTGCTTCATCTGTATCGATTACAGTTGTATTTTCTCCAACTGTAACTTCGGCATCGTCTGTTTCTATTTCAACATCTTCTGTCTTTTTTTGTTTAGCTGTTTTAATATTTACTTTTTTTGATTCTTGTAAATTTAATCTACCTTGTAAAGCAAGTAATGTAGATTCAATTAATTTGTCTTTTCTATTCATTAAAAATTTACTCCTTTCTATATTAATTTAATACTGTAAATATATCTTTGTTATTTTGTAAAAATTCTCTTTCTTGTTGTACTTCTGATGTTCCTTCTGCTAATATTGTAGGTCCATCAAGTTGAAATTTTGTTGAATTAGATGTGTATTTACTTCTAATTCTACCAATAACAATTTTACACATACCTAAAGCAAGTTTTTTTAATTGTGTTTCCCAAAAACTTTCTCTAATGTCTGCTACTGAATAGTATTCAGGTTTAAAATTTATTGTTACTTGTGTTGGAATGTTTGGATTTGCATAAACATATAATTTACGATTTGGTTTATCCCAATAAAAATCCATATCTGTTGCAAGTATGTTTAAATTTCTTTTAATAATTAAAGCGTTTGTATAATCTTCTAGATTATAAATACCTGTAATATTCATTAAATTCATAGCAGGCATTTGAAAAGGCATACCAGTTAAAATACTATCTTGTCCTCTCATTACAGATTCTACAGAATCTATATTGTATTTTTTTAAATCAATACATTGAGCATAAGGTACAGTTATTGTATATAAATCAGTCATATAATGTTTTATTTCTTCAAAAGCCTGTTCTACAATTTCTTTTATATTTTCTGGTGTTAATTCTAAATCTAATACTTGTCCACCTAATTGACTTTCAATGTATTTCACTATTTGTTTCATTTTCTTTGGCATACGAGGGTAGGTACGTGGCTTAGTTAAAGCTTCATCTTTAAATATACCGTCTAACTCTTGTGTATTTTCATCTTCCATTTATATTACCTCCCTTATTTAAAGATATGGTAGCAATTCCAGGAGGTAGAAATAAGAGGCTGGAATTTTGCTACACATACTATATTAAGTTTATATTAATTATTTACTTAATACCTTAATTATGCCATTGTTACTTCAAGACCAACTGCTTTATCAGCTTGTGCCATATAGTAAGCAACTTCTTCTGATGTTTGAGCTGTTATTACAACTTCATCATCTTTATTTTCTAATACTTCTGTGAAGTTTACTCTGAAATATCTGAATCCAACTGGTTCTTCACCTACATTTTTTAATGTAATTGTAGCTGGAACTTTTGAAAAATCTTTTTGTGCCATTTCCACATACCTCCTTTTTAATTTATTGGTGTTTGTGTCCAAAACTTAATACTCTTTTTTCTGAATAGTTATTGATAAATTAATAACAAGAGTAAAGAGATAAGTTTATTGTAAAAAATACTTCTACCTCAAAGTATCCTTCATATCACTAATATTTTACAAAACATTTTGTTAAAATTGTTATTATTTATATATAGTTAATTCTTATGACAATCAATTTTAACAGGTTTTTATAAAAAATTAGTATAATTTTATTAAGAGTTGAAAAAGACACGATTAATATCTTTAATCAACTCTAATAATATTTTACTTAGGGGTATGGAAAAATTTAAGAAAATAAAAAAGTTGTTAAGTCTATCTCCTAACTTAACAACTTAAAAATAATTCATTAATTTACTTCTACGATAACTTTAATAAACTCTACTGGTTAAATTTATAAAATTGCCTAAAATTAAATCTTGAATTGCAAAATTAATAAACGAATATTTACTACTACTCATATATATTCTAAACCTTAATATTAAAATATTCGGTTATTGGATAAAAATTTGGTTAATTAATATCCTTACTATAATAATATAACACCTTTAATTTAATATGTCAATCTTTTTAATAAAATAATTATTAAAAAATAATTTAATGTTTGTTATCTTTCTCTTTCAATTAATCCCATAAATTCCAAAAATATTTATTAATTAAATTAAATGCTTCTGTTTTCATACTATTTCTATATGTATTTATTCTTTCTTCTTCTTGCCAATAATTTTTTCTTAATTCTGGTTCTACTTCTTTAAAATCAAATGCGTGTAATAAAGGTTTACCATTTTCATCACGTTTACTTACGTATGTATGTCTTTTAAACCACCCTTTGACACTTAATTTTTTCTCAGCTTCCCAATCGTCTACACCCCATAATTGTTTATCGTATTCTTCTTCATATTTATTTTTTATAATTGTTTGTGTTTCATCTGCCTGTATTAGACAATATGATATTCTTTTCAAAATTAAATGCCATCTAGTAAAAGGGTCTTTTATATTAGGTTTTTCATATTTTTTATCACTAAAATCTTTTTCTAGTTCTTTTAAATTTTCTTTTATCCAACTGTGTGGAAAAGTATCTACTTCTTCAAACTTTTCTTCAGGATAACTATGTTTTCCTTTTCTTAAAGTTTCTATCATTTTAGGTAATATTTCAAGTAAAGTATATTGTAAATCCCAACACATATCATCACTATATTTTCTTTTTACTCTTTGTTTTTTCATTTTATGTTTATATCTAATATCTTTAAATAATTTAAACATTTTAATTCCCTCTCCAGTTTAATTCATTTTTAATTCTTTTTATATCTACGTTTATAGTCATTAATTAATTCTTCGTCTATAGAATTAAAATAAGATACAATAGTATTAATAAGTTTTTTTGAAGGAGTAAGACCTTCATCTACTATATCTATATTCTTTTGTTCTATAGTATATCTTAATGCTATATCATATTCTTGTGTATTATCATTATAGATAGCTGAACAAGCAACAGTATTTTTAATTAAATTTCTAGAATTACCTGAATCTGTTATTATATCTTTTATTTTATCATCTTGTAAGAATATACCCATAAACATTCTTGTTCTATCAATATATATTAGTTGTAAATCATTAATAGTTATTTTATATGGACTTAATGCTTGCTCCAAATTATGAATAGCTTCAAATATTAGTGGTGCTGCCTCAGTGTTTTCAAAAGACTTTGAAATGCTTGCACCGGACCTCATACCAGAAGATTTGGATGTATTAACCTTATAAGGTTTTAAATATGGGATATTCTTTTTATCTCTAGAATAAAAAGCGTTGTAATGTATTATATTTTTTAACTCATCATCTGATATTTTATTATTTATAAATTCTTGTAATAAATCATCATTATTTTTAAATATTTTATATAAATGGTCATAGTCTCTACTTTTTGCACCACAGACTCTTAGTATTTGAACCAGATTATCTAAAGTAATACCTTTGAAATATACAAAGAAATAATAATCTATATTAGTACGACTAAATGCGTCTAAAATAAGACTAGGTTCTTTTAATCTACTAATTATATACCTTATATCATCATCTGTCCAACCATTTTCCTTTATGTACTCATACGAAGAATAACTATTAAGTTTCTTCATTACTCTATTTACTTCATCGTCGTTAGCCTCAACAAGTTTACCTTGTAATGCTAACATTGTAGCTTCTGTTAATTTTTCTTTATTTGTCATTTTTACCCCTCCCAAAAATCTAAACATCTATTAATATTTTACAAATTAATAAGGTATTATATCACATTTACAGTATCTATGTAATAATTGATACATATTAAATCTTCCAACAGGATTACTTGTATGAATATAAATTTTTGTTATTTCAATATTATTTTCTATAATGTATTTACATATATCATAACCAGTTTTTTCTTCTCCTAAATCGTGGTCTAAGTCTATAATTCTACATCTTCTTTTGTCTAATTCATAAATTGCTTCTTCATAATTTCTACAAATAATAATATTATATTCTTGTCTTAACTTATTTGGTGGATTTCTTAAATCATCCACATATAATAAATTTTGTTTATAAAGAGGCTTACTTAACTCTAATTTTCTATTCATAATTATTCTCCTCGTTTAATTTGTTATTAAATAATATAACATATATTTAAAATCTTGTAAAGGGTAATAAGTAAAAAAAAATAAATTGGCGAAGAGTGTGAGATTCGAACTCACGATACTCTAAATGAGTATGCATCCTTAGCAGGGATGTGCTTTCAGCCAACTCAGCCAACTCTTCACATTATATATTTTTGTAGGTTTTATAATTAATTATATTAGAAATAGTAGTATGGTCTACATTAAATTTTCTGGCTAAGGCTCTTGTTCCATATTGTTTATTATTTTTTATATAATGGGTCCTAATAAATATAATATCTTCTTTATTTAATGTTGAATTAATATTATTACAACCTTCAATATTTGTCGTATTTATTTTTGTTTTTAATGCCTTCTCTTTGTGAGTACACCATTTTAGATTATCAACATAATTATTTAATTTATTACCGTCAATATGTTCTACTAATTTTTGATTATTTGAATTAGGAACAAATGTACAAGCAACAGCACGGTGTATTAAAATATTTTTATTTTTTATTTTTTTGTTTTCAAATCCAATATAAATAGTAACTCTTTCGTAACCTTTATTGTCCATATTTGTTTTGTAAATTGTTTGTGTTTGTTTATCTCTAAGTTTTCCACAAGTTGATATTTCATATTTATTAAATGTTTCATTATTATACATTAATGTTTTCCATTTTTCCATATAAATTTTACTCTCCTTTTATCCATAAATATAAACAGTATATTAAACTAAGTATACCTAAAATAACAATGATAAATAAAGGTATTGCTAGAACATAATTTTGAAATATAAATGCTAAATATCCTAACAATCCAAATATAAATAACATTATTAATATAAATGTAAGTATTAGTATGTAAAATAAAAATTCTATAATATGTTTCATATTTATCAACCTCTTTTCTTTTGTTATTATATTATGGTGGGTTTCATAAACAACTAACTTTAGACCCATTAGAACGGACATTACCTTCATAACACATTCTCTCGGATATGGTCATAGTGTTACATATCTAAAAAGTTTTTTAAGGAATACTCCATATCAATTAGTTTCCTTTATTATTCTAGTTGATTTGCTTATTTGCTATTAGTTTGAAATAAGTAAAAAACATTAGCCTTTTGGGGAATCGAACCTCCATCTACTCCGTCGAGTTATTTTACCTTTAAACTATCAAGGCATATATATAAGGGAGTATGTACATATTTGACGGAAATATCTATAAAATATGTACATACTAACTAAATGATGGGTTTATATTTATTATGTTTAGATAGGGTATTCCAACCTTCATATGTGAGTTTGGACAGTCAACGAATCTCACTGCCGAGTTGTTTCAATTATTTCAAAATTTGGTAGCCATCACTTTTTATCTAAACATAAGATTAATAACTAATTTACATTAAATATACTAGAAACATCACTACCTGTCATTGTTGTAGGTAATTGACCATTCCATTTTTCAATCATAGCTTTTTGATTTTCAATTTCCTTAAGTCTTAAATAGTTATCTGTAATTTGAGCATTTTGTGCTGCCATTACTTCTGCATCAGCTTGAGCATTTTCTATTTTCTTTTGATTTTCAACTTTGGCTTTTTCAAGTTCATATTGTGCTTTTTGTGTTTCTTGTTCTACAATTTGTTTTTGTTCTACAGCTGTATCAAATTCTTCACTAAAAGATAAATCCAATATATTTAAAGATGTTAGTGTAATTCCATTTTCTTGAAGTTTGGGTGATAATTTATTTAAAGCAAATTCTGATACTTCATTTCTTTTTGTAATTAATTCTTCAGCTGTATAATTTGCAACTGTTGCCTTCATCGCTTCTTGTATTGCCGGTTCTACTATAATAGATTTATAATCAACTCCAACACTTCTATATAATTTGTTTGCTGTATCATTAGTTATGTTATAATTAATGGCAATTTTAAAATTAGATATTTTTTGTAAATCTTTTGAACTAGCTTCCATTGTATATTCTGTTTTTTGTGTACGGCAGTCCATTAATACAATTTTTTCTATAAATGGAACTTTTAGATTTAATCCTTCATTTAACATTGTGTCTTGTACTTGTCCAAAACGAGTCTTTACTCCTACAAAACCTGTTGGAATAGTTTTAAACGAATTGAAGAATGTTATTATTAAAAATATTACTATTATTGCTAATAATACATATTTCACAATTTTATGTATTTTATCTTCTAAAATTAAACGTTCTTTTGTATTATAATCCATTCTTGCTAATTCTTCATCACTATAATCTTTTAATTTTTTCTTTTTCATATTT
Organism: uncultured Clostridia bacterium; assembly: GCA_944393135.1. GTDB lineage: Bacteria > Bacillota > Clostridia > TANB77 > CAG-508 > CAG-269. Next base: position 138,468 of record CALXZC010000001.1, on the reverse strand, counting down.
ATAAAAATCCTCCTTTTTTTTATTAATAATAAAATAATTAATTTATAAGAATATTAATTATTTTCTTCTTCGAGTTCTTCTTGTTCCATACAATCTTCACAATAACCTTCTACATTATCATTATATTCCCAATAATCAATAGGTTGTCCACATTTATTACAAAAATATTCTTCTTTACTTAAACAGTCAGGACACATACCGACAGGAGCTTTTCCTTTACTATAATAAGTTTTACCACATTTAATACAAGTTTTATTGTAAATATTTTCTTCCATAAACTTATTTCCTTTCTTCGGGTTCCCCACAAAATACACATTCATATTCTCCGGAAGCATCTTCTTTATACATACATCTACCAATAGGACTTAAATTACACTTATGTCTTTCACCTTCAAATATTTTATCTTCAATAGGTAAAGAACCTACTAGTAAATGTTCGTATCTTTCATATTTTCTTTTACAACTATCATATAAATCTTTAGATTTTTTAACAGAATTTTTTAGCATAGATAAAGTTTCTCCTTCAGTAGAATCCAATTCCCATTTTACTTTAGTTGTAATATTATTTTCTAAAGGTTTAATATTTTTAAGAACTTTTGAACTGTATTTGGGTTTTACTGTTCCATCTTTCTTAACTATTTGATTATGGTATTCGTCAAGACAATATGTAGGTATACCTAATTCTTCATAATATTTTTCGTCTTCTTTTGTTACACTATATAAATCAAATACTTTAACTTCTTTTTGTGTCATTTTTTGTATCCTCCTAATATTGTAAATTATGTATATATTTTGAAAAGTTATCTAATAAAAAATAAGCTAGTTTATTTATATTTTCTCTAGTTGTTTTTACTGTAATGTAGAATTTATAGTTCCAAGTATTTTCAGCTTTAATAGAAATTATATCTATTTTATTTTCTACACAAAATTTTGTGATATATTGTTGTAATATGCCTGGATTAATTGTTGTATATACTATGTCATTTACATTTATATCATATTTATAATCATTTTTTGTTAATTTGAATTTAATTGTTTTTCTTTTATATTTAAACATTACAGTACTCCAATAATAAAATTGTGGTTTTTATTATACTTAAAAATCTATATTAACAAAATTAAACAATATTAGTAAATTTATTTACAAACTTATTATAAACATTGAAAACTATAAAAGGTTCTTAAAACTAATTAAAATATTGTATAAAAGGATAACCACCAACCTATTGTTATATATTACTATATAACACCTCCTAAACTTTTTATTAGGAGCTGGTGGGTATGAAGGGACTTGAACCCTTACACCGTATTTCAGATACAGGATTTTAAGTCCTGTGCGTCTACCAGTTCCGCCACATACCCATATAAGATGACAAGTGTAAGTAAATATCAAAAATGGAAACCTACAGCTCTGACCAGGCAGTTTCACGTCATAATATATATTCTTTTAATCATTTATTTGAATATATTACAATATAGTCAGATTGACAATATTTAACTTACACTTTTATTAGATATCTTCGGAACTTTATTAAAATATTGTAATATATTCAATGGCACTCCCTCAAGGATTTGAACCTCAACCAACAGTTTTGGAGACTGGTATGCTACCAATTACACCAAAGGAGCATATAGTATAGATAACACTTCTTTATTACCTATATATTATAACACCTATACTTTATTATTTTTTAGTATAGAATTTAGGATTTATATATTCTATGAATTTATAACTACGAGCAGGATGTTGTATTTGTTTAATAGCTCTATTCTTTAATTGTAAAATTCTATGAGAACATACCTTATACTTTTTACTTAATTCATTTACTGTATATTTTGTGGTATAAAAACCATAATAATATTTAAGTACAGCTAAGTCTCTAGGTCTTATTGTATATAATATATTTTTAAAAATAATTTGTAAATCTATATTTTTCATATAATTTTCTAAACTATAATTATCTGTTAATTCTATTTTTAAATCTTCCAAATATGAAGTACTTTTATGTTCTTTTATATATTTATTTTTAAGTAATAATATATGTTTCTTTATATAGGCAGATTTATTTAGTTTATAACTTTTTGTATTTTTACCCTCTAATATAATTATATATATTTCGTTAAAAATTTCATTATAAGATAATATATGTTTAAAGTTTAAATAATACTTATTTGTATAATACTTTGTAATTTCATAATCTGTTAATGTATTTAAATTTTTCATTAATATCACCTTAATATTTGTATAATATTTGTATAATATTTTTTAAGATTTGTAAAGGTTTTTATAAAATAACTTTAAAAAATTATTGAGTAGGTTGTAATTCAATAGTTTGAGATTTAAATTCTTTATTTTTACCTTTAATATAAGAATTCACGAATATAACTTTACCATTTTTATAATGTCTATAATGTCCGTGTACTTGAAAAGCGTGACTATATGTCCATCCTTTTCTATGTTTAATAAGTCCGTCTACTTTTTTTGTTTTAATTTTAGTTATATCGTAAATAGGTGTACTAATTACTTTAGTATCAGATACTTTTACAATATTTTTCTTTCTATTTGTTATAACAGGTGTTTTATTCTCATAGATATATTTTGTTGTATTTTTAGTAGTTGCTATATACCAAAGACTTGTTATTAAAATAATCATATATAGTATATTAAAACTATTCATTAAGTTATCATTATTTAAACCTTCACTTGTAAGTATTAAACTTGTTAATTTTTCATAGGAAAATTCTTCTTCTATATCCCTACTATTTTCTCCAAAACCAAAAGATATATTTGATAGTATTTTATTATTAATATCATATGTATTTATTATTATTTCATTATTCTTAATAAATTTAAAATACATAATAATATGTTCCAAAGAGTTAATAAAATCTTTAAACATAGTTTCCATTTTTCTATAAGTTGTATGGTATGTTTTAGCCATTTGTTTAAATAAATTATTAAATTTATTTATATCTATATTAAAATCTAAATCACATTTTAAATAGCCTTCTTCAAAACTGTGTGGCACAGTTTTTTGAAAACGTATATCTTGATTCCACCAGTTTATAAATAAATCAACTTGTTTTTGAGAAATATGTATTTGTGGTAATCTTTTATTAATTTTTAAATATGTTTCTTTACTACTCATTGTACAGGCTCCTCATTAATTTAATAAATTATTATTTTATTATTTTTATTGTGATTTGTTATAGATATATACTGAGTGCAATAAAAATCATAGTAATATGGTTTTAGTGGTTTATTATGTTTTTCACTATATTCTTGTTCATTATAATTTAGAGAACAAGAAACTGTATTTATTATAGGTTTAAAATCTTTCATAATATTCGCCTCCTTATCCTATACCAAAACCGACATAATTCTGAAATTCTTTAGGTTTTTCACAAGGCTTAAATACTTCTAATAACTCATTAAATTTATACCATTTAGCATTTTGGTCATATTGATATAAACCCGCCGGTATGTTTTCAATTACACAATAATTATAAATAGTTTCTTCAATATCACCAATATTATTTAATACTATGTTTTCTGCTTCCTCGAATGTTTCAAAATAACCAATACATCTACTATCACCTAAAACTAAATTATCTAATTTATTTTGTATTTGTAATGCGGTTATAAAATACATTTATATAACCTACCTTTCATTAAATCTAACTAATTTTCTTTTTCCACATTTTTCACAAGTATATACAGCGAAATGATTACCATATTCATCCGTAAATGGACAAGGTGTTCCATCTCCGTAAAAATGCTCACAAAACCAACTTCTTATTAATTTAAATATATATGGCATTATTTTATACCTCCTCTATTTTTATTATTAATCTTTTATTTGTACTAATAAATCATAATTATCTTTATAAAATAGAAAATCTTTATATGATAAAGTTTCATATTCTTCTGTGCCATATTCTCCAAATTCAAACTCTATTTCATTTTGCCTATATACAATATCTTGTAAACTAACAGCATCAGATATTTTAGAGGTTTCTTTATCTCTAATTTGTATAAAAATTTTTATCATTTATTTTCCTCCATATAAATATTACTATTTTCTATTTCCCACTCAAATTCTGAAAAATCTCCATCAATAGTATTAAATCTTCCATATAATAAATCAACTTCTGTTATTTCTATAAATTCGGGATTTCCTGTATTATAATTTTCTCTTTTATAATAAAATGTAGGATATTGTTCTTTTTTATTCATTATACAATCTATTAGTATATCAAACATTTCTTTAAGACTTATATTTTTCAATCTACATATCCTCCAATAATTCTTTTTTAAACTTTTGTTTTAATATACCATATTTTATCTTATTTAATGTATCTATGGCTTCTTTATTAATAATATCTTGTTCTGTTACTAATTTTTCTTTAATATTATAAGTATCTATATCTGTATTTTCTGCTAACTCTGTTGCTTCTTGTTCATTTAATATACCTTTTTTAATTTGTACTAAATAATCTTTGTTATTAGGTATTAAACAATCTTTAAAATTTCTTTGCTCTATTCCATATTTTTTAATAAAATCATTCATTCTTAATATATGATGAAGTTGTTTAGGGTCATAACCATATTTTTCTATTTTATTCGTAGTTGCTGGGTATGGATGTTTTAATGCTTTTAATTTTTCTTTACTCATCCCTGCCATACATCTTAAAGCCTGGTTAATATTAAGTCTCGCAATTTGTTCTGCAGAAGTTCGAAGGTTATATATATATTCACTATATTCTTCATTTAATATATAAAATTCTGTAAATAATATTTCTAAAAAATTTACATTTTGTTTTTTAAAATTTTCAAACATTACTCTTATATCTTTAACGTCAATGTGTTCATCATTATCTAATACAATAGTTTTACTAACAGGTTGTCTATTATAAACAATATCTTCAAAACTAGGTAATATAATTGCTTTGGTATCCACATCTGATTTATAATCTTTATCATATACATCCAACCCATAATTTTGACTTCCTTGCAAGGCTAGATATAATACATCATATTTATCTTTAATATAATTATAATGTCTTAATACTTGTTCTTTTATGTATTGTGTTCTTTCCATAAATTTTCCTCCACATTTAATTTATCGTATGTGTTTCATAATATATGTATAAATTTCTTAATTCTTCTATTGTTACATTTTCTATATTTTCAAATATATTATTTAAATTAATATTATTGTCTTTAAACCAACATAATAAGGTTCTTTTTTGTGAGTCCTCATCCGGTCGGCTCCATAGTTGGGCATTCATTTTTATATCACTTCCAGTATATAATATTTTATAAAATTTGTAAAGGGTTTTGTAAAATAATCTAATCTTTTACATCCATATCCAAAATACTTTTTAAACATTTATTAAACATATCTATTATTTTTTGTGGTTCATATTCACCATTTATAGTTGTATCCCTTCCTAAATATTTGTACCAACTAATTTCAATATCCTCACACTTAAAATTATAAGGTTGTTCTATATCATCATTCCAGTCAAAGGCTTGTACTTCAAATACATCATTTTTAAATGAATTGGCTGTATTTTCAAAAGGACTAGGATATTCCTTTTGTGTATTATTCCACATTACTCTATCCAACTGATTATCCAATTCGTTTAATAAAGCCACAATCCATTTTGGACATTCATATTGTTGATTTTTATTAGTGTTAAACATTAAATTTCCTAATTCCATTATTTATCCTTCTCCTTTTCTTTATTGTCTTTATTTCTTAAATAAGTTAATACATCATTTAATCTGTGTGCAAGTTCAGTATATAACTCTAAAATTGGTTTTATTTCTGTATCTTCATATTGGGCAAGTTGTATCCAATTTATTCCCAAAGGTTCTAATTGTTTATTTTTGTGTTCCTCAGCTTTTTCCTGTTTTTCAATTTGTTCCTTATACCATATGTCAAATTTTTTATTCTTATCCTTTTCTACACAAACACCCATATATTCTAACAATCTTTGATAAATATGTACTTTTTCATATTGTTTATCTAAATCATTTATACAGCCTTGAGTTACACTAATATCCCAATCTAAATCTAAATACCTATCCCATAATTCCTTTATTATTTCCCTTTTGCTTGTCTTAGTTTTTTAATTTCATAGTTAGAATTCTTTATCATTTTTTCATCTTTTTTATACAAATAAACTTTAAGATTTATTAATTCCGACTCACTTTTAACAAATTTACTGATAAATTTAACACCTTCAGTATTTACAAATTCAAATCCGTTATAAGTATAAGTTTCGTTATTTACTCTTAAATAATAATTAAATGGATTAATTTGTTTATTTTCTAATTTATTTAATAGTTGTATATATGTTAATATTTGCATTTATATCACTTCCTTTCTTTTTAATTTACACCTTTGTACTTGTATAGCTTGTACAGAATGGTGTATTATTTTAGATAATTCCCTGTCAGTTAAAGGACAATTAAATAATAGTTTTTTCTCCTCTTCAGTCCATTTATGTCTTTTACAATTAATTCTACCCTTAGCATAATTTTGTTTTTGTTGTTTACGTTTATATATTCTCCATTTATTTAAATCTTTATAACCTTCTTTTCTACCACCCATTATACACTCCTTTATCATATAATATAGCTATAATATTTTCTTCCGGTAATAAATAATTTAAATCTCTTTTATACACTTTAATTGTATCAAAATCAATTATAGTTGTTATTATGTTAAAATATTTATTGTTAATAAAACAACAATAATTAGATAAATCTTTGTTATTAATTTTTAATTTTGTTATTTCATTTTGTAGTTTTGCCATTGTAACCTTTAATATATATACTTCACAATTAAAACAACTAGTAGTAGTATATGTTTTTTGAATACAAGTATCACATTTACTTATTAAATCTAAATATTCTTCCATAACTTCTCCTATAATCTTTTAAATAGTTCTGATTTAATTTATATAATTTCATTTTGGCAATTTCACAATTATCATCACACAAACATATTTTAAATCTTTTACAATAATAACATAAAAAATCACAAAAAGCTTTATAAGAAATATCGTTTGATTCGTATAATTTATATAGTGATAAATAAGTTTCCATATATTAATACCTCCTTATAAGTATTTTTCTACAGAATTTATCCATTCTTGAAGTATCTTTGTATAAATATCTATGTTCTCTTTTACAGGATATTTTTCTTCAATCTTTTTATTTACTTCATCAAATTTTGTTTTTAGAACACTTTGTTGTAATAAAAGGTTAAAAGCGTCCATTTCATTTATTTCCTTATATATGGTTTGATTAGGTTTAAAATTTATAATTAAATCATAAAGATTATTCATTTTAGGGTCATAGCATATAGCTCTATCATCTATATAACATATTGCGGGTGGTTTTTCTTTACATACTTTATCTACAACTATTCCATAACTAAATAACCAAGTTAATATTGCCATTCTACCTTCTTCTGTATTACATCTTGTACTAACTATAACTACTTCATAATTGTTTAATCTTAATCTATTTATTGTTTCTTTTATTCCTTCATTAGGTACATCATATATTGAACCATCCTGCCAACCTTTTGAATACTTATGTACAACCCCATCAAAATCAAATACTACCGTTTGTTTGCTCATTTAATAATATCTCCTTTTCATATAATTTATAATCTTGTTTACAATCATAACCCCTCATCATATAAGCATATAAATGAGAAATAAATTTAAAATCAGATTTACTTTTATAAGTATCTACTACGGATTGTAATATTGAATGATACATTACATCTGTATCTACAAATTTAGATAAATACCTACATTCAGCATCTTTTAAGCATTCCTCATTACTGAATTCTAGTAGAGTATTTCTACAATCTTCTTCTGTTGTATAGAATATATACATATCTATAAATTGTTTATATTGGTTTAGTCTTTGTTCTACGTTTAGACTCATTAAGGACTTAGCTTGTAACAGTGGTTGAATACCATTTAATATAGAATGGTCAATAACACCTTTTTTAATTTGTTTGAATCTATAAGCTGAAATATGTGCTAATTTTAACCAATCAATAGTTTCCAATTTATAAGATTTCTCTTTTATAAAACTATTTCTTATACACCAGACGGAAGTATAATCAATGTACAAATCCTTACCATTACCATATTTACTATAATTTCCTTTTAATAATAGTCCCATTTCATTATCCTTATTAAGATATTTACTAGTTGATAGTAAGGCTATATTGGAATGGGAATATTTTTTTGTATAAGTTATTACAACAAATCTATGTTGTGTATCTATTAAATGTTTTAGTTCTTCGTCATAGGTATATAATATATCCTCCTGACTTTTTAAATATACTACATCTCCCATATCATATTCATACTTCTTTTTCTTTTTACTCATTATCAAATACTTCCTTTCTATTTTTCTAATTTATAATAATTCTCAAAAATTATTCTGTAATTTATACCCATACTACCAAAATCTCTTTCATGTTGAATTCTTATTCCTTTCATTATCTGTGAGATATAATCATCTTTTCTGAGAGTTAACTCATCAGCAAATTTTTCTACTTTTTCTTGTATTTCTTTATCCACTTCTTTAGATATTTGTTCCTTAATAGTTTTCCTTATAACTTCTTCTATCATATTATCATTCATATAGATTTCTCCTTACTCATTTTAGAATTGATAAAATCATCAATTCTTTGTTTTACTTCCTCTTCTGTCAATTTACAAAGACTTAAACAAAAATTACCTGGACCTATAACTTTATCAATATCCTTACCCTTTTTACAATAAACACAATTATAATCTCTGTGTTGTAATATAGCACCTTCCTGTACAAATGTTAATCTTTCATAGGGTAATTCAATGTAGTAATCATTTTCATTATCTGATTTATAATATTTCTTTTCAGATTTTTTAGACATATCCTTTATTAATACATCCAAAGCCTTTTCATATTTTTCTATTAAAATATTATTCTTTAAGGCATTATATGTTTCTATTGCTTCTTGTATATTCACTTATAAAACCTCCTTACCCGATTTATACTATTTCAAATATAACCAATAATTTTTCCACTATATAACCAGATAATAAAAAAGGATATTCCAAACAAATCTCATCATATTTATTTAAACTTCTATATTTAAATATAATAAAATAGTATTCATCTAAATTAATTCTTTTAAATTTTAATTTCGTTGGGATATATATTTGTAAATAAGTGGACATAGCATCTGAATATATGTAATTGTAATAATTTTCGGGTAAATCAAATATACCCACTATAGAATCCGTTTCATCATTTAACTTATTAATTTTTGATTTTTGACAAAGATATTTTAATACAGGATAATCCTTTTGAAACAATTTACTGTACTCTTTAAACATATCATTTGTAGGATTTTTATACATACTCCCTTTAAATTCCTGTTCCTGTTTTATAATTAAATATTTATTAAAATCTATTATATTAGATGACATGCAATCTATTCCTCCTTATATGTATTTATATCTAAATAACTTTTTTTACTGTAATCATATTTATATATATCATTTGTATCTGGTACAGTTATCCAACCTTTCCCTTGACAACCATGACAAGTTCTTTCCGTATAACTTTTAATAGGACTTGTTACAAAAGGATAAGGTGCATTAAGTTGTTCATATTGTACACATTTGAATATACCTGTTCCACCACATACTGGACATATTTCTGAGTGACTCATAGTTAATCTCCTTCCACATATAAATTTTTTATAATAAATTCAATTTTCATAATACTATTAGTTTCTGTAATTTCAGCTTTAACTTTTATATCTTCATTTAAATCTTTATACATATTTGTAATATGAATATAAGGTAAAATTTTTTGAAATTCCTTAAAAGACAATTCATAATCTTTGAACTTTAAAATAGTTATTATTTGTGCATAATTCATGTATAATCCCCCTAATTTTTAATTATATGTAACCCTGTTTTATTATTATCTATATTATATACTTCATCCATGAATTCTTCTAGTGTATCAAATGTACCTAAAAATACATTATCAATATATAAATTTATCCCAAAGTAAGTTCTATTATCATATAAGATAACTTTTCCATCTATTGTATATGGTTTTTGTATAAAATATAATTCATCCCTATCTTGATTAATAATAAACATTTTTATCAACCTCCTTAATATAAATATATTAAGAATTTTTAAAATGTTTACCCTTTTTACATTTATTTTTAAATTTTCTTTCAATTTCATACACGATATGTACATTTACTTGTTCTGTACTTAGTGGGTCTACTACATACCAATCTTCTCCTAGAAAAAACCTACATAATTCATCTAATGCTGTCTGTGCCTTTATATAAGGTACAACATCTGGGTCATTTTTTATATTAGTTAGTTTTAAAATTCTTTTCATTGTTTCTTGCTGAGTTTCTTTATTAAACATTTATGCCTCCTCAATTCTTTTAATTATTTCAGGTGTAATATCTAAACATTCTTTATCTAAACCAACACCTCTACTATATTTATATAATTTGTACATAAAATATTTTTTAAAATCTTCAAAGTCAATATTAGGATATCTTCCTGTTATAAATTGTTCACATTGTTCGTATAATTTATCATCTAAAAATGCGTTAAATCTTCTCAAATGATTTACTTCAAATGTCATTTCTAAATATATTATATTAATATATAATTCGTACCCATCTACTGTAAATTTAACTTTATTTTTATTATATTTATCATTTCTAGGATATTGTTTATTTATTATTTTTAAATTCATTATTATTCTCCTTTTATTAGATTTTTAATTACTATATAAGGCCATAAAATTGCTAATAAAAAACAGATACTAACTTTTTTCCAACCTGATGCAAAATAAATTTCACCTGTTTTATAACTTGTTATTTTAACGTGATATTTTCCAAATATAAATAATAAGAAAAATAATAAAGCGCCTATAAGCCATATACTTAATAAAAATAATAAAGCACTCATTTATTTGTTCCTCCTTCTTTTTATTTCATTTTCTTTATAATGTACAGTAATGGCTTTACCCATTAAAACTTTTATTGAATCTTTTATCCTATTTTTAACTGGTAAATTATTTAAAGGTTTTGCTATATACCATTTACCATTTATTTCAACTTGGTTATTTTCATAATTTTTTAATTTATCTATCAATATACTCATAACCAATTTCCTCCCATAATTTATTAAACAAATTTTTAACATTTACGTTGTTTTTTATAGAATTAACAATAATTTCTTTTTCATAAAACTTACCTAGTATTGTAGACAAATATATGTCCATACAATCATCTTTACCTATACTTTGTTTTTTACAATATCCTATACACTCTTTTAATTGTTGTAAGAGTTGTTTATCTAATTCTAGGAATTTATCGTTTAATTCTTCAAATTTTTTATCTAAATCTAATTGTTGATTACTCATAATTAAAATAGCCCTCCCATATAGACTCAAATATATTTTCTATTCTAGATTCACTTCTAAATTGATGCCATTTTAATTCAGGTACTTGTCTCACATTTAAATTATCAATAGTAAAATTTTTTATCTGTTGTTTATTCCATTTTCTCTGTAAACCATATTTAATACTTTTTACAATATATTCTTGTAAACTTCTATAAATAGTTTCTTTTTGTTTCCTTGTATAACTATACATTTTTATCCTCCTTTTCTTCAAAATACTCACAATGACAAAAAACAGTAGAATCATTAAAATCTAAATTGTCATATTTACCTGTTTTATTACAATGATAATGAGCTATTCCTCCATAACTTGTAACACCTGTTAATTTGTAATTGTTACAATCTAAACAGTTGTGATAATACTTTATTTTAATTAAAAATTTATTTAAAAAATGTTTTGTAACACCGATTAATATTATAAGAATTATTATTCCAATTAATATTATTTGGATAACATTATCTAATGTTAATACAATATGCATTATAATACCCTCCTAATTCTTACGACAATCAATTCTAACAAGTTTTTAATAAAAAGTAATATAATTTTATTCCTCACAAGTATTTAAATAATTTTCATAGTATTTAATAGCATTTTCTTGTTCTTTAATGCAACTTTCTTTACTTACACTTGTCCAACTTTCAAAATAGGAATTATCTTTAGATTTATAATATTTAATTGTTTCCTTACAATCTTTAATTTTATTTTTCCAATAAAATTTATCAGCATATAAAGTTTCATATTCGCCTGTATAACCGTATTTAACTCTTACACTATGTATAGTTACTTGCATTGTTGTTTTTATTGGAAAACTAAGTAAATTTATACCACATTTTTCTGCCGGTTCACTTAAATATTTATTAGGTCCATAATCTACGTCTAACCACATAATATTATTATCTTCGTAATCTTTTATAGTATCTATAATCTTTTCATATAATTCTTGTTTAAATTGTTTTTGTTGTTCTGGTGTAACTTTTGGAGTATGTAATTTAAGTAATAACATTGCCATTGTACCTGAATCTGTTGTATCTCCATTATCCATTTTCGCATTCTCTATTACACTAGACCACCAAGTACTTGCAATTTTAGAAATTTTTTTAATTTTTTCTACTTTATTCATAATCTTCTTCATTATCCTCCTGTTCTCTTCTGTGTCTTAATTGTTTTTCTATTATTTCTGTTATATCCTCTATAAAATCATTTAACTGGTCCATTGTTTCTTCTGTTATTCCTTCAGGAATATGTTGTGTATCAAATTTAATATCAGAAGTATCTAAATTACCGGATTTAATTAAATTATTTATATTTTCTTCAAATTCTTCTTTTACTTTTAAATATTTATCTTTTTCGGACATATCTTTTGTATTATATTCAAAACAAACATTATTTGCGATAAAACTATTAATTAATTTATTATATAACATTTTTGACATATTAAATTCACCTTTAAATGTATAATCTTTAATAGGTAGATTTAATACATTTTTAAATTCAAATGTATAAACAGTTTTATTAAATACATTATAATTTATAGTAAAATTATATTCCAATAATTCTAATTGTCCAAAAAGTACTAATCCTTTTATACACTCGTCACTCAAATTATCTATGTATAAATTTGTAGATAAGAATTCTTTATCTATTTTTAAATTTGTTGCCGTATCCAAATTGTCAATTACCTGCATAGACTCTTCTTTACTTAAACTATCAAACAATCTATTGTATTTGTCTAATGTAGGTGTAGATACATCTGGTTCTACTGCTGTATTTTTTATTTCTTGTAAACACTCGCTATTTGCTATTATTTTTATTGTCGCTTTAAATTTAGCAAGTTTATTATTCATCTTTATTATCCTCCTTTATAAAGCCTCCCTGGTCGTAGTTATAAATACATTTATTATTTATATCTACTTTATGTACCAATAATAATTTTTCATTTAAAGCTTGTATAGCATCTTTACAAAGTTCTATATCTGATTGTTTTGAATCAGTTATTACTTTAATAATAATTTCCTTCTCCATTTACTACACTTCCTTTCAATTATTATTAACACCTTGATATGTGAAGTATTATATAATATAATATAAAATTTGTAAAGGATAATTTTTAATAAAAATAAATAAAGATATAAAAATATATCTTTATTTAACTATTTGAAATTTATCATCGTTCCATATTAAATAACTTTTATCACCTATATTTCTACCATCCCTATATGTAGAATGTGTATCTATAAAATACAACACACCATTTTCACTAGATATATTGGATACAGTGGTTACAGGTGTATGTCCTATAATTTGATAAGGAATTAAGTATTTTTCTGCCATACTAAAATATTCGTGTTCTCTTTTATCACACCATACCATAGAACTATAATTGTCTATACCACCTCTTAAACTGGATACCTTATTTAATAGATGTAAAGAATGTAATTTATCGTTATTCATAGTATCTAAATTTTTTATATAGCTATTTGTTTTATATAAATAAAAATCTTCCTCATTAATTTTGTTTAATACACCGTGTATATAACTATTTGTTATTCCAGCGTGTGTGCAATAATAATATTTGTCACCTAAATCAATTGAATAATACAAATCAAATAAATCTATATTTTTTAATAATATATTTTGGATTTCCTTTTCTTGATTATACTGGTGTCCTGAACAGGGAAAACCTAAATAACTTAATTCGTGATTACCAAGTAATAATATATATTTATCTTTATTACTATTTTTTAATTCTATTATTTTATTTAATGTTTCAATTGAATCATAACCACTACTTAACCAATCATCTACATAATCTCCTAAACATACAATACGATAAAAATTATATTCCTTATCTAATCTTTTTATATCTTCTATCATATAATCGTGTGTATGTATATCGCCAACAAATAATACTTTCATTTAATCTCCCCTTAAAATTTAATTTGCATTGTGTTTATAATATATTCTACAATTCTATCCAAATTCATTTCAATTTGTCTATACATATCTATTTTTTCAAATTGTTCTAAATCCTCTAATTTGTCAGGCCACAATGGTCCTATTGCCATTTCACATTCTGTTTTAGACCAATAATGATACATAGCCCATTTATTTACATCTTCTCTTAATTCATTATAATTTGTTATCTTCTTTGTTTTAATTTTTTTATATAAATTATTTTTAAAATCGTCACTAAATATGTTATAATTTTCTACTTTATTTTTATTAGTATTCCAATATAACACATTCCATTTAAGTTCTACATTTTTTACTTTCAATTAAATCACTCCTTTATTCTTAATAACACCTAAATAAAAATGTGTAAGTACAAATACCCACACATACAGAAATAATTAAATTTTATAAAATTATTTTATCCACATAGTTTTTAAATTTTTCATAATTTGGAAATATGCCAATATCTTCATTTTCCACATAACATTGAAAACCTTTTGTAGGTATATAAACAACTATACAATTAAGTCCTTTATAAGTAAATTCCATTTTATCTCTATTATTCTCTGTTATACCAAATACATAATCGTCTATATATCCATAAGCCTGCATAACACTACCGAAATAATTTAATTTTTCTACAGACCCTTTATTAATCATTTATTTATCCTCCTCTACAAATAGACAGTTTATACACTCTATATATTCATTAGACGTATCAACATTACTACTCAGTATATTACAATTAAATTTTAAAGCTTCCTCACATTCTTTATTATATCTATTACACCACATATTTAATTTCCTTTCTATATTTATAATGTATAATCTCCTCTTTCCGCAAGTGCTTTAAATAAATCGTAATCATCAAATATGTCATTACTACTGTTATAATGTTTTAAAAATAAATCATAATTACGACCTACATATTTCATAGCATCTTTTATTTTTTTCATATCACTTTGTTTTATATTTTTTGTTTGTGCTAATATTTTTGGTTCTTTTTCAATAGAAACAGATACTTCTGAATTACTTGTTTCAATTTTTACTCTTGGTTGTTTATCTTTTTTATTTCTACTAACACCGTTATTGTCTGACCAAATAGTAGCTTGTAGATGAGTTCTTTTAGGTGATAAGTTAGCCATCTCCATTAATATTTCATTTTCTGTTATTAATCTAATTGTTTCGTTTACAACATTTTTGTTTGTATTTATAAATTCAACATTTGTTCTTATATAATTTTTACTATCACTATTTAGCAACTTATTATATAATGCTAAAGCTTCATCTTTATCTTCAAATTCTTTAAAGTATGTTTCAGCTTTACTATAATAAGTTCTATCGTTTCCACTTATTAATTTTTTACTTTTCCATTTAACTATATACATATATAAAGCCTCCTTATAATTATATTATACATTATTATTAAAAATATGTAAAGGGTTTATACTAAAATCTGTAAACATTTTATTTATGCCATATAAAAGTCATTTGTCCACAATCATATATAGGTAACCAACCGTGTTCTATCATTAATTCTTCGTTACTTGTACCCTTACCATAATTAGTATTAAATAACTGGTCAAATCCTCTTTGTCTTAACAAATTATCTGTTATATGTTCACTACCTTTACTCCAATGTAAAGAAGGACTTGGTTTTCCTTTTTGTGTAAATCCTAATCTAGTATACACTTCTCCACTAAATTTAGAATTATCACAATAAGATATAATAGATTTAGGATTAACTAATTTAATAAAATGTTTAAATAATTTTTCAGCTCCACCAACTACTTTATATTCCGGTTTAGTACAAAGTCTTAATAATTCCCATTCATAATTTTTATTATACCTTGGTTTTCCAAATGTCATTATTTCTATTAATTCGTTATCCTTGTATAGTCCTAATCTAATTTCTTGTCCGTTACAAGTATTTTGTAAATGATAATTATTTAAAAATTCATTACATTCTTTTTTATCTACTTCTTTAATTTCCAGTTTTCTTGCATATAATGTTTCTTTATCTTGTAATAAATATTTAATTTTTTCCCAATCATCCCAATCAAATACACTAATTAAATCATAACCATTTTCTACAGCTATTTTTAATCTATCTAAATGATATTCTTTAGATACAGGTATATTATCCTTAACAACTTTTAATAAATATGGATAACTTATATAAACATTATGTGATATAGTTGGATTAATGTCAATTAAAATATTCTCCCCTAATTGTATATCATAAATATATTTGAAAATAGGTTTTTCTAATTTAATTTGCTTATTGGTAATTTGTTTTAACTCTTCAGCACATTTCTTATTAATTTTTGATATAGTACCTTGTTTATGAGATTTTATAGCATTAGGTGTTAAAAATCCACTTGTTACTTTATATTTATCAAACATAGTTTGTTTAACTTTTCGTTGATATTTAAAACTGTGCATTATATTGTCTACTCCATATTTTTCTTTTATTGACTTATTAATTTTATTTCTAATAATTTTACTTTTATAACCATATTCTACACCATATTTTTCTTTCATTCTTTGTCTAGCTAATTTATGAACTTCACTGGATTTAAATGGATTGTCTACACCGTATTTCTCCATAGAACTTTTAATTCTATTTTGTACAGATTTTTCTGTTTGGTATCCTATTTGTACTCCATATTTTTCTTGCATTGTTTGTTTGGCTTGTTCTATATTATGGTAATTCTCATCACCATATTTTTCTAATTTTGTTTGTTTAATTCTTTTTACTTTTTCTTGTTTTTCTTCTTTTGTTTGATTACTATAAGTATTACTAATTGCTTGTCTAAATTCTTTCTTTTCCATTGCATTTGTTATACCATATTTTTCTTGCATAGTAGTTTGCATATTTTGTACTTTTAATCTGGCAATTTGTTCTTTTGTTCTTTTTAAATTATATTTTTTAGCAAGTGTTTCATATGTTGTTATACTAATACCTAACTCTTTTGCAATTAACTCTCTTTTTAAATTTGTAGTTTCTAAATATTGTTTTATTAATTCTTTTCCACATTCTTCATTACAATACTGTACTAGCTTATTGTATTTAGTATAATTTAATTCCTGCACTTTATTTAAATTAAATTCTTTTCCACAATTTTTACATATATTTGTTTTCATAAATTTCTACCTCCATAATTATTATAACATAAGTTACTGGTTTCGTAAAGGTATTTTTTACAAAAATTAAATATTTTATTACCAAAATACAAGACCCAACCGGAAAAAGTCAAAATAAAAACAGGTACAGAAATGTACCTGTTCGAAGAGAAAAATTTATGAAAAACTTCTTTAGAAGTCTGTTGTCTGTAGGACTAAACTGTGATTCTTCCTCTTAGGTATAGTTGTGGGTTAACCATTTTTCTACCATAAATTGAAACCCATCCTGATTGTGTTGTGAAATCTGCTAGTGTTACTGGTTGGGTATATGTAATTGGCATATAGTTTCCAACAACATATCCAGCTTGCCAGTAGTCATTTCCAATTCCACCTAGGAAGAAGTCGTTAGTTCCAATACCTGGTGTTTGGTAAACATCTAATGTTCCTAATCTACCAGCTAAGAAAGAACCTCCGTTTTTTGGTGCTTCGTTTGCTTCGAAGTTCTTTGTTTTTGCTAAGTAAGCAACTACGTTTGAACCTGCAACGATAAAGTTTGGTTGTAAGTTACCACCTGTTCTTGTGTAAATTTCAGAAGCTGCTAAGTTTATTTTAATTGGTAAACTTTCAACGTGTTCTGCATCACTTACACCTGGACGTGGTGTTGCTGACCATACGATAGCATTTCCACCAGCTGCTTGTGTGAATATATCGTTCATAACAAGTCTTTCTTGCTCTTTGTTCATTTCATTTGCAACTTGTTTTTCAAATTCAAGTGGAAGATTTACATTGTATTCTTTATTGATTCTGTAAGCTGCTGTTAATCCATATACAGCTCTGATTTTGTGTTCTTCAGCTTCAATAAGAACTGGTTTAATTCCTAATGTAACGTCTCCAACTTGTTGTTTATTATGTCCATCTAATTCTGGATATAAGTAGTTTGGTATTTGTGAGTTATTATATGTATAAGAGATTGTATCTCCTTCTGCTGCAGCAGCATTTAATGTAACTTCACCTGTTGCATAATCTACTCTACCTCCATCACTTAATGCACCTTGTCCATCATCTGTTACAACTGTTCCGTCAGCTTTTACAACTTTAACTGTTCCAGCTGTAATTGGTGTAAATGGTGCTAAGTATGTTTTTACTCCAGCTCCGATTGCTTGATTATTTACTATGTTTGAATCATAGAATTTATCTGTTTTACCATATCCTGTTGAATCTAATACAACATCTCCGGCTTTTGTTTCACCTTTGTCTGTTCCATATTTAAATTCTAGAATTGGTAATAGTTCTGCTGCCGTTGTCCATTAATATTACAAATAAGTCGTTTCCACTTATTTTCTATATATTTCTATATAGATTAGACTATATCATATTCCTATATTGTTTTATCCTTTATAGGAATCTCCGCACTTCCAATTCACTTGAATTGTACTCTACTCACTTCTTCAATTAAGTTTTTCTCTTAATTTATGCTTTCGATAGTCGTTGAACCGTTAATTTATTATTTTTGTATGTTAATATTATTTGTCCTTCTTTATATTCTTCCAATAAATCCATTATATTATTAGGTAACTTATCAAAATATAAAACTATGTAATTTATATTATTATCCATACAAAACTTTAATTTTCTAGGGTCATTATATCTCCAATGTTTTGCAACTGCTTTATAGATACCATTTCCCTTTTCTTTTAATGAATAATATTCTTGTAAATGTTGTGGATTATTTGGATTAAACGGTCTGTAGTTATGCCAAAATTCTCCATTTAGTTCTATATATAAAGTATTATTTATTACAAAATCAAATTTTAAAGCACTTCTATTTGATAATCTTACTTGTTTTTGTACATTTTCTTTACCATATTTATTTATTAATTCTTGTTCTAATTCTTGTTCTTCTTTAGATTTACCAGAAGTTCTATTTTTTATTCTTGTCTGTATATTTTTTTCCATATTATTATATGAAGAACTGCCATATCTATTTAATTTTGTTTGTAGACATTTTTCTATATTATTATATTTTGTACTACCATACAGTTTTATTTTAGTATTATTTACTTTATTAAATAAATCTTCTTTTTCTTGTGATGTTCTATTTTTCCACATTTTTAAACTTTGTTGTTTTTGTTTTTCTTGTACTTGGGGTAATTTAGAAACATTTGTTACACCATATTTATTTAATAAGTTTTGTTCTCTTGTTATATATTTTTTCTTAAAACTTTGTTTTTGTAGTTCCTCACTTCTATGTAAGTCTAATCTTTTTATCCACTTTTTTACTGTACTAAATGTTACATCTAGTTCTTTACAAATTTCCTTTATTGTTAAGTTAGTATTTAAATATAAATCTTTTAATTTATTTAAATCTGTTTTAGGTCGTTTATTATTCATTTTTATTTGCCTCTCTTATTTTATAACGGTTGCTGATTGTCCATTGTATCATCCTAAACTATGTTACTTAGGCTTCGTTGTTTAGGCTTTAGGAGTTTCCAGCAGTTCACGGAGTTTTGAATAGTATATTACTATACTATGCCACTTCAACGTTAATGGCTTGCATAGAAACGATTTGGTCTAGGATTGTATTTTGAACTGCTATTGAAACTATGTTCATAGCATCTCTTCTCCAATTACCTACGTTTGAAGCTTGTGTATATGCTTCATATAAATTTCCTTTTTGTGTATTTTCAAATAATTGACCAACATAATGTTTTTGATATGCTGTCATTGGTTGTGCTCCTGCAACTTTTCTAGCTGTTTCTAAAAGATTAATTCTTTTAGCATATTTAGCAGCCATAGGGCTAGTAGCAACTTGTCTGTTTAAAGATTCCTTTGTTATAACCTTTGCCATTATTAAATTCACTCCTTATTATTTTTTATTTTTTTTTAATTAATACTTTTCTTTTAAATTTTATTTTTATAGTTTTTGGAATTTCTAACTGTTTCCTTCAGCCGTCCATAATATCTTTATAGAATCTTTATATTAAACAAATTACCAAATATCTTTCAAAGTAATTTAAAATTAAAAACTTAACTTCAATAATATTTTACGTAACGCAATTTAAAATTAAGACTATTTATTAATTAAAGTATTTAATAAATCAATTTCGTCCTGTGTATATTCAGTATTTTCGTAATTTTCTGTTACAATATTTGTAGCTTTTATAACAGGATTAAATGATAATTTTGAAAATCTATTTACTTCATCTTCTAATTCTTTAACTTTATTTTCTAGTTGTTTTGTTTTTTGTTCTTGTAATTTTTTATTTTCTGTTAATTTTATATTTGTATTTTGTGTTGTTTGTTTTTGTTCTTGTAATATTTTTACTTTATTTTGTAAAGATTTATTTTTATTATCCATTTCTATTAATAGTTTATTATTATAATCTAAGTCATTACTTAGTTGTTTATTAATTTCTTGTATATTATTTAATTGTTTATCTAATTTTTTATTATTTTCTGTTAAATTAGTATTACTTTTTTGTAATTCTTTATTAACACTTTCTAACATTTCGGCTTTTTGTAAAGCTATCTGTAATTGTTTTTGTAATACTTGTGTATTTTGACTAATAGCTTTTTTATTAGAAGTTTTCATATCTTCTATATTTTTATTTAAAGTATTTATTTGTATTTTAGCTTCTTTTAATTTTGATTTTATTGTTGTTCTTGATTCATCTAAAAACTGTTTTTCTTCTATTAATTGTTTATTTTCTTTTGCAAGTTGGTTACTTGCTTCTATTGTTTGTTCTAATGTAGTTGCCTGTTCTGTAAATCTCTTTTTTAATAAATTCAAAGCTATTGTTTTATTTGCCTCAGTTAATTTATTATTAACAGGTTTATTTAATGTTTGTAGTTTATTCTCTACTTGTTTTAACAAAGTATTTTTATTTTCTATATTAGTATTTTGTAATACAGATTTAATTTGGTTTAATTGATTTTGAGTTTCACTTTCGTTTATTTCACGTGTTACACTTTCTGTTAATTTATTTAAGTGTTTACTTTCTGTTAAGGATACTCTTGCTTTTGTATTTGCTGGTGTTACAACAACATCAAATGTTATAAAATCATAGGTTTCAGGGTCGATAATATTTTTTCCTTCTTGATATATTTCTTCACCCATACCTCTTGAACTTATACCAAGTTGTGCTCCACTATCTGCAAGTGCTTTTACAATTCTTCCAGTAGGTGTATCTAATATTTCTGCTTCACCATATATAACTCCTTCATCTGGTCTCTTCTCTAATTTAGTAATTGTAATCGCAGCATTTTTTGCAAGTGTTTCACATCTATCTCCTTCAGGATGGTCTAATTCTCCAAATAATGTTTTTGTTTGTAATGCCTCCATAACATCAGAAGAACCAAACACTCTATTATCCCAAAGTTCTTCTGTATATAATCTATCACTATTTCTTGTTCCGTGTTTATAATCAGCGAAAATACCTTTAAGTTTTCCTAAAGTACCTTTACTTTTACCTTGCTCATAAACAGTATTAGAATTTTGTGCTTCTATAATAGTTGCTTTTCCCATAATTCTATCTATCTCCTTCTTATTAATTTATAATTAATCATAAATCTTACTCAATAATATTTTACTTTACACTTTTAGAAAAATAAAAAAGTAGTGTATTTTTACACTACTTTTAATGAATTTATAAGTATATTTTTAATATTATTCAAACATATCAGGGTCTTCAAAATAATCTATAACTACATTAACTAAATTTTGTTTTCTGTAATTTTACTATTACCTAATACATTATAAATATTAATTAAATCCTCTCTATCAATATTTAATGTTTTTGTTTCAACATCTTCGTTTGAATTTACTATCTTTATTGTAAAATCATTTCCATTAGAATCTATAATTTTTTTAATTTCACTTAATGTATAATCTGTAACTACTGTTTCTTCTTTCTTATCTTCATTATCTAAATCTTTTTCAGTAACTTCTGTTTTCTTTTCTTTACTGTCTTTTAAGGCTTTCATTTTCTTTTCGTAATTATCTATATCTTCTATTGTTATCCATTCAGGTTTTTCATCATCTGTAAAAGAATTATATAATTCTTTCATTTTAGCAATTTGCTCGTCTATATCTTTTGCCCATAATGTATCTACATTACCGTTTCCATTACCTAAAAAATATTCACAGTCTTGTTTTAATCTATCTAATAACATATAATTATATTCTAAGTTTGTAGTATCTTCTTGTAATTTATTTTCTGTTTTTTGTGGTTTATAGAAAAATATACTAGAGTATGATGTACCATATACATCTAATTCTGGAAATTTTTCAAGTACAGCTTTTTTAATATCGTCCATTGTGTAATTTGATTTACCATTTTTATATACTTCATATACAGTAACACCATTACCCATTTTTGTAGGTTGGTTTCCAGACCAAGCTGTTTCCCCGTAAGCTTCTGTATCTTGTTCTGTAGTTAAATCATATATAAACTTAGATAAATTTTCTGCAACTCTATCTCTACTTTCTAATTGTAATTTGTTTTCTTCTTTTTTATCTAAAGTTCCTTGTGATTTCTCTTCTCCTGTTGGAATATATGTTTTAGTTTTTAAAAATAATTCTTTAGCTGTATCTTCCCATAATTGTTTATCTATATCAGTACCGTAGTCTTCAATACATTTTTGGGTTATAATATCTTTATACATAGCTTTATATTCCTCAAATGCCTTTTTATCGTCTTTTTCTATTTTAGCATCTTTTGGAATATTAGTACTTACTTCGGAAGTTTTTAAATCTGTATTTTCGTCTACATCAAAAACTTTACCTTCTTTTAAATGTTTTAACATTTCTAATTTTGATGTTTGTGAATAATTTTTAATTTTTCCTAGTTCCATAACTATTAATTAACCTCCTTATTAAATTCATTTTCCATTTCCTTTATATATTCGTCTATACTAATGAAATGTGTTTCAATAGGTAAAGCTGTCATATCAGCAAGCTGTATTAAACTTTCTTTAAAATCGTCTAATGAACCAAATAAATTTGTTATATACGCAACTTGTTCAACTGTCAACTCTTGTTCAGGTTTTAGATTATATATATCTTGTGTATTTAAAAGTTGTTGTGTAAAAGGAGTAGAAACAAAAGAATCTATTTTTTCTTCTTCCATTTTTGATTCATTATATAAATTATCTACTTTATCTTGTAGTTCATCTTTTAAATCTTGTAGTTCATCTACTTTTTCAATACTTTGTTCAATATTTTGTTTTGTTTGTTCTAAATCTATATTATCACCGTTTGAATCTTTTATTTCATCTGATTTAACATCTTCTTGTAAATTTTCGTCTTTTTCATATCCGGCACTTATACCTTGTGAATTTAGTTCTGCAACTATATCTTGTGCCTGCTCTTCTGTATCTACTGTATCATATTTTTTAGAATTATATACAGGATATTCACCTGTTGTTATATAAATAGAATAATTCTCTTGCATAATAGATTTACATAGTCTTTGTATACCTAGTTTTGAAAAAGGTTTAGAATCTATCAATTTTTTATTCTCATATAATTCCATAATACCGTCGTCATTTAATATAATAGATTTAATGTTATTTTCTTTTATAAACTTTAGTTTTCCTTCCATTACTAATTTTCTATCAATACTATCAATAATTTTAGATTCTGTTATTTTATTATCTTTTACTGATTCTGTTTCATTTTTTAATATTTTTATTTCAGGTTTACCTGTTATATCTAATTCTACGTGTGTTGGTTCTACATCTTCTTCCTCGTTTGACCAACCCATAACGGATTCTAAATCTACATTAGAACCTAAGTCTTCTAAAAATTGTTCAAAATATTCTTTTATTTCATTTACATCTAATTTTTTTGTAGATTCTTCTTTTGATATACCTAATTTAAAATATAATTTATTATCGTTAACTTCTTGGTCTGTAAACTCTCCGTATATTCTTCCTCTTGCAATACCTGTATCCTCAAATATGTCATATAAAAAGTCTTCATTATTTATTAAACTTTTTATTTGTTCGAATATTTTTTCTTCACCGTCTTGTAATTGTTCTTCAGTAGGAGTAGATGATTCATCTGCCCCCACTACTTCATAACCAATAGTTCCTTCTAAAATAATATCATAATCAACTTTATCTTTATATTGTTCAAAAGAACTTTCATATGTCTCTTGTATTTTATTCCTCTTATTCATAGCTTCTACCAACTCCTTATGTGTTAATAACTTCTTAATTTTTAACACCTCCTAAAAATTTTAAAGAGCTATTACTATTACTGTTGAAAAATCATTTTGTATTTGCTCTATTTCAGAAGCTGCTATTTCAGCATCAATTTTATTTTCAAATTTTAAAGCTTCCTCTTTATTGTCTGTTAATTCAATTTCGACTCCATTTCCATCATCTTTAGCTTTAATATCTTTAACATAACTATCGTATGTTTCATCTTCTATTAATTCTTTAACACTTTTATTTGTTAAACCTATAATAAATTGTTGTGTAGATTCATTTAATTTTTTATTTTCTCTTAAATCAGATACTCCAGTTATTTCTTTTACACCCTTATATGAATTATCGTCTACTTTATTCATAGAATAAAATACTTTAATATAACTATCATTATTATTAGCATCTGTATATATTACATAAGAATTTTCTCCACTTCCACCATATTGTTCCATATTATAAGTAATACCATCTAACTCTATTTTATCAGGTAATTTACCTAATTTTTGAAAATACTTTTGTAAATCTTCGTCATTTGGAAATCCATCAGAATTATAAGATTCTACTTTTTTACTTTCATTTATATCTTCATCTGGATTAGCTTTTTCTAAATATTTATCTACTTTATCTTGAAGTTCATCCAAAGAATTATATATAACTCTTACATCAGCTTCTGTAACAGGAGCATTTGTTTCGTTTTGTAATTCAAAAATAGCTTCACGACAAGTTTCCTGCATAGCTTCAATTACATTTGGAAAATGAAATATAGAGTCTATACTAATATCTTCTCCTCCAACTTCAGTTACTTCTGTTTTTAATTTTTTACTTTCCATTTTTGTATCCTCCCAACCAAACATACTATTTATTTGCATTTGCTGTGCCTGCTCTTCTGTAACACCTAATATTTTATTTTGTTCTTTAACATAATCTTCTGCCCATTTGTCTCTGTCTGTTCCTTCTGGTAAATTATCTAAATTTACTTTTGATGGATAATATCCCATAACACCTTTTTTAAGTATTATAATTTCTTGTGTTGTATGATTATATCCATAACATAAATCTGGTAAATCTTCTGTTGGTATTCTTTTTCTTTCAGTATTAGATTCCTCTAAATTAGACATTATCATAGGTTTATCCGGATTAGAATAATTTTCTATATCTATTTCAACTTGTTGTAATTTTTTATTTAAATCTTTTATTTTATCTTCGTCTCCTACATCATCATATTTAGTTATTAATCGTATTATAGCGTTCTTACGTTGTTTTAATGTTGTTAAAATATCTTGTCCTTCTACAGATTCTGTTACACTATTTATTATTTTGTTATTAGCTTTTATAGCACCACTTAACCAACCTTCTATATAATCTTTATTTTTAGAAAAATCTATATAATTTTTACTATCTGTTTCATCTGCTTTATAAATGTAATAATTTTTATCATAAGAATTTTTAATTATTTTTACTGGTCCAAAATTACTAGTAAAGGCTTTCATCATTTGAAAATCGTTTGTAACATCTTTTCCATCTAATGAACTTTCTGATTCTGTTATTTTTTTACTTTCTCTTAAGTCTGATACTCCTTTTATTTCTTTAATTCCTTCATAACTATTTTCACCTGTTTTATTTAATGTATAAAATACTTTAATATAACTATCATCATTATTTACATCAGTATAAATAACATAAGCATTATCTCCTGAACCACCATATTGTTCCATTTTATATTCAATACCATCAATTTCTACTTCATCAGGTAAATCACCTAAATCTTGAAAATACTTTTGTAATTCTTCATCATTTGAAAATCCATCTGAGTTTATACTTTCATTTATTACACTTCTTTTAAATCTTGCTTTCATTTATTTTACCTCCTTATTTAATTTACAATTATTTTTATAACATATTTTTAAAAATTTGTAAAGGGTTTTTACAAATATTTTTATAAAATATTTTTATAAACTTAATTCTTCACTTCTTAATTCATAATAATGGTCTTTTAAATCAGACATAATATCCATATTTCTTAACTCTTTAAATACTAAATTACCAACACTTGCTTCTCCATCCTCTGCAAGTCCTAATTTTCTCATCATATAAATATCATTAATAAGTGTTCTTACTTCTTCAGCATCACTACTTTGTAATGTTTTAAAACATTTATCTAGCATTTCATTTAAATCTTTACTTATATCTGGTACTTCATAAGTAATTGGTTCAGGAAATTTTACCCATTCATTTTTTAAAATACTAAATCTACCATTAGTCGCATTCCCATCTTTAACATCTTCTATATATAATTCAACTGGAAGTCCATTTATTTCTAATTCATAATCTCTATTAAACGCACCTTTTCTGTCATTATATAGTTGTCTTAATATTGTAGGTTCAATATAATTCACTTCACTATTAACTATAATATGTAAATCTATATCACTTTTTTCGTTATAATTATAAGAAGCATTAGAACCAACTATTTCAATGTCTACTATATTAAGTGGTATTTCTATAAATTTTAAAAACTCTTGAGCGATATTTGATAGTTTTTCAAATACATCTTGTTTTAATGTATTATTTTCATTCCATAATAGAGGATTTAAAGTATCGTGTACTTCTATTGCTTCTTGTAATTTATTGTTCATTTACTTCTTCCTCCTCTTGTTTTTTAGTATTTTTTCTTTTATTTGTTGTTTTACTAGTTTTCTTTTCTACATCTTCTTTAGTTTCATCTACTTTAACTATTTCTACTTCTTTTTGTTCTTCAATTTTTTGTTCTTCCTGTTGTAAATTAATTTGTTGTTCTTCTTTATATTCCTGTAATTGTGTATATAATAACGGTTTTTCCTGCACATCAAACACTTTTAAAAAACCTAAATTTACATATTCATTTATTAACCTTGTATTAGAAATTGTTAATTCAACATCTTTAAAAACGACAGGTTTTAAAGGTTCTAATGTAAATTTACCAATATTTAATTTCTTTTTAGTTATATTAATAACTTTTTTACTCACTTATATCTCCCACCTTTCAATAATTATTTTACTTAAATTTCAATATCTATATTGGATATTGGTTGTGTATTATTATCTACTCCATAATTAAAATATAAATGTGGAGCAATTTCCACTTTATTTTGATAATTAGCCTTCCATAAATAAGTGTCGTCACTATATAAACTTAAATCTTGTCTAAAATATGTACCGTTATTAAGTTGATTTGCTATATCACTATTATCTTCGATACCACTATTAAAATATATATTAAATTTATGTGCAATATTTATACCGTGTTGTACATAAACAAGAAGTGAAGGACGTAAATGATAATACCATAAAAGTTCTCTTACTAAAGCGTCATTTGTAATTCTATCTTTTGTCCAAACACTAAGTTGCCAATTAATTGTAACTGGAATAACTCTAGCTCTAACTTCAATTGGTTTATTATCTGGACCTAGTCTTGTATATACTCTATCACCCACAAAAGTTTGATATCCTTGTCTATCCAAATTTAATTGCCAATTTAATCTTTGTAAGCTTACAAAAGGTAATACAGGTTCATCTTCACTTAATTGTCCTATAATGTTATACATTAAATCTGGAGAACCTATTTGTACATTTTTATTAACTTCACTATCTTTAATAGGAGAGCGACTAAACCTAGCTCTTAAGTCAGATACTAAAGCTCTGTCATAAGCATAAACACTGACATCTTGTTCATTTATTTGTTGTTCTACTAAATCTCTGTTATCACTCATTATTTATTTCTACCTCCCTCACCTATAATTCTTGTTTCTGAGGTATAACCTAATTCCTTTAAACAATACATATACCATAAATTTTGTAATTCATAAAAAGTATAATGTTCTTGTATTAACGTGAATATACCTGTTGCTGTTATTTGAGCATCTCCAAAATTAATAAATCTAATTAATCTATCAAAATTTGTTTTAGTGTTAGGTATTAGCATTGTTGTATTTGTTTCAATTTTCCATACATTACCTCGATACTGTTTATATGTTAAACTTTTATGTATAGACTCCATAATCATTTCTGTATCAATATAAACAGGTTTTAACCATTTTATCCAAGGTACTGTATATAAATAATTTATTCTTAATTGTATTTTTCGCCTATTAACAACTGTATCAATTCTAGCATATACTTGTTCACATAACCATTTACAAAAATTAGGTATTATCTCATATTCTTTTTCGTCTTCCACTTGTGAAAACTGAAATTGAAATAATAACATATAATTAACCACTATACGGACTATTTTTATCATTTATAAAATCAAATGTATTTTCCCACTCTTTATATTTATCTGGAGTAGTATCTATGTCTTCGGTATTAGTAATATATCTGTATGGTTGGTCTTCACTTGTTCTTTCTGATTTTTCTTGATTTACTTTTTCAGCATTAACAAGTGTATATTGGTTCTTTTGAGGATATTGTTTAAATACTGGAACAACAGCACAAGTATAAGCATCTGGATATTCTAAATCACTTTTAATTTTAGTAATTCTAAATACTCTAGGTTTTTGTACACCATCTATTGTTTCTATTGTTACTCTAGCATTCACAGTTAAATGTGGAGTATTATAAGGAACATTTATAATTATAGGTCTTTGTTCACCAATTTCTGCCACCCAACCAAGTTTATTTAATGTATCAATAGTAGGATTTTCATCAAATATTATATCGAGTCTTATCGGCATAGATAATATACTATTATCTTCACTATGTATTGTCATTTGTTTTTTAACAACATATTGATATCCAACACTTATACCAATTAGCTTACACATTTCTGCGAAATATTTTCTAAATAATCTACTATCGTCTCTTACTAAAAGTCCCATATAGTGCCTCCTTTCATATTATTCTACATCAAGTAATATTTTAACAATATTATAAACTTTATATAATTCAATTACTTTTCCAATACTTCTAATATTAAATTGTGTTTCATCTTGTCTATATC
Source organism: uncultured Clostridia bacterium (assembly GCA_944393135.1). Lineage (GTDB taxonomy): Bacteria > Bacillota > Clostridia > TANB77 > CAG-508 > CAG-269. The sequence goes on along the minus strand of CALXZC010000001.1, from coordinate 108,660 downwards.
TAATTGCCTGTGCTTTACCAGCTATATTACTTGAAGTTAATTTATCACCTATACAAATCAATCCTGTTACATTAATATCTGTAATACCTTTATTTGCCACGACAATCGTGTTATTTTCGATTTTAACACAAACTCCTATAACTTTATTGTTATTATGTTTTTTATTTAAACTACGTGTAACCTTATTTGATATAGGTTCTAATTCTATTACATCTCCTATATTAATATCTTCATCTGTATATAATTTTTCATAATTTAAAGTATTCATTTTATCACCACTTATCTAATCATCTCGTAAATATGTAAAATTCCTTCGTCAAAAAATGCTTCTAAGTTTTGGTATCTATACATTGGATGATTATGTTGAAAATCGTAACCGACAAAAGTAAATCCAGCTTCTAATACTTTTTCTTCAGTTACATTAGGTACTAAATATTCGAGTCCAAATTTTTGTTCAAAATGTCCTTTTGAACCTAATTTATTATCTAAACTATTTGCTATAGTTTTTAAATTAAATATAACCATTTTCAAATACCTCCTACTATTATTTTACTTGTAATTTAAACAAATAAAGGAAGGATATAAATACCCTTCCTCTTATCAAATTAGATTATTATTCTACTATTTTAATAAAATTAGCAATATATTGTAAATCATTACTGTTTATACTTGTAACAGGTGTTGCGGCACTACCTTCTGTAATAGAACTTATTTTCATAGTTTGTACACCACTTAATTGTGTATAATTAATTTTTTCAAAGTCCATATTTATTACACCTGAACCAAGACTCATTGTATATTTATACCATCCATCTCCTTGATATCCTTCGTTTGTCATACCTAATTCTCTTGCAAACATTTCCATAAATTTTTGATTTAAATATACATATTCAATACCGTTTTGTGTAAATCCTATCCAGCCATTTGAACAGAAACCAAGTTCTGTAATATTACTTTCTGTACTTAATAATCTATATGTATTTTTACTATTAGTATAAGCATAATTTTCATCTATTATCATAGCATCATCAATATCCACAAATTCCCTTAACTGAAAACTTACAGTTTTATTAGGTACTACTTCAAAATTATTATGTTTATATACAAAATATGTTTGTGTCATTAAATCTTGTAATGCTTTTAAATTATTATATACTTCATTAATTGAATTTGGTATTATTTTTGAATCTGTTAATAATGTATTATCTGTAATATTTTGTTTTAAATCTAAAGCGTTTTGTGTTGCAGTTGATATTGGCTTATTAATATCACTTGTATTATCTACATTACTAAGTCCAACTTGTTCCTTTGTTACACTATGTGGATTTGTTTTATTATTAATATGTGCCGTTAAATCTTCAGCACTTGCTCTTGTAATATCTGTAGGATGTCTGTGGTCTCCTGCCGCATAATAATTTTCAGTACCAACACTTGCTTCTCCATCCATAAGTGGAGTTGTTTGTGTTTTTCCACCCATATCTGAAGGTATTGGGTCAAATGTATCAGACCATACTGTATCAAATGCCCATATAGTATTTGTTTCTCCGTTATAAGCATAGTCTCCACGTTCAGCTTCTAATTCTTGTATATCTGCTGTATGTTCATAATACCCTTGAAAATAATGATGATATGTATCAAATTGATTTACAAGTCCTTGTATTGCAACTGTGTTTGCTTGTGTTGTTACTCTATTTGTTTCTGTTTGTGTTTCCAATACACTTATACTATCTGCTTGATTTTCAAGTGTTGTATTTATATTGCCAATACTTTGAGTATTATTACTTATATTAGTTGTGTTTTCAGTTATATTATTTTCAGCTGTTGTAACTCTTGTTGTTAAACTTTGTATATCATTTGTATTTTGTGTAACATTACTATTTATTGTTGTAATAGTTTGTGTATTATCCTCAACACTTGTTTGTAGTTCACTAACATTAGACTTTAATGTATTTATATCTTCTGTATTAGTTGTTATATTTCCAGTATTTGTTTCTACCTGTGTTTGTAAAGTATTTATATTTTCTGTATTAGTATCCACATTTGTTTCTAATGTTTTAACACTTGTTTGTAACTGTGAAATATTAGAACTATTGGTATTAATACTTTGTTCTAATTCTGTTTTATTATTAGAAACTATTTCAGTTAAATCTGCTATACTCTTATCTGTTTCAGTTTTATTTGTATTTATTGTTTCTTCAAGTGTATTTAATTTGGGAATTGTTGTATCTATTCCATCTTCTTTTCCTGTATATACAATATCATCTGTACTTGAATACAAATAAGAACCAAATTCCTGTGTTGTAGAATCTGTTGGGTTTAACATAGTTGCTTTAATATAAACACCATTTCTTTGTCCTGATGGACTAAATTCTATATTTGCTGTTATATTATTATCTACATTACTTGCAAATGTTTTATCTAATTTAGTGTTTTGTAAATTTGTTATATTTGTATCTACATCTGTTTTATTTCCATTTATTACATCATTTAAATTATTTAATTCAGTATTTATATTTGCTATATTTGTTGTATTAGTATTTACAGTATTGGATACATTTTCTATATTTGTTGTATTAGTATTTATATTTGTATTCATTTCTTGTATATTTGTATTTATACTATTAATTTCGTTATTTATATCCTGTATGTTATTATCTGTCGTTGTCTTATTGTTATTTACTGTATCAGTTAAATTATCAATTACAGTATTTATATTTGCTATATTATTATCCACACTATTCTTATTGTCATTAACTATTTGTGTTAAACTGTTTATTTGTGTATTATAATCGGATTTAATACTTTGTAAATCTATATTTGCTATTTTTTCTTTTACTATAGATGTTCCATCTACTTGTACATCATCTACTTCAGTTAAACTATTTTTATCAAATACAGTTTGATTACCTTTTTCATCCGTACCATATAATTTATCTGGTAATGTAGTTTGTGTTACTTTTAAATTAATTTTATTATTAATTTCATCTAAGGCACCTTGTACATTTACAGCAGATAAGTCCGTGTTTGTATATGATACTTTTGAAGCTACACTTCTAGCTACTACCTCTTCCCATATTGTACCATTATATACTTGTAATGTTTGACTATCTTTGATAAAATATAACTTGTTTAAAGTAGGCACGATAGTTGTTTTGAAGGCTTCAGAATCTAAAAATATTATATCGGAAATTTTTAATCTTGTAGAATTTGTATCTAAGTAATTATCACCTGTATCTTCTACATATACTATCTGACCTTCTACTATTGGAACATCTTGTAGTGTTGTAGACTTACATTTAGCTAATTGATATTTCATATTTACCCTCCTATTATTATTTAAAAAATTATATTTAAATGTTTGTTAAGATTATATATACAACCTTAACAAACATTCTTTATTTTATAAATCATCTGGTAATGTACAAGTTAAACTTGTTGCCTGTGTAGTACATCCGGCAGTATCTTTAATCAATGTTGCTACTGCCTTACTTGTTGGTAAGTTTGTACTCGTTGTACTCTTTGTAATAGAAGTATCAACTGCCTTTGCACAAGCCACATTTAATGTATAATTTCCATTAACTGTTAATGTTCTTTCTGTTGTACTTCCACCTTTAATTGTAAATCCACTTGTATTTTCAGTTAATGTTAAACCATTGTATGTTTTATTTGTTAAACTTTGTGATGTACTTAGATTTACCAATGTACTTGTGGCATTTGGTATTGTTACTGTATATCCAGAACTTGTTGTTATTGTATTTGTACTTAATTTAGGTGCAGAACTGAATGTTTTTACACCTCCAAATGTTTGTGCTCCTGTTGTTACAATACCACTTTGTGTTGTTCCACTTGCTGCCGGAATTGCTGCAACGGATACAGCACTCATTCCACTACCTGTTAATCTGGCAGTTGGACCACTTGTGGTTCCATTTGTCCAAGCCCAAGTTGTTGGATAATAGTTATTATCTGTTGTTTTGTATCCCTTTCCTTCAACAAATGTTTTTACGGCATTTGATGTAGGTAAATTAGAACTTGTATCAACCGTTGTAACTACTCCTTTTGCACAAGCTGCTGCAAGTGTATAACCATTATATGTTTTATTTGTTAAAGCTTGTGATGTTGTTAAACCTACTAATGTATCTGTCGCATTTGGTAAAGTCAATGTATAGTTATTTGTTGAACTTCCAGCTTTTAATTGTGTGTATCCTGTACTTGTACCATATAATCTTATTTGTCCATATTTGTTTCCAGCTGTTCCAGATTTTGTACTATTTCCAAGTATTAATGTTCCATAACCCGTAGCACTTGTTGTACCTTGTAATGTATTATATTGAAAACCATCATTTAAATATGTTGTTTTATTACCAGTACTTGCACCACTTACAAAAGGTACTATATAAGTACTTGAAGATGTAGGATTTTGTAATGTATATTTAACATTATTTGCATTTGTTGCTGTTGTGGCAGTTGTTGCCGTATCGGCTCTATCTGCTGTTGCCGCATTTCCTGTTGTATTAATACTCGCAGTTCCTGTTAATAAACTTGCTGGTACTGCTGTAATTGGAATTGTTATATTTTTACTTCCATTAAAACTTTGTGCTGTTGCTGTTACTCCAGAAAGTCCAATAGTTCTTGCGGTTGCAAGTGTTGAAGCTGTTGTAGCATTACCTGTTAAACTCGCTTTTATTGTTGCCGGTAATTTTAAATTAACATTTCCACTACCATTTACTGATGTTGTAACAGCTGTTCCTGTTCCATCTGAATTTACAATTCCTATATTTCTTGCTGTACCCCAATTTGCTGTTGTTATATTTGCTGTTCCATTAAATGAAGTTCCATTTATAGTTCTTGCAGTTGTTAATCTTGAAGCGGATGTAGCCGAGTCAGCTGTTGCTGCGTGTCCAGCACTAAATTCTGTGTATCCATTTGCATTATCTAATTCACTTGTATTTGTAACCATATACATTTTATTTGTATCTGTTACTTTTACTGTATCCCCTAATTGTACATCACTTGTTGTTAAATCGTATCTAGCTGTATCATTTGCAACTACTACACATCTTTCAAGTGCTGCTGCAGGTAACCTTGCTATATCTATTGTTCCTGATGTAATTTTACTTGCATCTATATTACTTAATGTTGTTGTAATAGTTCTATTGGCACTTCCATCAAATGTTGTACTACCTGTTACGGCTCCACTTAATGATATAGTTCGTGCAGTTTGTAATTTAGTTGCACTACCAGCATTTCCACTTACAGTTGTTTGAAGTGGATGTACGTGGTCTCCTCTGGCATAATCTGTTTCAGTACCTATACTTGCTGTACCATTAGCTTTTGGAGTTGTATCACTTGCACTATTTCTTGTAGCACCCGTTGCTATACCATTTAATTTAGTTACCATTGAACTACCCATTAATCCATTTTTACTTGTTGTTGCGACACTATATGTAGTATCTGTAGGAGTTATTATAGTAACATCATTTTCTTCATCATCTGTAACTGTTGAATGATTAAACCTTAATTTACTTCTGGCTTCCATTGAACTTCCAGAAGAATTAAGTATTATATGTCCACCTGTTCCTGTCGCTTCTACTGTTATATCTTGTGTTCCATCAAATGCTACTCCATTTATTTTTCTTGCAGTTTGTAATTTAGTTGCCGTTGCAGCATTTCCTGTACAAGTTGTTGATGTACTGGCATTACCTGTTGTATTAATTGAAGCTGTACCTGTTAATTTACTAGCATCTAAACTTGTTACTGGAATTGTTATATTTGCTGTTCCATTAAAACTTGTTGCTGTTCCTGTGGCAGCACCAGAAAGTCCAATAGTTCTTGCAGTTTGTAATCTTGTTGCTGTACCAGCATTCCCACTTACAGTTGTTTGTAATGGATGTCTGTGGTCTTCTCTTGCATATGAATTTGAAGTACCTGCTGTTGCTGTTCCATTTGCAAGTGGTGTTGTATCTCCAGCTTCAATATTGTCAAGTTTAGTTTTATCTTCACTACTCATTAATCCGTCTTTTTCAGTTGTTGCATTTGTATATGTAGTATTTGTTGGAATTACCCAAGTACCATCACCACGTAAGAAACTTGTTTGTTTTCCAGCTGTTGGTTGTGGTACTAAACCAGAAGTACCGGCTTGACTACTTGTTGCTCCTGTCATTACACTATAAGTTGTATTTGTTGTTGGTGGAGTATATCCTAAGGCTTCTACAACTTCTTGTTTTGTTAAATCTGGTTTTGTATATACTGTTGTTTCTGTTCCATTTATCTTAATATTTCCGTTTGTATTACTTTTTTCAACTTTTGTAGCTCCTGTTGCTATTCCTGAAAGTTTATTTTTCTCTGTTGTTGTATAATCGTTTGTACTTAACTGTTTACCACTTACTTTATCTACTTTGTTACCTAAACTTTCTTCAATAGTACTAACAGAATTTTCTAATGTTGATACACTTGATTGTAAATCTCCTATATTTTCTTGTATTGTACTATCATCAAAGTTTTGTAAAGAATCAAGTTTTGTTTTATCTGTAGCAGACATTAAACCTGCTTTTGATGTTGTAGCATTTGTGTATGTGGTATTATTATCTGTACCCCATACAGCTGTTCCATCTGCGCTCCATTTTAAAACTTGTCCTGTGCTTCCTCCGGATGGAATGTGTTTATTTCCTGGTGTTGTTGGATGTACATAATTATTTGCATTATCTTCAATACCGTCAAGTTTAGTTTTATCCTTACTACTCATTAATCCATCTTTACTTTGTGTAGCATTTGTATATGTAGTATTTGTTGGTACTTGCCAAGTTCCATCCCCTCTTAAAAATCTTGTTTGTTGACCTTGTGTAGGAGCTGGTACTAAACCTGATTGTCCATTTGCTTCACTTGTTGCACCTTCCATAACCTCATAAGTTGTATTTGTATCTGTTGCACTTATTGTTCCATCTTCTGAAATTGTTATGTTATTACCTGCCTTAACACCACCAAGTCTTGTAGTTGTTGCAACTGGTAAAGTATAGTTATTTGCATTTGCTTCTATATTATCTAATTTTTTCTTATCATTTGCTGACATTAAACCTGATTGGTCTTGTGTAGCTTCACCATAAGTTGCACTTTCTACTGTTCCCCAAGTACCGTCACCTTTTAGGAATGAATTTTGTTGTCCTTGTTGTGGTGCTGGAACTAATCCACTTGTTCCTGCTGTACTTGATGTCGCACCCTTCATAGTTGTATATGTTGTATTAGTATCTGTTGCACTAACTACACCATTTTCATCTATCTTTAAATTATTACCAATTTTAATACCACCAAGTACTGTTCCTGATGCCTTTGGTAAAGTATAATTATTTGCATTTGCTTCTATCCCAGCAAGTTTATTTTTTTCTGTTGTTGTATAATCTTCTGTTGAAAGACCTTTACCTGTTACTTTATCTACTTTATTTCCTAGATTAGTTTGTAATGTTTGTACATTACCTTTTAAAGTAGTTATATCAGTTGTATTTGTTTCTATACTTTTTGTATGATTTCCAACTGTTGTTTCTAAGGCACCTACATCTGTTTGTAATTCTCTAATATCTTGTTTAACAGTTGTATCATCGTAGTTATTTAAACCAGCTAATTTTTGTTTCTCTTCTGTTGTATAATCATTTGTTGATAAACCTTTTCCTTGAACTTTATCTACTTTATTATTTAAATTTGTTTGCAATGTGCCAACGGTTTCTTCTACATCTGATACAGTACCTTGTAATTCTGTTACATCTGTTTCTAGTCCTTCAACTGTTGTATCTAATGTTGATACACTTTGTGTTAATGTACTTACATTACCTTCTATACCTGTTACATCTTCTTGTAACGTACTAATATTTTCTTTAGCTGTACTTACATCACTTTGTAATGTACCTACATTGCTTTGTAATTTAGTTATATCGGCTTTAACTTCTGTATCATTATAGTTATTTAATGTAGCAAGTTTTTCCTTTTCTGCTGTTGTATAATCTTCTGTGCTTAAACCTTTTCCTGTGACTTTATCTACCTTATTATTTAAAGCACTTTGTGTAGCTGTTGATATTGGTTTATTTAAGTCTGATGTATTATCTACATTACCTAAACCTATTTGTGTTTTTGTTACATTATGTGGATTTGAAGTATTTGTTGTATGAGCTTCTAATGCCTCTACACTTGCTCTTGTTGTATCTGTTGGGTGAATGTGATTTCCTGGAGCATATCTATTATCTGTACCAATAGTAGCTGTCCCATTCATTAATGGAAGTATTGTTGTTTTTTCTACTGTCTGGTCTGGTACAGCTTCATCTGTTTTTACCCATTGTTCACCATTATATACATATTTAAATTCATCCTCAGCACAATAAGCAAAATCTCCTGTATGTCCTTCAAGTTTTGTTATTTCAGCAATAGTTTGATAATATCCTCTAAAGTGTTGTGTACTTGCCATAGCTTCTTGTATACTTTCAATACTTTGTGTATTAGTTGCTATATTTTGTGTATTTGTACTCACACTTGATTGTAAACCACTTACACTTGTTTGTAATGTACTAACATCTTCTTCAACAGTATCTAAATCTCCTTGCAATGTACTAACATTACCTTGTAAGCTTGTTATATTAGTTGTATTTTTTTGTACTTTGGATTTTAAATCTGTTATATCTGTTGTATGTCCATTAACTGTTTGTTGTAATGTACTTACACTGCCTTCAACAGTATCTATATTACCTTCTATACTTGTTATATTAGTATTAATACTTTCTACACTTGATTGTAACGTATCTATATCGTTTTCATTAGTTGCTACTCTTGTTTTTAAAGAACTTATATCACTTGTATTAGTACCAACAGTATCTTTAATAGTTGAAACATCCTTTTTAAGACCTGTTATATCTGTTGTATGTTGTCCTGTTGTTGCCTGTAATGTACTAATATCACCTTTAACTTTTGTTACAGCTGATTCTACATTTCCAACAGAAGCTTGTAATGCTTGTATACTTGTATCTTGTGTAGAATCTTTTTCTTTTATATCAGTAATATCACCTTGTATTGTTGATATATTTTCTTCAGCTGTATCTAAATCTGATTGAAGTGTACCAACATTACTTTGTAGACCTGATATAAGTGTATCTTGTGATTTATCCTTATTTTGTAAATCTTTTATATTAGTATCTTGTGTTGTATTTTTTGCTTCAACAGCTGATACTCTATTTGTTAATTCTGTAAAAGATTCATCTGTTGGAACGCTATCTTTTAAATCCTGTATTTCCCCTTGTATAGAAGCTATATTTGTTTGTAATTGTCCTAATGTTTCATCTTGTGTATCATTTTTAGTTATAATACTACTTACTTGTTGTTGTATTGTAGAAATATTATTAGCATTTTCTTGTATGTCTGTTTGAGCTGATGTTATATTAGTTGTATTTGAATTTACTTTTGTTTCTAATTGTTCAAAAGCATCTTGTACATTTGTTGCTGTTATTCCAGCTGTACTTGTAAAATGTACATCATCTGCACTTACATCAACTTCGTTAAGTGTATCATAATCTGTTCCATTATAATACATAAGTTTTTTAGAACTTTTAACATAGTAAAATTTACTAGATAATGGATTTTCAATTTGTTCTAATGCTTCATCATTATCTAGAAATACTATATCTGTTATTTTATTTCTAGTGGTACCTACATCTAGATAGTTATCCCCTGTGTCTTTTACATAGGTTAATTGTCCATCTACAAGAGGTAATGAAGCCAAATCACTTGAATTACATCTACTAAACTTAACTTTCATTTAATGTACCACCTATTCCTTTCTTTACTAAATTTTCTACCTCTATTAATATTTTACAAAATATTTGATATTAAATATTGACAAATATTTACACAAATGTTATTATATCTATAGTTCATTTTTAAGAACTCATTTTATAATTTAAAAGAGATAGTTAATTTTATAATTTTCTATCTCTTATATATTTATTATAGGTGTTATAATTAATAGACTCTTCATTATTATCATTTGTTAAAGGAGTAGCTAATTTTGTAATTACTACTCCTTCTCCTTATATTATTTTATTCTGTTACTTCTGCATTTGTAATATCATCATTCCAATCAACTGGAATTCCAATTAATGAAATGTTTTTACTGTCTACATCTACTTTAAATGATTGTATTGCTGTATTATTTTCTGTGTTATTGCTTGTAAATGTTTTTAATACCAATCCCATTAAAGTAATATTATCTGTTCTTGTTATATATACAAGTTGTCCTACTGTATATTCTGTATTTTTTGTATATTGTAACAATGTTGGTTTATTTTGTACAGCTTCTTGTATGTCTTGTGTAACTTCTGTTTTATAATTATTAAAATCAGTTGTTTTTACTTTACTATCATCAAGTGTTTTTAGTTCTCTTATTGCTTCCGCAATATTTGTACTTACCAAACTACTTGTCTTAGTATCAAATGGTATTGTTTCAGAATCTGTAATTAATGTTAAATCATTTTCAGTATCCAATTTAATACCTTTATTTACATTTAATAAAGTTATAGTTTGTTGTTCTGTACTTACACCTGTTTCAATTAATGGTCTTGATAAATTCAATGTTAATGTTTGTTCATTATCTGTTACTGATAAATTTGTAATATATGCCAAATATGTATCATCCTGTTTAGTTACTGTGTATGTTGTTTGTTCTCCGTCTTTATTTGTACCATATATTTTATTTACTTGTGATACTTTGTTTAATTTTGTATCTAAAGCATTTTTTATTGTAACTTTTGTTTCTTCTGTTTCATCAACATTAATTTTTGTTCCATCAATTAATATGTTTTTATTTTCATCCGGTGTTATACTATTTACTGTTTCTACTTTTCCTAATTCATTTGTAGAATATGTAGTTTGTTCTCCTGTACTATTTGTACCATATAGTACATTTGCAGTTGTTACTTTATCAAGTTTATTATTTGTTAAGCTTGTAACATTTCCTTCAATAGTATCTATATTTGTTTCTATTCCTTGTATTGTTGTATCTACTTCTTTTTTATTATTTGTTATTGTTTTATTTATTGTTTCAAGCTGTGTTGTTAAATTTTCTGTTGTAACTTTACTATCATCAAGTGTTTTTAATTCTCTTATTGCATTTGATATAGTATTACTTGTTAATCCACTTTCCTTTGTATCGAAATGTACATTTTCAGAATTTACAGAAATATGTATATCTGTACTATCCTCTTGCCCTGTAATTAATATATCTTTATCATCTGCAATTATTTTTCTATCTATTAATGTTTCCTCTCCTTGGTTATCCACACTTGTATATCTAAATCTTATTATATCTTGTGTTGTTGCAGATAATACTAATGGATTTGTTAAGTAATTATTTACAACTTTATATGTTGTTTGATTACCTTCGGCATTCGTACCGTAATATACTGTATCTCCACTTACTTTATCTAGTTTATTACTTAAACTATCTTTAATTGTTATTTTATCTTCTTGTGTTTCATCTACATTAATTTGTGAACCGTCAATTAATATATTTGTTGTATCTTTTTGTGGAGTTACTCCATTAACACTATTTACAGAACCAATTTCTGTTGTACTATATGTAGTTTGTTGTCCATCTGCTGTTGTTCCATAAATTACTTTCGGTGTAGTTACTTTATCTACTTTTGTACTTAATCCACTTGTTATTTGTGTAACTATTTCACTACCGTCTATTTTAACTGTATCATTTTGTTTATCTTCATCATATGCGGATGTAACTTTTATACTTCCTAATCCTACAAAATCTACAGTACTTATTACATCTGAATTATTTGCTACTTGTTTTGTTGTTACAGTTAATACACCTTGTTCGTCATTTTGTTCTATACCTAATGCTGTTAAATATTTATCACTAAAGGCTTTATCAAGTTTAGTAGTATCTTGTAATATTTTTGGATTTGCAGCATTTGTATTATCTACTAAATTATAATCACTTGTTACTGTTTTTACACCTACATCTACTGTATATGTTTGTGGAGTTATTAATCCATTTTCATCTACTATTAAATGTTTTCCTGTATTACTTGTTCCTTGGTTTTTATCTAATTTATTATTTTGTAAATCTGTGATACTTTGTTGTAAATTACTATCAGCTTGTTGTAATTCTTGTTTTAAAGCCTTATCAGCATTTGTATATGCCTCCGTAATACTTTGTGTTGCTGTTTGTACAGCATTATTTATATCCTGAGTATTTTGAGTTTTAAATGTATTAAATGTCTCTGTTGTTACTTTTGCATTATCTAATGTTTTTAATTCTCTTAACACATTTCCTACTTTATTATTTGTTAATCCTGTATTACTATTATCAAAATTTACATTCTCTATATTTACACCTAAATCTATTCCATCTGAACCAGGTGTAAATGTTAATTGCTTTGTATCAGAAGTTATATAAGATTCAAATGTATTTATTTGTGAATTTGTTGGATTAATAGTTTTTGTTCTTATAAATACACCGTTTCTTAATCCTGATGGACTAAATTCTATACTTCCCATTATATTATTTTGTAGTTCACCACTTGCAAATGTTTTATCAAGTTTAGTATTTAATACATTTTGTAAATCTTGTTGATTTGATATTGAACCTTGTATTGTTCCCCAACTAGCATCCTTTTGTTTTTGGAATGTTATTGTTGTTACTGTATCTTGTTCTTCATCTATACTTTGTACTCTTGACCAAGTACCTTCACTATCTGTTATAATATCTTCTACTTCTACTCCTTCTTTTGTTATTGCTGTTATTGTATTTTGTGGAATAGTATTTGTGTTTCCTATTGTTTCATCAAGTGTTTGTGAAGTTATAAAATAATTTACATCTGTATTTAAATTTGTTGCCAAATTAATTGCTGTAATATGTCCTTCTTCATCCTGTTCTGGTGTAGCAAGTATTGTATTATCTGTTGATTTAAATTGTAATGACTTTGTATTTACAGCACCAGTTTCAACATTTAATTTATCTTGTTCTATTGTTAATAATACTGAGGCTTCTTGTTGAGTAACAGGACTAATTCTAACATCACTTACCAATTCTTTATTTACATTATCTGCAAATGTTTTATCTAATTTTGTATCTAATTTTTGTTGTGTTTCAGTTTTCAAAGTATTTATAGCCTCTGTATTAGTTGCTATATTTTGTGTATTTGTTGTTATATTTTGTGTATTAGTTTCTATACCGTGTTCGGCTGTTGTCATTCTTTCTTTTAAACTATCTATATCACTTGTGTTAGTTGCTATATGTTGTGTATTTGTTTTTACATTACTATTTGTTTGTTCTAAACTTGTATTTAATTCTTCTATATCTTGTTTTATTTCTTGTATATTTGTATCTGTTTCTGTTTCATCTCCACTTACTTTTTCGGCAAGTTGTTCTAAATCTTGTTGTAATGTAGTTATTTCTCCATCTTGTCTTGTATTATTTTCAGTTGCAGCTGTTAATTCACCTGCCATACTTGTTACTTTATTATCTAAATATGAGTTACTTGCATTTATATCTGCAACTGTATCATTTATGTTCATAATAGAACTATTTATATCTGATATAGAACTATTTATATCTGATATTTGTTGTGCTTGTTGTTGGTTTAAAGTATTTATATTATCTATTTCTTCTGTTAATATTTCATTATTACTATTTACTTTTGTTGTTAAATTATCTATAGCTTTATCTTGTTCTGTATTTTTATTCTTAATATTTGTTATAGTATTATTTATTACATCAACACTATTTGTAATGCTTTCAATCATAGTAGATTGGTCTTCTGCAATTTGTTGTATATCTTCAAGTTGTTCTTCCACTTTAGTATCCAAATCTTGTATTTCTTGTAAAGCACCTTTTATATCTGTATCTAATTGTGTTTGTGTTTTTTCTATACTATCCAATCTTGTATTTTGTTGTGAATTAACGTTTTCAATACTTGATAATCGACCATCTTGTTCTGTATTTTTAGTTTCTAACTCTGTATCTTTAGCTTGTAGTGTTTTTACATCGTTAGCCTCTTTTTCAGCTAATTCTTCTATACTTTGTGTATTAGCCTCTATATTAGTATTTAATACATCTTGTGTATCTCTTATATTTGTGATATCTAATTTTATAGTTTCAATTTGTCCATTTATATTTCTATCTTCTTGTTGTAAACTAGCATCCTCTTGTTGTAATTGTTCTATTGTTTCTTGCATATCAGATTTATATTGTGTTAAATCATTTTGTATTCCTTCTATTGTATTATCTTGTTCTGTGTCTTTTTCATTTATTGTTGTTATTTGTGTATTAATTGTTTCTATTTGTTTTTTAATACCTTCAACTTCTGTATCTTGTGTTCCTTGTCCTTCATTAATATTATCTATTTGTGCCTGTAAATCTGTATCTTTATTTGTTAAATCTACTAATTTAGTATCTATTAATCCTAATTTGTTTCCTTGTTCTGTATTTACTTGTTCTATACTATCTATATCTGAATTTAAATCGGCAATACTCTCATCTATATTATCAATATCACTATTAATATCGTCTAGTGTATTATTTATTGTTGTAATTTGTGTGTCTTGTTCTGTATTTTTATTATCTAATCTTTGTACTTCTGTTGTTAACTTTGTATCTAAATCTTCAATACTTTGTGTATTATCAGCAATTTGTGTATCTTGTTGTTCATTTGTTTCATTTATTGTATTAATATCCTCTTGTATATTTTCTATTGTTGAATCTACTGTTAATAATTTGTTATTTAAAATTTCCACCGTTTTTTCCACATTATCCACATCTGTATTTAATGTGTTTATGTTTTGTTGTAATGAATCTGTTTTTTCTTGTAATGTTGTTATACTATTTGTATTTGTTTCTACTTTTGTATTTATTTCTTGTATAGATGCTTGTAATTCGTCTTCATTACCTGAAATCTCACTTAACTTATTATCTATATTTGTACTGTCAATTATAATACCGTCATTTTTTACATAAGTTTGTATATTTCCTTCTGATTTTAAATGTAAATATAAATCTGTTTCACTTTTACTATCTGTATCAGCTTTTACAATATGAAAGGCAGGTATATCTGTGTCTGTTGATAATTCTATATTAGTAACAACAGTGTCTCCAATATCTTTATCTATTTTAGTATTTAATTGTTCTTTTACATCTACATTATTTGCTTTTAAATCTATAGCTTGTTTTACATTTAAAGTACTATTTTCACTATCGTATTGTATATCTTTGGCTTCTATTGTTACATTTTTATTTTCATCTGGATTAATATTATTAACACTATCTACTTTTCCTAAATCATCTTTACTTAATAATATTTGTTCCCCTTTACCATTAGTTCCATATATTTTATTTGGTTGTGTTGTTTGTTCTACTTTTGCATCTACTTTATTTGATAATTCTTGTAAAGCATTTTTTACTGTTTTAGATTTTAAAGATGTAGAACCTGGATTAAAATTAATATCACTAGCATTTAATGAAGATAATGTTATCCATTTTGTTTTATCTAAATCTGGAGTTGCTATATGTGTTTCTATACATCTATACAATCCATTATTATAAAAACATAGTTGATTAATTTTGTATTCTTTATAAGGAGCATAATTTTCTACAGAAGAAACAGCTTGTAAATTTAATATATTTACTCCATCATTATCTATACTCCATATTCCATTAATAGAATTATCTTTTGAAATAATATCTATATAATTTGTTACAGTATTATTAAATTTTACATTTTTACTTACTTTTGTTATTCTACCTATTTTTCCTGTTTCTTCTTTTAATGTTATAGATGTAATTACACTATTGTTAGAATCTTCAAATGTATCTACAGATAATTTTTGGTTTAAAGCTTCTTGTAATGATTTATTATCTGTAACATCTCCTCGTATATTTTCAAATGTTAACATATATTCAAGTCCAAATGTATCATATGTTAATTCTGACCATTTAGTTTGTCCATCCCCACGTTTAACTCTATGTGTATCATCTTCAACACCGTATTCTCCTAAAGCTAAAATAGGGTCATTAACCATCCATTGTGAACTTGTATCGTGTCGTAGTATAATTGTATATAATTGATTTTCTTCCACTATTAATAACCTCCTCTTATTCGATATCTAATAATACTTTTGCTTGTTTAGTTTGTTTATTTACTCGTATAACTTTTCCTATTGACCTTAAATTATAAAATTCTTGTCCTAAATAATCTTTTGACATAGCTTTTCCAGGTTGGTTACTAATACATAATCTATCTCCTATCCTTACAGAACTACATAAATTTACCATTTGTTCTCCTGTGTAGGCTACTTGTATTATTTCTCTTGGATTTTGTGTAGAATCTCCTCCATATATAATTATTGTTTGTGTACTTGTAGAATCTCCTCCATTTAGTTCCTGTCTATCTATAGTATTAGATTTGCCTCCATCTATTGTTATAGTAGGCGGTGTTTCATTATCACTACTTATACATATACCAATAACTAAGCTACTATTAATACTATATTCTGGAAATTTTTCAAGTACAGCTCTTTGTATATAGCCAGTTTCTACATCAAGCATTATAACATCACCAATATTAATATTTTCTGTAGGTATTTTCTTTCTATATGTTAATGTATCCATATTGTTACCCCCTTTATATTAATATTCTTTCCATTGTAACATTGTATCTATTTCTTGTTTATTATAATAATTAGATAAATCTAATTTTTGTGTACCAAGTAATTCCCAATCATTATTTACATATATGTATTCTGAATACATATTATCTTCTTCATCACCTGTTCTTAATAAATATATTGTAGTCTCCGATATATTAGTTGTTGGTAATTCATCAACTACTTTTATATTAAATTTTGGTGTAGTAGAACCAGAATTTATATTTTCTGTTATTTCTTGTACTTTATCTTGAACTTCTTGTTCACTATCATATTCTTCTACTATTTTTGTACCATTAACCATTAAATATATTAATTTAGTTTTATCGTGTTTTCCTTGATAATAATCTTGTAACCATACTGTATTTAACATTGTTCCAGATTTTAATAATATAAACATTTAATTTTTCACCTCTTATACATATAATTGTTTTAAATTCTCATATCTGTTATTAGCATCTTGTTCTGTTTCAAAATGTTCTTTTGTTACATCTAAACTTCCTACTGCCGTTTCATAAATAACATCTGTATCTTGAACATATATTTTGCTAATAAATAATATGTTTATTTTTCTACCGTCATTTAATACTAAATAAAACATATTTCATAATACTCCTTTATATTAATATCTAATAATATTTTACTTTTTAAAGAAAAATAAAAAGGAATTAGTTTTTACACTAATTCCATAAATATAATATAATTTAAATTTAATTCTGTTTATAGACTACTCTTTATTGTAATTTAGACAACCATTCTTCTGCTTGTCTTTTTGTTACGGTTAAAGTTGTTGGTACTTCTAAATCTATATAATCAGTACCCATATCTATAACTTTACCTTTTACCCATTGTGATTTGTCCTCTGTATATTTAGGACCTCTAGCATAAGGTATTGTTAATTCATCCCCAACTTCTAAATCTTCTATGTTTTTTACACTTTCCAATATTTTAGACTCGTCTAAAGGAACATCTTCTGTATGAAGAACATTTTTAATAGTATTTAGTTTATTTATATGGTCTTCTTCGTCTTGTATTATTTCTTGTAATTCTTTTTCTATTGTATTATATAATTCTTCCGGTATTGTTTCTTTACATTGTTCCAAGAAGGAATTATAACCATCTATTGCAGATTGTTCATCAGCTATTAATACATCTATTGTACTTGCAATAGTATCTATTCCAAATTCTGTCTCAGAATCTATATCCCCTAATTCTTGTACAGCTTGTTCCATATTTTCTTGTGTTTCTGTCATATCTTCACCCTTACTGTCACTATCTATCATTTCTACCTCATCATCCTCTACTATTTTTTTATTTTCATCAATTTCAGTTGCATTATTTTCTTTTATCATTTTTTTACTTTCTTCTAAATCTTCATTTACATAGTCATCATAATCTTCGTCATCTATCATTGGATAATTTGAACTTAATATATCCATAAATTTATCATTATATGCATCTTTATTATATTCTAGTGTTTTTTGTGGTACATTAAACATTATAACTTGTACTACCTGTTTCCATTCTTCCTGTGTTTCAAAATCATCTAAATTATCTGCCATAGATGATATAAAACCACTGTGTGAAGAATAGTTATCTTTTAAGAATTTACTAAATGATTCATTTTGTAATGTTCTTTCTTTTAGAGATTCATAACCTCCTTTATCACAATTTAATGTAAACTCTAATTCATCTCCGGAATAATTATATTGTGATGGATGATATACAGATTTTGCAATTACAGATACCCCTGATAATATTTCACTTAATGTATCTTCTATATACTCTGGTGCTGTCTCCATTACTATATCATCTAGTTCCTTTTGTGTTACATCAAAATCATTTATCATATCACTCATAGAGTACATATCTACATCTACTATAGGTAATACTCCTGTATTTAAATCTATTGATAATGTTCCACTAGTATTATCTGCTTCTGTTTTCTTTCCTTTTTGTGCCATTTTTTGAAATTTCTCCTTTCCATACTTTTTTCTTCCTATACTTGCTGCAATTGCATCAGCATCATCTTTTGTCATACCATCTTGTTTTCCTTTATTAAATATCTTTTTAGACACTTTATCAAACTTACTTTCTTTTAATAATTTAAAGAAATCTTTATCTTTATTTTTTAACATTGTAATTATTTCAGGTACTGACATATCTTTTTCTGGTGTATAAGTTATTTCCTTCTTATCACCATCTACTGTTATATATTTAATATTGTATTCTGTATCTTTATTATATAACATTATTGATTATACCCCCTTTATTAATAATGTAACATATTATATCCTTTTAATATTTGTGCTAACTTATTTAATAATGCTAAAAAATCTGGGTCTAATGGGTTTGGACCTGAACCTGCTGTTAGTTTTGCAGTTTTATTTACTGTATCAATACTGCCATATATTTCTTGTCTATCCCCCACATATAAAGATATATGTATATTTTCACCACCATATCTTGAAACAGAACTAAAATCATTTTCTTTTTCTAATTCCTTTAATGCATTATATACATCAGTATTTTGTTCATCTTCTGTTAATGAACTGTGTGGTGCTGCGTCCAAATATTCTTGTTCATCTATTTCTGATACATAATCACAATATTGTGCTTCTTCTGAATCTAATTTACCTTGTTGTATTGCTAAGTCTATTATATCCTCTGCTTCTAGATCTTCGTCAAAATGTATGTCAGATTTTACAAATACTGAATATCCCATTCCTGTTACTTCATCTTCTGATATATGAACGTCATAATAATATTTTCCATTGTTTTCATTTAATAATCTCATTGTTTCACTTACTACATCTTTTTTCATTTTTAAAACTCCTTCTTAATTTGTTGTTTCTTAGCTTCTTTTAATAATTGTAATTCTTTTTGTTCTCCTTCACTTGTTACATATTTTAAAGTATATTCTTTATCCTTATTATATATCATAAGTTTTACCTCCTAATTATATTAATAATTATTTATTCAGAAACTTCTTTATATAATCTTTTTGCCACTGCCATAGCTGTACTTCTTGATACATTATATTCTTCCATTATTCCTGGTATTAATCCACCATACTCTTCAAATGACCAATCACTTACTTCCTCTAACCAATAATCAAAATCTTTAGTCTGCATATAGGCATAAGCTAAATCATTTAAATAATCTTCACCTTCATCTTTTAATAAGTCATCATATATTTGTTTTGGTGTTAAACCAGAATATTCTTTTTGTTTTGGTTTTGATTTTGCAAATATTTGTTCCATTGTTTTTCCTTGTTCTAAACCTTGTCTTATTTTTCTCATTTTTTGAGGACTAAAATCTAGGTCCATATAAGATAATACTTGTTCTGTTGTTAAACCATTTTTTATACCTAATAGTATTTCTTCAATTTGTTTTGGTTTTACACGTTCTTTATAAATATCTTCAATAAATTTATTTGGTATGTTTTTACTACCGAAACCTGAAGCTAATATTTTTTCTAAATAATAGGAGGCAATCATATTATTTGTATTGTAACCGTCGTCACGTCTATATTTTCTTATTAATTGTATAAGAAATTTTCCATCTTCCTCATTAAGGTTATCCCTAACCATATTTGTAATTGTTGTTGAGTATCCTTTACCAGTATATGAGTCTTCTGATTGCAATTTATTTAATATATATTGTATGTCTGTATCAGATAATCCTAT
The DNA here is from genome assembly GCA_944393135.1 of uncultured Clostridia bacterium. Taxonomy (GTDB): domain Bacteria; phylum Bacillota; class Clostridia; order TANB77; family CAG-508; genus CAG-269. The sequence continues at coordinate 88,288 of CALXZC010000001.1, read as the reverse complement.
TGATTTAAAATAATTAGTATATTTATTCTTTGTATTTGTTTGTTGTGTTTTACCTCTTTTATTTAATATTTGTTCTTGATACATATCATCTATATCTTCATTTGCCATTGTAGAAATCTGTTCACTTGTTAGTTTTAATCTAGAAGCTTTCATAGCAAGTTCTCCAACATCTCCAGTATGCTCAACTCCATAAGAATTCATTAATGCTTGTATACCTTTATCATCGTAACCCTTAGAATAAGCTCTAAGGACATCTATAATATGATATATAGAATAATGTGCTACTTTTCCATTATTAGTATAATTTAACCAGTCTGCGTTAGCACCTTGCATTACTTTAATTATATGGTCTATAGTTGGGTAATTGCCTTTTGTTGTATATTTATTTATATCTTCAACATCGTAAGAAGTTGGTTTGTCTATATACTTTTCTAATTCTTGAATAGTTACTTCATACGATTCTGTTAAATTTAATTTTCCTTGTAAAGCTTTAATAGTGGCTTCTGTTAATTTATCGTTCATATTCATACTTCGATTACTCCTTATTAATTTTTTATTTTAAATCTAATTATAATAATTATTTAATATTATTTAAATAATTTGGGTATTCACCATATTCGTCTATTACAGATTGAGTATATGCTTTCACATCTTTTATAACATCTTTTATTAGTGTATTAACATCTGTATATTCTTTATTTTCATACTCTAAAACAATATTATTTCCATTATTTTTTGCATATATGTCTACAGTATAATCATCGTCTATAACACCGGAAATACTATCCTCATCAACTTCCCAACCATATGCTAAGTCTATTACATCATTTAGTTGATTAGATAATTCATTTAATAGTTCATTTCCAGACGTTTTTGTTTTATCATTTTTTGAACCTATTTTACCGTCTTTAATCATTTGTTTTATCTGATTTATAGATAATTTATCCTCACTAAAGGCTTTAATTATACTATCTATAGTATCTTCATCTGTTATTTTTGAATATATAATAAAATCAAGTTGTTCTTTAGTAATTTTTTTATCCTTAAAATCAGATACCACATTCCTAAATAGTATATATAAGTCTGATTCTGAATAATTATTTTTAAATAAGAAATCCGTTAAATTAGTATCATTAGTAACAACTAAAATACGAATTAATTCATTTAATCTACCTTCGTAATTATTATCTTGTTGTTTATCTGTAGAACCTATTAAGTTACTATAATTATTTATTATGTATTTTATTTGTTCAGTAGTAAGTTCTTTTCTCCAACCACTTGTCGTATCACAACTTAAAACAAAATTTATTTGGTTTAATGTAAAATCGTTATTTTTAACTATATCTGCTATTAAACTTTTTAACATAGAATTTTTATCTTCGTTTTCAATTAATTTTCCTTGTAATACTTTTATTGTAGCTTCTTCTAATTTTTCCTTTTTATTCATAATTTACCTCCTCCTTATTTATAATATAACATTTTATTATATTTTTAATTTTTTAATGTATATAATTCATTTGCTAATGTTATAAAATCTTGTGTTATTTCTTGATTTGAAAATGTTGTTTGTACATTTGTTACTTTTCCAAAATTTTCATTACTAAATATAACTATAAATTCTCCAGCACCATCATTTGTTTTAAACTCTATATATGTATTGTCCTCTAGCATTAAATCTATATTTAAAGCTGTTACATTTGATTCTAATCCGTGTATTTTATTTTTTATAGCATTAAAACAATCTAATTCATCCTGTCCATAAACTTTACTTTTACATTACCTAATGTAACTGTCTGACTACTTGTTTCCTCATTTAACAATTTCATTGTTTCACTTATAATATTCTTTTTCATTTAAAATTCCTCCATATTTAATTTACAATTATGTTATAACATATTTTTAAAAATTTGTAAAGGATTTTTATAAATATTTTTTAATTATTTTTTGGCATCTATATCTTCAAGCTCTGTTTCGTCGTCTACATTACTATTCGTAGTATTATTAATACTATTAGAATTATCAGTATCTTCGTTGTTATTATCAACATCTTGTAAATCATTTTCAGTATCTTCTGCATTTTGTTCTTCATTATTATCACCTATATTAGTTTTACTTCTATTTTGCCAACTTAATTTTGCATTTTGTCTAGCAAGTTCATTTGGTAAGGTTAATTGTTCATCTTCATCTGTTAATTTTAAAAATTCATTTATTTTGTCTATATTTTTCTCACACCAATCCATAACTGTACTTGTTACTTGTTGTAACCATTTTTTATTACTTAACATTGCTGTTAAATGTTTACATAGAGCTCCAAATCCATTTGGATTTCTTATATCAGCTGGTCTTGTTTCTGGTTTTCCATATTTATATCCCCATTCGGTAGCGATATATGCAAATCTATAACAATTATGTAACATTACTCCAGCATCTACATAGAAATTATGATATTTTTCTACTTCTATATCATAAACAGGTATAGCTTCTTTATAATGTATAAATTCCACACTTTTTACTTTATGATTGTAACTTAAACAATATTTATTACATATATCAACCCAACTACCCAAAATCTTTTCTAATGTTTCTAATTTAGGTGCATTAAATTTAGTTCTATATTTATTATAAGTTTCTTTTGTAAAATCTTCTTTATTTTTATATATTTCAATAAGAACTGGTTTTATATGCCCTATAACGTTTTTCTGTGAAAGTGTATAATTACTAATATCTACATTATTAAGTTGTTCTTTAAATAAAAATAATTCTTTTTCTTCTTCCGTCATATTTTGTAATTTTTTATTTCTTCTATTTTGTCTACCCTTTTCTGCACCTTTAACCATTTCTTCATAATGTTGTTGTATAAATTCGGGGTGTTGTTTGTGAAATTGTTTCATACTTTCACTTTGTTTTTTTCTATGTTCTTTTGTGAAATGTTTATTTTTTGCCCAACCGTAAATTTTCTGTTCTTGTTCTTTAGTTAGTTTACTATGATAACTATTTAAAGAATTACTTATATTATTATTTCTCTCTATAAACTTATCAGATTTTATAAACTGTTCATTTAACATTGGATTATTTACTACAAAATTATTAGTTTGTAATCTTTGTTGTTTTTCCTCCTCTGTATAATTATTCCATACATTTTGTAAAGATTGGGATAATTTTTGTTTATCAGTATTATATGATAATTTTTTAATGTATTTTTGTCTTTGTTTTGGTGTAAAACTACTCCACATTTTTAACTGATAATTCCTTGCAGCTTGTTTTTGTTTTTCTCTAGTTTCAAATCTTCTTGGATCAGATGTCCAAAAACGTCTACTACCTTCCTGTAATGCCTCTAAATTTTTACCACCCAGATGAGCGTGATACATCCAATGTTCCATTTTACCCATAGGATATAAATTAGATGGATAATTATTTAACTTATTAAAATCCTTATGATGTATTTGTATAATATCTTCCCCTGTTCTATCCTTAGCCAGTTGTTTTTGTTCCTGTAAAACTGTATCAGCTACTATTTTATACACACTATCAAATCTAGTTGGATACTTAATACTATTTCTTTTTACATTTTCATAGCCGTTTGTATAGCTAAAATACAAAGGCATTAAAGAATCTTTTTCTTTTAAATCTTGTGCCTCTTTATAACTTCCATCTCTCATCATATATTTATGTTCTGGTGTAGTTATAATTTCTTTTCCATTATCTAAAGTAACTTTTATCATATCATTTACATATCCACTTATCCATACGTTATTAACCTTACCAGGTCTAAAATCACCTTGTTCATCCGTTGAATAAATCCACAATTCTTCTTGTTTATCGAATAACTCTTTTAATTGTTTAACTGTTACAACCTGTCCATTTAATAATTTTATTAATGTATTCTCTTCTAAACAAAAATCCCCACAATTACAATCTACTTTTATATCCATTCCATCTATTGAATTAGATAACGCTTCTGTTATTCCTTTTGTATTTATTTGATTTTGTTGTTTATTTTCTGCGACTATTTGTATCCAATATAATACATCTTCAAGTTGTAATACATCATTATATTTTCCTACTCTACAAGTTACTGTTAATGTGTTTCCTCTTAATAAATCCGATGTATCTATATTTATAATACTAAATCCTTTATATCCTGCGGCTTTATTATATCTTGTTATTGTTTCTCCTTTTGTTTTTACTAATAATTCATTTCTACTTACTTCTTCTAATTTATTTTTATTATCAAATTTTCTATTTTCATTTAAAATATGAACTTTATTAATGTCTTTATATATTACATACCAGTGATTATTATTTGTTATAACTCCATCATATCCACTATTTGTTATGATTGTTACAAATACATCTGGGTCTATATCTCCTCTTAATGTATCTATAAGATTTTCACCTGTCATATTATTTATAGCACTTTGTATATCACTGTAATCTGTATATATAACTTGAAGATTATTTCCATTTTTAACTACTTTAGGTCTGTTACCAAAATATTTACCGTCTAATTGTTCCCATTCTTTTTGTTTATCTTGATAAAATTTTAAACCCTCTTGTTTATCTTTTACATCATATACTTTTCTATTAAACATACAAATATAATTTTTAATATCTTTGTTATTAGAGTTCTCTAATTCTTTAATTAATTGTTGTTTAATACTATCACTTAACTTGTCATTTAAATTAAATAATTTTAAACTATCATCTAATTTAACTTTATATACTTTTCCATTATTACCTGCATAACTTTGAGCCTGTTCATAATCAGTTGTTAGATATATTCCTCTACCTAATTGGTCACCATTACCTGTACTCTTACCTATATCCAAGTAAGTTAAATTAGTGTTTAATGAACCGTGGTATAATACTATATCTTTAAGGTTTTCTTGTAATTTTTCACCACCAATATTTAATATCTTCATTTGTCCTTTTTTAATTGGTTTTAATGCTTCTATTTTCTTACTTTCTTCTACTATAAACATATCTATATTTCTATGTTTTGGTTGTAATTCATCCATAAATTTTTGTAATTTTTCTTTATTATCGTTAAAAGAAATATTAAAAGATTTTCCATCTTGTATTCCTTTTAATACATATCCTTCTGTTAAAGATATTTTCATTACATTATCATATATAGTTTTTAATTTGTCATATTCTTTAACATAACTTTTATATAAAGCAGGATATTTATCCTTAGTATCATTAATATCTTTTTTAAGTTGTTGTAAATCTTTCTTTAATTGTGATACTCTTGTGTAATTAGTATTATCAATTAAATACATATCTCTATTATCTAATATAGATATATTACTATATCCATTTGCTTTTAATTCTTTTTCAAAATCTTTTTTAGAATTATAATCTCTATCTTCTATTGTAGAATACTCTCCACTCTTTTTATCTTTAACATAAGCTATTAAATGTATTCCTTCTGTTATTAAGTGACCATTAGTATAAAATCTTTCTAAATCGTTTACTAATTCTAATTTTTTCCATCCCTGTTTTTTAAAATCTTTCCAATACTTGTTAAAGAAATTACCTTGTGTATCATATATAATATTTTCAGCACTTTCTATTTTATCATCCTTACTAAGAAACTTTTTCACTTCATCCCTAGTAAGATAATTATTCCAATCGATATTAGCTTTTTCTTGTAATTTAAATTTCAATTTCTTATTTCACCACCTTACGTTACTTACTCTAATAATATTTTACAAAATAAATAAGAGTAGTTTGTATAAACTACTCTTACTATTTTATAGGAAGTGATGTATGATAGAACTTTTGAAATTCCATCTAATAATATTTTACTATAATCTTATATTAATTCTATATAAAAACGGTTTAAAATTGATTGTCGTAATATTTAAGTATATAAAAATAGTGTAGCTTACTAAACACTACACTATTTTTATTTTATTAATATTTTAATTTTTGACCTACATAAATTGTATATGGACTTGATATTCCATTCATTGTTGCTATATTTTTCCAATTAACTCCTAATTTTTGTCCTATTTCAGAAAGTGTATCTCCACTCTTTACAGTATATGTTCTACTAGTTGTTGTAGATGTATTTCCACCTGGAATAGTTAATTTTTGTCCTGTATAAATTGTATAAGGAGAACTAATACCATTAGCGTTTGCTATATTTTTCCAATTAACTCCTAATTTTTGTCCAATACCACTTAAAGTGTCTCCTGATTTAACTGTATATGTACTATTTGTTGAAGTAGATGTACTTGTTGTACTTCCTCCTGGTATTGTTAACACTTGTCCTGGATATATTGTGTATGGACTTGATATTCCATTTGCACTAGCAATACTTTGCCAATTTACACCCAACTTAGAACCAATACCACTTAAAGTGTCTCCTGATTTAACTGTATATGTACTATTTGCTGGTTGTGATTCAAATCTTTGGTTTACTATTTTTTGTATTGACTCATAATCGTATCCAGCTGCTTCTAATTTATTTCTTCTTTCATCTCCGTTACCCCATTGTCCAGCAATAACTTCGTCTGCTATCTCTTCATTAGTTTTCTTAGTTGGCTCTGGGTCCGGTTTTACAGTAGATTCACCTATATCTACATTTGTTCCTTCACCGTTTCCTACATAAGCATTCCACGCAGCACTATCTCCATAAAATATATCACAATCTAAATTTCCATTATATCCATTAAGTCTTCCACAAGAAGTCCATTGCCACATTGCAATAGTTGACCAATATTTTACAGATGGAGCACTACCCGCATTACTCATATCGTAATTATAATCTGGATTATAATCTCTATATTTTGCAACCCATAATCCATAATTTCCAGCTACTACAGAACTCCAGTTGTGTCTGTTTACAACACTTTCACTCATATATATCATTGGTTTACATCCATAAGCTTGTTCTACTCTTTGTAACCATTCTAAAGCCCAAGCCACATTACTTGTATCTTTACTTTCCCAGTCAAGAACTGGAATAGCTTTTCCTATATATCCTTTAGTATTTTCAATAAACCAATTTGCCTCTTGTTCGGCAGAATTTGATGGGTTATTTGCAAAGTGATATACACCTATTTTTTTACCCATACTTAAAGCCTTTTGAAAGAAACTATCACAATAAGCATCTACATATGATTTTCCTTCAGTCGCTTTAATTATAACAAAATCAAAATCAACAGCACCCAAATCCATACCTTGTTGCCATTTACTTATATCTATACCTTTTAATGACATATTATATCAACTCCTTTACTATTATTTTACTTAATTTTTTAATATAACTTATTCATACTATCTACTAAAATATTAAAATAATTTCTTCCTTGTCTTGTTGGTCTTTCATCATCTTGAGCCGTTATTAAATCGTTAGTTGCTTTATCTGAACCTGAAAACTCATCTATGTTTTGTTGAAATTTACATCGATCTTTACCCGAATCATAACGGGCCCATGTATTTACTCCATCTTGTATTGCTAAAACTGTATCAAATATAGCTTGATAATGTTTGGCATAAATAACATCTCCTACATCCTGATCCACATTATTAGTTGGTAAAGACTTTATTGGGTATGTATTATATAAACGTATTGAACTTGATTGTACGTGTTTATAATGTGTTGCCAATATTGGTGTAAATTGTACTAAATTTTGTCTTGTAACAGGAGTCTTATATACAACCGTAGTACTACTTGTGCCGGACCAAATATTCATAAAATAATTTTTTTGTACCCTTACTGTAATTCTATATGTATCTGTATCAGGAAATGAACTTAATATTGATGGATTTACACAAACTCTATACTTATAACCCATTTTATTTATACTGAATATATTAGAGTCTGTTGTATATTTATATACTGTTCCATTAATAGTTAATTCAATCTCTTTATATGTATATGTATCATTTGAAATATAACTACTTAAAACATCATAATCATCATCTGTTGGTAACTCAAATAATATTCTAAAATTTTTATTATGCCATCTTGAATTATTAACAGGGTATGATATTTTTGGTGTATATAATCTTCCAAGTGGAAATACAAATTGTTTTCTTAACTCTGGTCCGTACATTTTGTCACCTAATGGATTTATATAATAAGCCCTAACCCCAACATAATTCATTTGTCCCCTATATAAATCACTTCTTATATTTGCTACATACTGCCCATATAAATCTGTAACAATACCTCCCACAGGAACATCAAATGTTTTATGAGTTGTATAAGAACTACTTGAATAAATATATAATTCATATCCGTCTATTACACCTCTATCTATTTGATTTGGCATAGACCAATCTATAACTATCCTAGGATGTGAATCTAGATAACATATTGTTCCAGGACTTATACTATTACCTCTATTATTACTTGCAGAAGAATTGTAATCCCAATAATTTATTTGATTAGGAGCATATTTTGGGGCAAATTGTATTGTAATTGCAAATGTATTACTCTCAGCTTCAATAGTACTTGATACATTTGTTCTTTTCATTTGTACGGTAGTACTATATGATTCTTGGCATCTTTCAGCTACGGTGAAATAAGTATCAATCATATCTTTTGTTATTTGTACGGACTGTAAAGAAGTTTCATTACTTGTATTAGGTCCAGTAGGATTATTATTTGAACATTCAAACCATTCTGCCAAAGGACTTGATGTATTAAATCTAATGTATGTTTTAAATGGTTCCTCTGTTGGACTTGTACTCCATCTTCTGGCATTTGTTCTCCAACTTAAATTAACTTTTCCAAATCCACTAAAACTAGGATTATCTACACTAACACTATTAATAATTGGTGTTCTATATGTATATAATGTGTAACTTGTAGAAGCTACTTTATCTGTAGCATAATTATGTTGTCTATAGGCTTGAAATGTATATGACACACCATCAGACACACCTTTTTGACTAGGTATAAATCCATAAGTTCCACCACTATTTCCTATATTCCAATCTTCTCTATTACCATTTACTACGACCCATGTAGTTGTAGGAGAATCATCACCTGAATAATTGGCGTCAACCCACATTTCCCTTCTTCGATCAAATATTGAAATATTATAAGAAGTGCTACAACCTATGGTAGGTGTTTTATATGGGTTATAAGGTAAACTAATATATCCACTACCTACAACCTCATCAGGATGTCCTTTTGTACATTGAGGGGATTCCCCACAAGTATAATGTATTTCAATTCGAGGATAACTATTGTCGGAAGAAGCAGTAGCATTTACAGAGGTACTACCACTACCATTTTCACTAGAACTACAAACAGTACCACTACAAACAGTACGTCCGTCTATAGTTATATAATAACCAACTCTTAGATGATATTCATATTCCGGATCATCTGGGCGAACAGGATAGTTACCTAAAGAACCAGATATTTGTATAGTAGTACTGGCTTCATCTGGTCTTGTGAATGTAACAGATCCAGAAGCTGCCAATGTAGGACCTGTATGCCACGAACCACTTGCTGAAATTGTTCCACTTGACATTATTTTATTTCTCCTTTCCTTAAATTATAAACCTAAAATATTACAATCTTTATATATTATTTATTTTCTATAACTGTTTCTGTTGTTTCTGTTGTTTCTGGTAATATTTCTACTACTTCTTCAGCTTGTTGTGTTCCATTTTTTAATCCATATACAGCACTTTCAATCATCATATCTAATTCTGTTTCTGATATTGTTATACCTTTTTCATTTAATATTGTGCTTGCTTCTGTTAATGCTTTTTGTAATTTTTCAGGTCCTTCTAATTCATAATATACTTGTTGAACCCATTTTACTACATTGTCTACAACCACTTTTACTGTTTCATTTTGTGCTTTTTCATTATAAATTTGTTTAATTTTTGTACCAAGTACTCCAAATAAAACGGCCACTACTGATGCAATAGCTGGTAATATAATGTCTAAACATTGATTTAAAACTGACATCCAATCCATTTTAAATTCCTCCTTCATAAAATAAAAATTAGTAGGTATTTCTACCTACTAATATTTTACTCAAATTTATTATATTTAATAACTATTAAAATTTATCTAAAAAGTCTGTGTCTATATCTAACATACTACATATACTAAGTAATTGTGCTTCTACAGACTTACAACTAGCATAAGCTATTACAATAGCATTTTTTACATTACTCTTATTTATATCTTCTTCTATATTAAAATTATCTAAATTTACTTCTTGTAATTGTAAATCTTTTCTATTTATATAAACTATTTGTATATCAAACATATCTGGTATGTTAGTTAAACTTTTTTGCATACAAATATTACATTTAAAATCATCTAATATAGATATTAATGTAGATAAGGCAAATATTATTTCACCTGTATATACTGTACATATATTCCAGCTATGTCCACTATAATCAAATAATTTTAATTTATGATTTTGATTATTAAGATATACTGAACTATTTATATAATTATCTATATCGTTATCTTTAAATATACCTACTGGACAGTTACTATTTAGCTTTATTTCTGTTTGTTTTAATTTTTGATTTAATGTTTCAATATATTTTTCATTAAATCTTTCTACACCTATGGCATTTACCATATCTAATAAATCTTCTTCTAACCAATTAATTACTGTTCTTACTAAAGATGACCAAGTTGTAACTTTTGTTTCTCTATCCATACCTTTCATTGAAACACTTAATGCTTTTGTTCCTCTTAATCCTAAAATTACATCTCTGTCTGGAATTGTTCCAGGTCTTAAAATCATTAATTGTGTACTACTATTCATATTTCTACCTCTTTCTGTAAATAAACTAATTTTACACTATGTGTATTTTTATTTACATTAAATATTATACAATGTATTTTAAAATATGTCAATAGTATTTTCAAAAATAATAGATGTATTTTAAAATACATCTATTTATATTTATTTACTAACTCGTCTATTTCACTGTATATATCATTTGGCATTACCTCGTTGCCATCTGCTAAATAATTTGCTAACCAATTCCAAAAGTCTATTAAATAATTTTGTAATACTTTAGAATCATATTTTGATATATTTACTTTTTCATCTTGTTCTGTTCTTCTTACAAGATAATTAATGCTGTCTTCTATTTCTTCTATTGTATCATCTATTATCCATTTATGCAATTGTTTTTCTGTTGGAAATTTATTTGTTCCTTTTACTCTAGGTAATTTTTCAAAAAAACCACCTACTTCTGTTTTCCAATGATTATAATTATCTGTATTATTCCAAATATAACAACAAATTAAATGTTCATTGACTTTTAATCTTATATCCCATAATTTATTAACTATATATTGTTTAGACATTGAAAATTCACATAACTTTTGTGTTTGTTCCTCTTTCTTTATTAAATTACATAGTGATTCAATTAACTTATCTTTAATATTCATATTTAAACTCCTTTATATATTATATGTAATAACTATTAATATTATAACATATAATTTAAAATATGTAAAGAGTATTAATCTTCTAACATTTTAGTATATAAATCATCTTTTTGTATATCTACTGAAGAATCATTAATATCTTTATATTCTGGTATAAAATAAGAATCACGATTTTCATTATTTATACAACTAACAGATAATGGAAACATTCCTTGTTTATATGAAGGTAAATCTAAATTTTCAATTACATTTTTAAATGCATCATATTCTTGTTGGTTTACATTCCACTCCTCTGTGATTCCTTCCCACATATTTGAAAATTCTTGTTGCATTTCATTATTAGGTAAAGCTTCGTAAATTTTTTGATAATCTTTTTCTGTTAATCCTTCATCACCTGGAAACATATTTTGATAATAAGTAATAGCACATTTAAAATCATTATCATTTAACCGGTCTATATTTGTATCTGCTTGTCTTAATTTTTCATTTACTTCGTTATGATAAGCCTTATTGTCGCCATCTTCTAAATCTTCATTTATCTGTAATTTACTTTCATTTAATGTGTCTTCATTTTTATAAATATAAGAATCTAAAATTTCTAAAATAGTACCATCCTCATCTATCTTATAAATATAAACTGTTGGTTGTTCTTCTAAAAACATTGGAAATTCAACAGCTACATATTTACATTCATTTCTATGTTTATTTACTAAATCTTCAATTGGTTGTACTTCTTTTTCTGTCCAACCAATACCTTCTCCTTCAGGTCCATATAAATAACTTAATTCTTCTAATACATCATCTGGAGTTCCAGCACAAAAGTTAGCATCTCCTACTAAATGACTAATTCTCCATTCTTCTTTTGAAACAGTATCTTCAATTATATTATCTCCTATAGAATATGGAGTATTTTGACTAGGACTAGTTTCTTGTAATTTACTTTCAAAATAATTCTCATTTAATAATTTCATTGTTTCACTAATAATATCTTTTTTCATCTTTAAGATTCCTCCTTTATTATATATAAAATTTTAATAACTTAATTTATAAATATGTTATAACATATTATTTAAAATTTGTAAAGGGTTTATATAAATATTTTTAAATTTATCTTTCATCTTCTTGCAACTGTTCCATAAATTCTAATTCGTCTTGTATAAATCTTTGTGTTTTTCTTTTTTCTCTAGCTCTATTAAACTTTTGCCTTTTTTCGTAATCCTCTTTAGTATTATTATATACAGGTATTGTAATACAATCTTCTTTATCAAAATCATAATCTAAATCTAAATCTATTTGGAAAGGTTCTTGTATTTGTAATCCTTCTTGTGTTGGTATTAGTAAACTTCCGTCTATTTTATACTGTCTTATCATATTATTTATTAACTCTTCATCTTCTCTAGGAAGTGAATGTATATATCTATGTACTAATTCACTTAAAATAGCTCCATTATTTATATCTGTTTTTCCTCCGTTCACTTCTATGTTTTAAATGATGATATGTCATATGTTGTTCTAATGTTCTTATCTTATTTAGTGTATAATGTGTTTCTTGTACATATCTTTTATATGATTTTATTTTCCTTTTACGATTTTGTAATTGTTCTTCTACCTTCGCTTTTTTAAACATACAACCTTTTCCATATATTTTTTCAAGTTGTTGTCTACCTCTTGTATTATCACTCATTTAATAATACTCCTTTATTTAAACTTTAGTATAAAATACTCTTCCTGTTATAGAACCTTGACCTATATTTGTATCTGTACCGGTAGTGGCATAAATACCATTATTTGCAACTTCTATTCTACAAAACTTTGTAGAAGATTCATAATAAGGTAAAATGTATTGGTAACCTGCTACACAAAAATATTTTCCTATAAAATATTTTATATCTATATCAGAATTACTTACTGTATATCCTACGCGATTACCTGGAGTTATTTGTATAACTATATTTCTAGCATATAAATATCCTTCTTCTTCGTATGTTCCTACAATAGTTTCTGTTCTTTCTAAATCAACTAACTCACTTAATTTAGTATCATCTAAATAAACTGTATCTATACTTACAACTGGACTAATTGTTTGTCCACTTTCATCTTTTAAATATTTTCCATTTACATTCATTTTATATTCACTCCTCTTTATTTTAACAATATTGGGAGTAAATATTTTTATTACTTACCCCCCCTAACTGATTATTAGTTAGAGGGAAAATAAATAATATTGTTTTATTAATTACTTTCATATAAACTATTCCATTTTCCTACTGTTCTACAATTATTAACCATTATAAACTATTTGAACTTTTCCATCTACAACATTTGTTAAAGTAATACCGAATTTTTCTTCTTTATTTGTTGTAATTGATACAGTTGCGTTTGTATTTGCTTTAACCATCTGTCCTGGTTTAATATCTGTTTCATTTGTCTTAACCCATATTTGTCCTAACATTTCTACTTCTAATTGTTCATCTTTAGGAATATCTTTTCCTCCCATTTGAACTCCTATTGTATCAGAACATATTCCAATTATAGTATCTAAATCTTGTTCGCTATTTACTTTATGTGCTAATCCATCATATCTTATACAAACAATATCACCATACTCAATAACTTCATCTTTATCTTTTCTAAATACTTCTCCAAATCCGTTATAACAAGCATTATAAACTTTTGAACCTGTTATTGTACCAGTTGTAACTAAATTTCCACTAGCATCTACTTTAAATTCTGAGTTAGCATAAGTACTTCCACCTACGGCAAATGTACCGTTTACAACTGTATTTCCAGCAAACAATTGATTTTGTCCTGCCGTACCTACATACAAATCACCATTTGTTCTTAAAGTTGTAGAATTATTGTCCTTAGTTATAGTGGCATTATTTGTTCCTCTTTGAAAAGTTATTACACCATTTGTTGTTGTTAATCCATTTCCTGTTATTGATCCCTCTGCTGTTATATTATTTACTACAGATAAATTACCATCTATATTTAATCGTTTTTCTCCAATTATTTTATGTAGTGTTACGTCATAAGAAGTATTACCATCTTTCCACAATATAGAAGCTGGTCTTGTTGGATTTAATAGCTCTATTTTAGCGTCATCAAAGATTTGTGTGTGTATAGTATTAACATCATTTTTTAATAATATATAACTATTGTCTGTATTTGATAATGATTTATTATTCATTATCATTGAAGATGGTGTAAATTGAATTTGTTTATTAGCATTATCCGATAATTGCCATTTCTTTTGTTGTAGATAAGTATATTCCTCACTCAATGGCCCTAAAAATAATGTATCTTGTACAGTTAAATCCTGTTCAAATACTCCATTTGGCACTATGTCTAAATAATTAACATTATCTGGTAATAATGTAACATTTTTTGTTGTATTATCATATTGCCATACAGCTTTTCCTAAAGTTTGTCTTATTGTATTATTAGTTGGATATGATATATTAAACACCAAATCAGAACTTGGTTTATTAATTCCTATTTTATCATCCTCTAATGTTAAATGTGGTGCATTAGAATTTTCCGTTGCTAAATCAATCTTTCCATCAGCTTGTACTGTCATTTCGCCTTCTGCATCTAAACACATACCTCCATCATTATGTATATGTAATATATCATCTGTTTCATTCTCTGTTATTGTTCCTTTTCCAATTTCTATTGTACTTTGTCCGTCCTCTACATCGAAGTTTATACCATGATCAGAATCTTGTATATAATATATATTACCTGTATCACCGGCATTTCCTTCACCTTTGATATAATTTAAAATATATTGTAAATCCTTTTCATCTACTAACTCATCATGATTTACATCACCTATTATTTTTTGTAAATCATCTAATTCCAAAGTACCATCTAAATACTGCTGTATTATATCTGCATCTTTTTGATCTATAACACCATCTTGATTTAAATCCCCATAAAAAATTAATTTGTCATTATCTTTAGTTGGATCCTTAATTGTTACATGGGAACCATTTTCATCTGTATTCATAATTATACCGGGATTATTTTTAACATCACTATCGGCTATTATTAATGGTCCATATATGGTATCCCCTTCTTTACTGAAATACCAATCAGGTAAATTATATATAAATTCTTGTAAATTTAATCTTGTTATATCCGGATGTTTAGGGTCTTCAAATTTTGCTAAAACATCTTCTGCCCAGATTCTTCCATATTTATCTTCATCCTCTTTTAAATTAGTGATAGTTTTTCCATCCCAATCTAAACTTCCTAAATACAAAATATCTTTATCTGTTATTGGATCAGGTTTTTCATCTATATAAGTTAAATATACACCTTCAAATGTTCTTGTAACTCCAACAACTGTATCACTTAAAACATTATTAGAACCATCCCTATGTAGATGAAATACAAGATAATGATGTCCTACTTCTGCAGGAGGATCTATAGTTAGTTCACTTGTCATAATTAGATCCATACCATTTATACTACATTGTCCTGTACCTATTTTTATATATTGTATACCTGTTTCAGAATCTGTTATTAATGTTAGTTCATAACTTGGTTTAACTATACAAAAATTTTTACTTGTTACTCTTGTTACTAATCTTGCCATATTAAATTCTAAATTTAATTTTCCATCATCTGTTTGGTTAGAACCTGGATAACAAGTTATATCCTGACCGTAATAATGTACTACTGGATTATTTGCCATTTATATCTAATCTCCTTTCTTACTTAATACCTAATAATATTTTACAAAAAATAAAGTATGTAATTTACTGTATATAAATTACATACCTTTAAGTTTAAAAAGGATTGAATTACACACATTATTGTGAATTCTAATAATATTTTACTAAATTATTAATCAACTAGTCCCATTACATCTGTTCCTTCTTTATCAGTTTGTAGTTATTCTGATTCCTCAGTATCTTCTACTGTTTCTACTATACATTTAACTGTTAAATTAAATTGTGCTATACCTGAATCAGGTACATAAATCACAAAGTTAAGTTCTTTTGTTTCTTCTTCTGTATAAGCTGAATTCATATATTTTGCATAATATGCAAATGTTACATCTTTTCCATCCATTCTTTCAGGAGTTGATATACCTATAGATGAACCAGACCTATAAACATATACCACTTGTGAATCTAATATATCTTCTCCATCTGATTGTAATGTTACACCTACAGCACTTGTTCCATATCCTGCAGTTTGTGTAATTACTGTATTATTATCTGTTGCTTCTACCTTATTTGTATATCCTTCTTTTGTATTTAAAGCATATACGTTTGATATAGGTAATATTGTTGATGGCATTATGTTTGAATCTTTAACATATTTTGTATTATCTCCTGCAACAACTTTTATTTCCTCATCTGCTGCAAATGTTACCAATAAAACTGTTGATACATATAATACGTTATCTTCTACTTTAAATAATGGAGCTCTTAGAAATGCATTATTACCTATGCTTATACCTACTACGGCGGAATCTATTGTTTCATCATTTACAGTGATTGTATCTACTGTTGAATTTACATTACCTAAATTAGCATATACTAAACTTGAATCAAAATCTGCATCTGATGTTGTAATTTTTTTGTTACTAAATTTATTATAATATTTTTCTTTGAATGCTTGTAATTTTTGTTCAAGATTAACATTTATATTATCTCTACTATTTTCTTCTAATAAGTAGTATTGTACTTGTCCTTCTTTAACAGCACTATTTGCAAACATAGCTTCAACACCGTTTACTGTATTTCCTTCTCCATCTGTCCAAATAGTTGGTTTTCCATATTCCTCTGTTGTATTTACTATTGTAGCTCCGTTTACATTTAATGTTGCGTTTGGTAATTTTGGGTTACTTGATTTACTTACTTCAATTCCTCCAAATTTATTTCCACTTACATCTATTGTTCCTTCAAATGTTACATTTGCACTATTTACTAATATACCGGCATTTCCACCTTTTGCTGTAACATTTTTAATAGTATAATCTCCATTATAACATTGTATTCCATAAGTAGAACTCCAATCTTCTGTTGCAACTGTATTTTCTACTGTTACATTTTCTATTGTTGTTCCACTATGTGTTGATACTAAGTTTTGACCTGTTGTTCCAAATGAAATTGTTTTTCCATTTCCGTCAAAGTGTTCTGTTGTTCCTAAATTTAAATTACCACTTGCAACTGTTATATTATCTGTTAATTTAACTTCTTTATCTCCATTTGCTATTGCTTGTTTTAAATCTTCTTCTGTTGCAACTTCTGTTGGTTCTTCTGGTTCAGGAACATCACCGCCAGATTCTTTTACTGTCATCTTAATTCCAGCATCTTCTACTCTATGTGTTAAAGCAGCAAGTGCTTCACTAGTTTTTACATTTAATATTAGTACTTCTCCAGCTTCTATTGTTGCAGGTACTTGTTCAAATACTCCACTTAAATCACTTAACTCTAAAATTATTTTATTTTCTGTTGTATTTGTTATTGTAACACTAGCAGGTACTTTACTAAAATCTTTTTTCATTATTAAATCACTCCTTGACTTATATTTTATTTTTACATTAATATTTTACAATTAATACATTATTTTTTGTTAATTCCTATAATACACACATCAACACTATTTTCACTTGGTGCTTTAGAAAATGTTATTTCAATTGTATTATTATCTATTATTTTATTATCTACAAATATTTGACTTTTAGTTTCATTATCTCTTAATTGTATTATTATATTTTGTGTATCCAAATTATGTTTTATAGTATATTTTATACTTTCATTATCGCCTATTGTAGTTGAATAAACTATACTATTAACTACATTATCCATATATTGTTTTGTTACAGGTTGATATGCCTGTGTTGGAATAAAAGGTGTTGTCGTATCACTAGTAATTGGTACTACATCTACAGAATTATTATTTTCTGTTAAAACTATATTTTTTAAAGTATAATTTTCTCCCTCCTGTGAAAAAGATAACTCTAAAGTATTTATCCATTCTTTTATTGTATATTTTGCTACATCTGTTGAATCATTTATTTCACAAGAATGAATTCCTTGTAGATTCATATGTAAGGCTGTTATCTCTGTTAATATAAACACATCTGGTACTATTTTTCCATTAACTATATGTGTATAAACATACATAATAGGTTTTTCTGCAATATTATATAAAATTTCATTAGTATCCTTTATAGCATCATTTATTACAGATTCGTCGTCACTTACATGGATTATTTGGAAATCATTTATATTAATACCTAAATTTCCTTCATGATATACCAAATATTTATGAGTATCTGTTTTATATGGATTATTATCTAACTCTGGGTGTTCACTATAATCCACATAAATTTCATTATTTAATATACTTAAACTTGACCTTAAAAAAGATTTACCTTCGTCTCCTATAAATAATTCACCATTTGTATCTAATTCACCATTAGGTAATAAACGTATTCCTCCACCTAAAAAAGAACTAAATGTTAAATTATCATTTTCATCATTGACAAATATTTTTCCTTTTATAATCCTATGTCCATCTCTTATTACAACAGAACCATCTTGTAGTAAACCATTATTATCTAGTACATTATTTATATTATAAATGCTATTTATTGTGGAAGGACTATCTGGAGTTGGGTAAGTTGTATATATATAAGCTGACGGATAATTAGTATCTGCCCATAAAGTTATCCATTTATTTAGCCATAACCATAAAGAATTATCTTCCCAGCAATAATAAGATTTTCCATAAGAAGGAGTTGTATTATACATTAAATCATTAATTGTTTTTATTCCTGTATAATTATATTTAGACCTTTTCACGGCACTTTCATCATAATACATTTGTAAAGAATCTGTACAAATATACATATTATTAGCTGTTATCGCTGTCCTTAAAACATCAAATTCTGTCATTCTATATATTCTATTAACTTTTGGAGTGTTAAATGTTGGCATATAATCATTCTCCTCATAAAAATATTAGTAGGTATTGTACATATTAATACCTACTAATATTTTACTTGTTATACATTTTACACTTTTTTTGTTTGTTTTCTTTTCTTAGACCAAGTTTTTTCAATTTTACTTGTCCTTATATCAACACATTTCTCTTTTATTAATTGTTTTATATTTTGAGTTGGAAATAATTTATCATAATAATCTTGTAATTGATTAAATTGATATCTACTTATACCTACTTCATTACAATAATCTCCAATAGACTTATTACTATTCATATATCCTACTATTATTCTTATTATCATTTCATCTGTAAAATTGTGTACACTTAATTTAGTTTTATCCATTTTAGTTCTAATATCAAATCTTCTTTCTACAGCTAATTGTAAATTTTCTGGAACCTTTCTACATTCATCACAAATAAATGATATATAATATGGGTCTTGTCTATTGTGTAATACTTTTCCAGGTTTTCCACATATACAACAATTTTTATTTATTTCCGGTTTTCTTGCAACAAAATTTCTTATCTTAACTCTAATTTTATTCCACTGTTCATAATCTAATCTTTTTTGTTGTTTGTTCATAGTATAAATCACTCCTTTCCGTCGTATTTCCTTATATATATTATACTATATTTTTTAAATTATGTAAAGTATTTTATGTAATTTTTAACGTTTCTTGTTTATTGTTGTACAGCGTATATCTGACCATTTAATTTTATGTTCTTGTAATATAAGATGTTGACTTGTAGAATCTATAAATTTATCTATAATTTGAGTTCCATCTTTTAATTTAACGAATACTTTTTTACCTTTTTTAAACCCGTGATGTATCATCGAAATAAACCTAAACTCTTTAATATATTTTCAATAGATTTACCTTCTTGAAATTGTTTATTCATTTGATTCATTAAAATAAAAGCATCTGCCTCTTGTTCTGTTATAGGACTACCTAATTCTGCTTGTATTTTCATAAATTCTTTTTTATCTTCTTGTTCTTTTCCAGGTCTAAATCCTACTAATATTGTTGGTGGTATTGGTATTTGTTGTTCTAAAGGTCTCCATATATGTAAACAGTAATTATGATTATTTATATAATCTTCTTTTTTAGGATGTAATTGAAAACATTCTTCATCATCTTTCCAAAACATTTCTTTCATCTCTTGCATATAATTCCAGTCAGGTAACATATCATCAAATGATACAGATAAATGTTCCCAACCCATTGCCTTTGTAAATTTAACACAAGATTGTTTATCATACTGTGTATTTAACATTAATTTTAATTGTATCGCTTTATCATTATTAACATTTCTTAATACTTGTGCTATCCTTTTATCTTGTAATATTATCTGAATATCTTTCATAATATATTACTCCTCCTTATAACTTACTATTATTATATTTACATTATGATTTTTCTTTATTAAATCGATAAATCCTTGTACAGATATATAACCATCTAAAGAGTTACCGTATTCACCCTTATAAATAACTTTCTCTTGTGGAGTATTATAATACTTATATAATTTATATTTACCCCACCTATATCTGAAATAATACTGTATATTAGTATTATCTCTAAAAATATACTGTGTAGGTGACGCTAAAGTTATAGCATCAAAATCATAGGCATCTAATTCAACTGTATTTTTATCACTTACTTTAAACTGGTTTTTAATACTTTCAATATGTCTTGAATCAAAAATATTATCTAATTCTTTATTTAATATATTTGTTATTTTATCTAGACAATTTGGACAAATATCTTCTTTAAATTTATAATTAAAATTATCATTATAGTCGCTATATATTACACCTACACCAAAAGTATTATTATCACAATATATATTATTTGGAGTTTCATTCTTTGTAGTCCATTCATACTCCTTACCACAAATATCACATTTATACTTATAAACATCAATCTCTCTTGTTTCTTTTTTAAGTCCTCTTTTATCATCATTATCTATTATATTTGGAAATTTTATATTATGGGATTTACAATTCTTACAAGTATATACAGCTTCTACTTCTTGTGAACCACAATCAGTACAAAATGGAACTACTACGGTTGTTCCTGTTTCAACTACTTTTTTAGTTTTCCCTAAATACAATTATTTACACCTCACTTATTAAAAGTTTTATAGCCTTTGTTTTCTCTTTAGGTAAATCTTTAGAATATCTTATTAAATTAATCATTGTTTGTGTATCAGTTAATCCATTTTCTAATTTATCCTTACAACAATTTACAATTCTATCTACATCTTCTGTATTTTTATATTTAACTTTCCAATAGTTTATATATTGTTGTTTACTTAAACCTGTAATTGTTACAGCTTTTATTGGTTCACAATATTTAAGAAAATTACCATCAGCCTGTTTTGCAATTATTTCATTTTTTATAAAATTTAAATCCTTTTCTATACTTAGTTGTATATTATTTTCATTATTGTTATTGATATCTTCCATAACAACCTCCTACATATTTATATTATTTTAATAAATCTTTATTATATAATTCGCCATTATTACTCATAGCTAACTCTATACATTTATCTATATGTATTGGAGTATAATTATTAACATCAGTGCCTACATTATAACTATGTCTAGGTAATTTATAATATGGTACACTATGTATATGTCCAAAAAGATGTATATAACCACTTTCTTTATACATTCCATCGAAACTTAATATTGGATAATGCATCAAAGAAATAATAACATTATGATATTTTATTTGTAAATAATCAGTTATTAATTTAAATTGTGTTTTATCAAATGATATTTTATTTATATATTCATAATCGTGGTTACCGTAATATTAACACCTTACTTCCATTTAATCTTTTTACTATATTATTTGTTGTCTCAGCATTATAAAAACTTAAATCCCCCAATATAAACACTAAGTCATTATTTTTAACAACTGAATTCCAGTTATAAATTAATTTATTATCGTGATTTTCTATTGTTGGAAATATATTCATTCCTATATCCCTATGTTCATATTCTAATATATTTTTATGTCCAAAATGTAAATCAGATGTAAAATATATATTATCATATCCTTGTATGGAGAAAGAATTATCTTTTTGTATATTATTATCCTTGCATATAACATCCACTAATAATTTCTGTATTATATTATTTAATTTATCTTCGCTAAAATAATTATGACTTAAACTTTTTATATCTATATCAAATGTATTATTTGTAAGTTTAGTATAATATAAATTTAAATATGTTTCTATATCTTCTTTATACAATTCTTTTAAACTGTTTTCTTGTAAAAAATATTCGTCTTCTTTATCTATTAATTTTAAAGAGTCTTTAAAAGATAAATTATTTACTAAATTTTTATATATATTTTTTAAACAAATTAATTTATAAAATAAATCTTCTATGTCTTTACATTTTGTTAATTTATCTTTCTTATTTTGCTGTAAATTAAATATAATATTATTATATATTATCTTTGCTTCGTTTATTATATTTTTATACAATTTTAATTTATCTATATTAACAATATCTTCTTTAATATTTTTTAAACTATCCATATAAATTCTATATGTTTTATTAACTAACATATTATTAGAAAATAATATTGTTAAATAATAAATATTTGAATTTAACCATTCTTTTAACACTATTCTTATATCTTGAACTATTATATATTTATTTTCGTACACTAACTTAGTATTAATTACATTATTATTTAAAATATCTTTTGTTGTAGGTAATACAACACATAAATTTTCTACATTTGATAAATTCCATATCTTAGGATTAATTGCTACTATAAATAAAGGAATATATTTATTTGTTTTTACAAAGTTATATTTTTGTTTTAATTGTTTATCTATTTCGTTTTTAATCACTAAATTTTATCCTCCTATAAAAAATATTAATCTTATATAAAAACGGTTTATTCTTGATTGTTATTTAAATTAGACCTACTTTTTTGTTGTATTAAATCTTCGTATTGTTTTATTAAAGTATCTAACTTAGCTATTTTATCTTTATAAGGTTTACTATAATTATATGAATCTATAATAACTCCAACACTTTTAAGTATATCTTCATATTCCTGTGGTTTATATTCACCTGTTCTATATAAATCTATTGTTACAAATAAATCAGCCATAAATTCACTTATATCTTTTTTATCTTTTATTACTGTTTCTTCACTAAAATATAAAGTATAAGCAACAGCTATCATTACAATATCCATACTAATTTGTGTTTCTTGTTCGTGTTCTTTATCCAACATTTTATGTATAGACTGTTCAAATTGTATAGCCCATTCTACTAAATGTTTTTTATTTTTTTCACGTGCTGCTTTTTCAAGTCTTCTTATTTCGTTTCTATCTAATAAACTTTTAAATGCTTCCATTACTTTATACTTCCTCCGTTTTTATACGTAATTGTTTTTCTATATTTTTGTGATAAGCTAAATTAACATTATGTATTAACATTGCAACAGTCATTGGTCCAACTCCTCCAGGAACTGGAGTAATAAATCTTTGTGCATTATACAATTCTTGCCAACATTTCCAAACATTAACAATTTGGTTATAATTTACATCTCCACAAATTTTACCATTTTCATCTTTATTCATACCCACATCCACTATACAATAACATCTATCTGTTATATAACACATATCAATTATTTTAGGTTTTCCTATGGCTGTTATTAACACATCTGCGAGTTCTGTATCTTCTGATAAATATTCTGTATATGAATTACAACTTATTACTGTTGCATTTTCTTGTAATAATAATCCTATTAAAGGTTTTCCTACAATATTACTTCTACCTATTATTACAACTGTTTTTCCTTCTAATGGAACATTGTAATATTTTAGTAGATACATTATTCCTCGTGATGTACAAGCCTGTAATCCTTGACTTTGATTTGTTAATGTATATCCTAAATTTTGATTTGTAAAACCATCTACATCTTTTTCAGGTAATACTAATTGTTCTATTCCTTTTAATTGTTTCGGTAATGGTTGTTGTATTATAATTCCATCTACATTTGGACTAGAATTTAACTCTTTAATATAAAACTCTAATGTTCTATATGTTACATTTATATCAAATTGTGACTGAATAACATTTATATTACACTGTTGACAGGCTTTTATTTTATTTCTTATATAAACCTTAGACGCCATATCATTTCCAACTGTAATTATACATAAACAGGGTGGTCTTAATGTATTATCTATATGTTTTTGTGTTTGTAAAAATTCTTGTGAAACTTTTTTACCATCCATTAAAATAATACTCATATTACTTTCTCCTTCATATTATAATATATTTTTTAATTTTTGTAAAGTGTTTTAATAAATATTTTTAAAAATTTATAAAGTTAAAATAATCATAAAAAATAAGTGTTATATACATTTATTATAACACCTATTTACATATTTTTATTTATTAAAGTTGTTATATGATTCTTTAATTATGTTATATGAATCATTAGTTTCAACATACTTCTTTTCAACTAAATCATAAATACCATATTTTGTATTATTATCCTCTACAAATTTTCTTACTTGGTATCTTTCAAATTTAGCAACTGGAACATTTTCTTCTAAAGATATACTATCTTTGCCTTTATATTCTGTATAGTCTTCGTCTTGTAATTGTTTAATAGTATTTCTCATTGTATTTTTAGATACTCTTTTATATTTTCCTAATGGTAATGTTTGTCCTTGTACATATTGAAATTGTTTATTATTTTTATCTATAATTAAACCTCTTAATAAATATCCTACAGAATTTTCTGTTACTATTACTTCTATATTATCACCTTCTACTGGTAATCTATCATTATTGTTATCCTCTGTTTTTACATTTTTAGATTCGTAATAATCATTAAAATCATTATCTATTTCACACTCATTTAAATTGTTTTTTAATTTATAATCATCTTCCATATTAGCAAAAGGTATATCATACCACATACTATTATCTTTTTCACTTTTAAATGTTTTTAATAAACCACTTTCTTTATCTTTTAGTTTACTTACAAGCTCTGTAGATTTATCAGATACTTTTAAATATAAATCACCTTCGTGTGTTTTTATGTCTTCTGTTGGTAACAATTCTTGTGCCTTTTGTTTTATGTTTCCTACTGTAACTTCCTCTGATTTACTTTCTGTTAAATATGAACCATCACAAGTAATTTGTTGCTGAGTACCATCTTCCCCTGTTACAGTCCAACCTAAATTATTTGTCATAACACCATCCTCTGTAAATCTTACAGGATTCAATCCAGCTTCCCTTAATGCTTCTTCTATTTCATAAAATATTCCTTCTTCGTATGTGTCTTCAGTTTTTATAGTTTTATCCTCTTCCTTAGTTTCTTGTAATTTATTTCCTTGAGGTACTTCTTTGGATGCTACTTGTCTTTCAGATTCTTCTTCGTTATCTTCATCTTCTATATCTGTGTCCATATCTGTACCTTCATCAGTAGTTATATCTGATTGTGGTTGTACTTCCTCTTCTGTTGCTTGGTCCTCATCTACTTGTAATCCATTATCAATTGCAACATCCTCATCTGTTTGTACTTGTCCTTTTACAACAAAAGCTTCTGGAACTTCCATACAAGCTGGACAAGTAGCTCCTGGTTCTAACATTGTTTCACTTGTAAATGTAGTACCACATATTGGACAAGTTAATAAATATTGTCCTACATAATTAGAATCAAATGGAATCTCTCCTTCTGGAGTATCTTCAATTATTTCTTGTGCTCTATCTATAACTTCGTCATATTCCTCACTTGTTACTTCTGGGTCTGTTACAACTAATATATCATCAACTAAACCTTCTACATTATTTATATCTTTTGTATTATCTAATTGATTATACATATCTTTTACAGTTGTTTCTTGTAAGGCTTTAATTGTAGCTTCTTCTAAATTCATAATTAATTTCCTCCTTATCTAACATCTTGTATAGTTTCTACTATATCTTGTAAAACTTTTAAATTATCATTATTTAATTCTATACTTCCTGATGTAAATGCTTGTAATGGTTTAGTTGCATCAGTTATTGTAATATTTACACTTCCACCTTGTTGTCCTAACAATATTGTACTTTGACTATCTCCATTATCAAATGCAACTTGTACATCATATCCTTTATCAGATAATGTATTAAATAATGTTGATGTTTTAACAACTATTTTACCTTCATTACTGTTTGCATCAAAATCGTCATCTTGAAACATTTGACTAATTAAATTTAAACTTTTTGTATTTTCTTCTTTTAATCTTGTTTTATAATTTTCTGTTTTTAATTCTTTACTTTCGAATACTATTTGTGTATCTCCATTATCTAAATGTAATAATTGTTTTACTTTCATATAAGCTTTCTTTAACATATCTTTGTTTAATATTTTATCGTATCCTAAAGATTGTGGTACATCTACTTCGTATACACCGTTATTTATTTCTTTAGCATTATTTGCTACATATTGTGTAAAATCATTTAATAAATCTTCATTAGCAAATTCACTTTCGTTTAAACTTTTATTCTCTATCGTGTAATCTGCTACTTCTACATCTTCTTTAAAACGTGTTAATTCTATAGTTAAATATACTGTATCTTGTTCGTTTGTTTCTATTGTTACACTAACACTATCTAATCTAAAATCCTGTGCTTCGATTTGTTCTTTTATTGTATCACATATATCTAATAAATTATTTGTAATTTCGACTGTTCTTTGTTTACTAGTAATACTATATTTTATTTGTATAACCTTTCTACTATTAAGTAATTTTGCTGAAGTAGGTTTTGTACCGTAATTGATTCCAGGTATACTTTTTAAATTACTTATAACTATACTAGTTATTTTATTAGTATATTCTTGTGCTTGTTCTTTTGTAAAAGATTCTACTATCTTTTTATTCTCTGTTTTTACATTATAAGCTTGTATTTCATCCACTACTGGTTTATCTTTAAATTTTGTTACTAAATAGTCCTTATAAGCTATTTTTCCTTCTGCTAAACATTTTTCTATCCACATATCTATTGCTTCATTAAAATCAATAGCACCTTCTCCTACAAAATCTTCACAATCCTTTTCTATTTGTTGTAAGGATTTTTCTGTTGGACATCCATATTCATCTAATTCATAATAACTAGATGGTTCCATATATGTTGGGTCTTGTTTTGTTGTAAACCATATATCTTTAGCTTTTAATGTATCTATGATTTGTTGTTGTTGAATTTGATGTATATTTTCTACTATACTATCTACTTGTTCCTTATCCATTAAATATACTCACACCTTTCATATTTTGTATCAATAATATTTTACTTAGATATTAAAAAAAATTACAAGTAACAAACTAAGTTACTTGTAATTTTAACTTACATTCTATTTAATTTATTTACCCAATCAAACATCCACGAAGATAATTTGGCAGGTACTGACTTAGGATATTGTTTTAACATTACATTTGTTTTAACTTGAAATTCCATATTCCAAAAATTAAACCCAATACAATATGTCATATCCTTACAAAATGCTAATTTAATAAATTCACCTTTTCGTCCAAAATTAACTTGCACATACTCGTTACTATTTCTAGCGTTTTTTATTTTATTTTCTAAATCACTTAATGATTCTATTTGTTGTTTTGGTTTTAAATTTATTACATACCTCATTTTTATATCAACCTACCTACTCAAGTTCTACATCTGTTATTTCAATTAATGGATTTTCTATATCGTTCATATTTACTGTATATGTAATTATATACATATCTCTGTCGTCCTCTATTATTAACTCTTGTGGTTCGTCCCAATCTTCTATATCATACAACTCACTTATTGTTAAAAATATCTTATCATATTGTCCAAATAAATTTTGCAATAAAGTATTTAACTCTCCTACACTTATTGATTGTCCTATTCTATTTTGTAAAGCATCTAATAGTGTTTCTTCCTCTGGTTGTTCTTCCTCCACTTCATCTGCTTCTGTTAATTCTTTACTCTCTGTCTTACTGCCAAAATTTTCATTAATATAATTTATCATTTCTTGTTCGTATTTAGATTGTGCTTCAACATATTTATTGTAATTTAAAGCGTTATCAAACGTATTATCTATACAAATATGTCTACCACTTCTTCCTAAAGCATAAACTGTAACATTAATTTCATCTTGTAAACGTTGTAAAAATGTTTCCACTAATGAAGAATATTGGTCAAAAGTTATTTCAACATCACTGTTTAATTCATACATTGTATGATTATCACTTAGTTGTATATATTTATTACGAGTATCTTCATAATATTCGATACTTTCAATTATATTTTTTACAATATTTACAGCTTTATTATACATATCTTCGTTACATTCTTCATTAATTGTATCTTGTATGTCTTCAATATCTGGTATGTAATCTAAATCTTGTTCAGATTCGTCATACATATATTCTGCTATCTCATATACCTCGTCTGATAAATCGTTTGTATCTTCTAAACCTTCTGTTAAAGGGCTAACAGATTCTTGTATATTTATATAATAAGGTTTTGTTGCACCATATTCTGTTCCATCTACATATATTAGATTTGTTTCCTCTGGTGTTACATCCTCACAATTTATTAAACAATCTGGACATTCTTGTTCTAAAAAGGCACACAATATTGCAAGTGCTTGTTCTTCATTATTTGCAAAAACATCGTATTGTTTTGAAGACATTTCTGTACCTGGAACTACATTTACAGTATAATTATTTTCATAGTAACCTTCATCATTTGGATTTACAATATTATTTACATCAGGTGTTTCTACACTATCCGTACTTATTGTTTCTGGTGTTAACTCTTCACTTTCAACTTTTTTAGATTCTTCTTTATTATCTTTTCTTTCTTCTTCTATCCAATCTACTGTTGGTTTTATTACTTGTTTAAAGTCTAATCCTAATTTTTTGAAAGCTGATTGTATTTGATTTCCTGTTAATGTAACATCACTTCTATTATTTAAGGCTTGTAATAATCCTTGATATGCTACAGAATGTGCTGGACGTCTTGTATTATTAACAGCATTTGCTAACTCTTCTGTATTTTGTATTGTTAATTGTATGTCATCATTTAACCATTGTTCATCTAATTCTTCCTCATTGCCGTCTTTATGTAACGACATAATAGTTTCTACAGCACTATCAACACCTGTTTTTGCTTCTGTTAAATTATTTTCTTCATTACCGTATACTTCAATAGTTTCTTTACTAAATGTATTTTCTATACGTGCTTCTTTTCCTTCTTTTGACATTTGCTCTGCATATTCCTCAGCTTCACCTAAATCGTCAAATTCTACATAATTTACACTTGTTCCATTTTTAAATACATTAACAGCATATTCTGATTCTAAACCTTCTGTTTGTTTTTTCTTATCTGTTACAAAAACACCCTTAGTATCTAATTCTTTTAAGATATCTAAACTTGTTCCTAAATAATCTGTAATTTTATTTAACTGTGATGTGGATATTAGTGATGTTGGACTAGATGTATCTTGTTGTCTTAATTCTAAAGCATCCATAAGTTGATTATACACATTGTCTACCATATTAATAGCATTTTCTAAAGAACCACTATTAATATTATTTTGTGTTTTTTCTTCATTAATTGTATTATTCATAACTATACTCTCCTTTTATTTTATTTATTACTCTACTAATATTTTACTCTATAAGTCCATCTAATAAAGTTTTAACATCTTTTTCTTTTTCTATACTTTGTTTTTTAAATTCTATACCCATATCTGTGAAATATTGTTTTACAGAATCCATTTCGGCTCCATCTATTAATACATCAGACATTGCACCTTTTCCGTGTAACTTTTTGTATATCATTTCATCATAAGTATCTTGTATTAATAAATCTATTATTTGTACAGTTTTCTTTTGTCCAATTCTATGACATCTATCACAACACTGGTCATATGTGGCTCTACTCCAAGGTGGACTTAAAAATACAACTATACTTGTATTGGTTAATGTGTATCCTACACCAAGTGTAGCTTCTTGTGCAAACAGTACTGAAAAACCTTCTGTACTTTCGTGTTCATCAACTACTTGTTGTACACCTTGTCCCATTCCACCTTTTACTATTTTAGGACTATACTCTTTACAATAATTTAAACCTAACTCTAAGGCTTGTGTAAATGGACAAAATACTAATACTTTTTCATTATTATTTTTAGCTTCTTCAAGTATATCTTTTAATCTATCAAATTTTGTACTCTTAGTACATTTTGTTGTTAATAATTCACTTGCTACTGTTGCCTGTCTCATTCTAGTTATTATAGCCATTATTTCTAAAGGTTCATCTATTTTATCTAATTTAAATTCTTCTTGTCCTATCACTTGATTAAATACACTTTGTTCTTCTTTACTAAATTCTAGCCATTCTTGTTTATACATTTTTTCCGGTAAATCTAATAAATCTTTTGTTCTTCTAATACTACTTTTATATAATATATTATGTAATTCTTCCATATTTTGATAACCTATTATATTATGCCATTCATCTTTAATAACAAATTTTCTTTCAAATAACCATTTATTATAATTTATTAATCCTATAAAACTCATTGGACAATATAAATCATATGGATTATTTACAAGTAATGTACCAGTCATTCCAACTTTACTAGCTTTATTATCTAAGGCAAGAATCCCTTTTGACTGTGATGATGTTATAGATTTTACTTTATGACATTCATCAATTGCTATCATTCCCAAATTATTTTGTTCTATTTGTTTATTTAAATGATGTACAATACCTGTTTTATTTTTTTCGTCTTCCTTATTTAATCTTATTCTCTCTATATTTATTATCCAAAAAAATTGTTCAGGACAACTATCTATTTGTTGTTTTGTTTCTTCTACTGTAATTGGTACAACTTTTCCTTTTGTATTAACTTTTGTACCTAAAACAACAGCATCCTCATTTTTACAAAACTTATGTATTTCCTTAACCCAATTCCATTTTAAAGAATTTATACCACATATTATTAAACAGTGTTTTAATCCTCTATGTTCTTTTTTATATCTAGCTAAAGAAATAAGTTGTAGTGTTTTTCCTAAACCTTGTTCATCAAGTAGTAAAAAATTATAATGGTTTAATCCATACTTAACACCGTCTAATTGGTAATCATATAAATTATAACCATTAAAATCTAAACCTTCTAAAATATCATTGTCTGTAACTTGTTTAGCTTTTGGGGGTTCATTAAGGTATTTAATTTCTGTATCTTTGTATAACTCCTTAATTTCACCCCAACAACTAAATGGAACTTCCCACTCATAAGTTTGTTTTAAATATGTTCTATTCCAAAATGACTTTATTTTATCTAAATTTTCTCTAAAATCATTCCCCATAAATCTAATAAATAAACTATTTCTATCTAATGTTTGATTCTCAGCTGCTCCAAACTCTATTGTTATCATAATATATTACCTCCTATAATATATTATTATAACACCTTACAAACTTAAAATATTACTTTTAATTAGTTTCTTCATTTTCGTCTTTAAACTCAAATAACTGATTATACCAATCATTATAATTAAAATTTACATCATCTTTATCTCCAAACAAGGATACTCTACCACCAAAAGCGCTGGCTTGTGTTGCATCTTCTTCCTTTATATTGTCGTAATAAAAATCTGTAAATACTCCTATACAATGTTGTATAAACATATTTTCATCATCTGTTATAAAACGAAAATCGTCTTCTTCTAGTACTACATAATCTCCGCGTACACTACATCTAATATCATAAACATTATACACATTTTCTTCTTCGTGTTCTTCAATTTTATAATATATGTGACATTGTGGTATATCTTCAACTCTATCATCCACATTTATAATTAACGGGATTTTTTTAGTTCCTTCTAAAAATAAATGTTGTAAAACTGAATTACTATCTATTTGTTTAAAATTAACTAATTTACTCATATAAAATCCTCCTTATAGTAATATTTTACATTAAATTTTAACTGTTATATTACTTCTATTTATAACATCGGATGCCTCTGGAACATATAAATCTATTCTATATTCTCCTGTCCACATTGCAGCACCACAACTATCTAATACAATAGCATCATAGTATGTACCGTCTATATTAATTTTTAACTCATCATAATAGTTAAAATAATGTTTTCCTTCTTGTCTTGTTCCTCCACCTTTAACATTATAACCCGACTTTAATAATTCTTCTGTTGCTGTTGCCACAACTATTTTTCCTTTATATGTATAAACATCTTTACCACTTATTTGTATTGTACTAAAATCATTTATAGTTTTACCACTACCTGTTTTTGTACCACTTAAACAATTATCTCCTGGGTGATAAGATGTGATTCTATAATTAGTTAATGTTATACTATTGTTTTGTCTAGGTTGTTCGTTACTTCTACTTGTTACTTGAACTGTTTGTTCAACTTGTTGTTCTTGTTGTGTAATTTGTTCGTCTGTATTAACGTTAGGTTCGCTTGTAACTGAATTTAATTCTGTATCAGTGTTATTTGTTTCTTCTTTTAAAACTTCACGTACAATTTCTTTAATTTCGTCTTTTTTATATTCATCTACTCCAACAGTAAAAGTTATACTATCAGGAACTATGTAATATAATGCCAACATAATTATAAAAAACATAAATAATATAAATATGTACTTTTTAGTCGAGACAGGTTTATATACACCGCTCGTTTTTCTACTTCTTTTCGTTTTTCTACTTCTTTTTTTATTATATCTTGTTCTTTTCATTTTTTATCCCTCGTTTCTTTTTATATGTATTTACGAATTAAACTTATCGTTTAAATCTGACCATACATCGTAATTATCCTTTACTTTTTCTAATTGCTTATAATCTTGGTCCACTAAAATTTTATATATACTATCAGCAATTGATATAGAATCTAATTGTGTATTTTTATCATCTAAAGTTTGTAAAACTTTATCTAACTGTGTGATAGTATTTTTAGCTAACTTTGTTGCCGTTAATACATACTCCTTTCCTAATTTTTCTGTTTGTGTTTCTGCTTTTTGTTTTAATTTAACAATCTCCTCTAATTGTTTTCCTAAATTTCTTCCTTTCATTTGTTTTTACCTCCTAAAATTTTATTGTAGTCTTATCAACTACAATATTATATTAACATATTATTAAAAATTTGTAAAGGGTTTTTATAAAATATTTTTAAAAATTTGTAAAGGGTATAAACTAAATAAAAAAAGAGGTAGTTTTTCTACCTCTTTAATACTATTTTACATTATTCTTTTTGTGGGTCTTTTATAATAATGTTACCTTTTACTAATTTTTGTTTTACATATTTTTTATACATTGAAGAAGTTGGTTTATAATCTTTCTTAAATTGTGTTAAATCAAAATCTGTTTTATAATAAGGTCTTTTTAAGGATACATTTATATATTTTCCTTCTAATAAATCCATATCTTCCTCTAACATTTGTGTATAAAGTATATCTTTGTCCTCTTTTATACTTTTTTCGATATCCTCTTTCTTTTTTAATAATTGTCTATACTTTTTTAGTATTTCGTTATCCTTATTTAATAATTCAAACTCAGCTATATCCGCTAATAATTTAAGATACCTATTTTGTTTATTATCAAATTTTTCAAAACTTTCAGTTAATTTACTCATACTAAAAACCTCCTTATAATTTTCTTATTAATAGTATTATACTATATATTTAAAAATATGTAAAGGGTTTTTATAAAATTAATTAAAAAAGAAGTTAATTACTTTTATAGTAAATAACTTCTTATTATATATATTAACTATTTAATAAATTTATAAAAGTTGTTTTATCTATATTTTCTAATGATAAATCGTAATCGACTTTATGTGTTATCTTTTTGTATACAGGTTGTCCATCCTTGTCTAACATTGTTTCATCTTTAATAAATTCATCATATGTTGGACTATCTACTAATTTAACACCACAATCTACTAAAATATCTTTTAACATTAATCTATTATCTGCCTCTATTTGTAAACATTTAAAAGCACCTTGTGTAATATTATTTTGTCTTGTAACAATAGAATTTCCTAAAGAAAAATCATTAAAATATACTTTTATACTATCTTTATTAATAACTATAAATGCTAATACTTTTTGTCTAGATTCAAATTGTTTTGTAGAATGTATATATTTAAATTTTTCTGTAGTTATAAATTTAACTTTATTTGGGTTTACTATATAACTTTTATCCACTTGTTCTCTATCTGTTTCTGCTACAAAAAACTCATAAGGTATATCTTCATTAGGACTTGAATAATCATTTAATGTTAGTAAAAAAGCTTTTTGTTCTAAACTTTGACCTATATAAAATACTTCTGTTGCTCCATATTCCACATCTGGACTTGTAATATCACCACTATAATAAAATTCAGAACCACTTACACTTCTATAGCTTGTATTCCATCCAAATTGTTGGTCTTTATTTTGTGCGTGTAAATCTAAATCAACTCTACCACTTGTATTTTTCCAATGTACACCTATAACCATATTTGTTGTTCTAGGTATCTCTATATATGTGCCTTCAGGTATATTTTCATTAAATTGTTTTTCAGATGTTGGTAAGGCATAATTTATATTTTCTGGAATATAAGCTGTTTTATCTTTTAATATTAGTGTTAATCTTTGTACTAAATGTTTATATACTAAATTGTAAATATATTGATATTTACTATAATTACTATCAACAACCTTATAATTTTTAGATGATTTTACATAACCTTTTCCATTTCTTATCTTATATAACATATTTTCAGGATTTTGTAATCTATATAATAAACCATTTAATATTCTTAACTCTCTAAATATTGTTACCTTATTTAATTCTTCTAATATTTCAGATTCTTTTTCCATTACTTTTGTACTAGATAATTGTGTTAATTGGTCTAATATTTGTGGTTGTAAAGGTTTATGATATTTTTTAGCTAATTTACTAATTTTATTAATAATTTTATTAATTTGTTTATTTTCTTTAAAAGATGTTTTACTAAATATATCTACACTATCATCGGACCTTTTTAAAGCTAAAAATAAATCCTTATATCTTAAGAAGATTTCCGCTAATTTTATATATCCATTTGATGTATTAGTTAGATAACTATGTAATAAATTATACACTTGTTCTGTATTAGCTTCTTTTAAAGTTTTTATTGTTTGTTGATTCTTTATTAATAATGTTGAACTAGTTAATTTATAAATCATATATCTTAAAAATTCTACATTATTTCTTGGAACAATATTATATTTATCATACAATGCTGTTCTTAATTCTTTATTTTTAATATCATCAAATTTAGTTTTAGGTATATAATCACTTAAATTCATAACGTCTTGTACTGTTTGTTCACTTAAGGCTATTCCTGATGTTAATAATGTTAATAATTTTTCACCTAATTCTTCCTCTGTTAATTCTTTAATAACAACTAAAGGTATATCCCTGTCTAATTCCGGTATTTCTAGTTCCTCTTTTGGAATATATACTGTGTCTTTATCATATATACCTAATGCTTCAAATCCATAGGTTGTTATATAATGTACTATTTGTTGCACTACTAATGTTTCTATATCGGTATCTCTTACTGTTGCAAATGATTTATGAAATGTTTGATTCCATTCCTCTTCTTTAACTCCATACATATTTACAGCCAACTCTACAACTTTTGGCGATATATCCTCTGTTGTTTTTGTTACAAATAATAAGCCTCTTTTTAACATATCTTCTTTAAATTCCAACACTGTTTTACATACGTCTAATTCATTTGTACAATTAGGCAAATAACCTTTAAATAATCTTAAACAAGATATAATTTGTTTTTCTAACATATCTCTCATCACTTTCTACCTCCTAAATTATATATTTATTTCTTTTTAATAAACCTATGATATGGAACCATTATTTCAATAAAATCTAAATCTTTAACTAAACTTAAAAATTTTTTATATGTAGTTCCAGCATACAAAGATACAACAGTATCATCTTTTTTAATAGTTACCCAAGGTATGGATTTACTATTTATATCCTTTACAGAATAGATAGAATTATCTGTATTAGAACAAGGTGTAATTAAATAACTATATTCATTCGTTGTTAATATTACTTTAAATATATCTATTTTTGGATATACTCCTCTACCATTTTCAACACCTAATTCAACACTAGTATCCTCATCATAAGGTGTTCCAGCATTGTGTTCGTATGGATGTCTTGACCAACCATCACCCCACTGGTCTTTAACGTCCCTCTCTGTGAAATATAATGTTATATCCTCATCCATCCATCTACCACCTTCTACATAACAAAGCTGATAAGAATTTAATTGTTTCATATTATCCTCCTTTAAATAAATAAAAGTGAGTTGAGATGTAAATATAATTTAGCTTAAAAGGCTAATCCTTATCAGGGATTAAAAGGAACATCTTATAACTCACTATTGTATATAATATGTGGTGAAAAGTATGTAAGGCGCGTCTACCATTCCGCCACTCCCCCATATTTAGTATGTTAAATATTTAAACTTAACACACTAAATTAATATAATGTTGGAATTAACCCTAATTAAAGGGTTTGGTGGGGGAGGTAGGATTCGAACCTACAATGTACCGGTTTTCAAGACCAAAATAAAGGAACTTTTTATACCACCATTTTTAATATTATATAGGCTGAAACTAACTAAAGTAGCTAAATCACTACTCTTGGATTCGAACCAAGATTAACCATTTTTAAAGGAAGTTTCTATGCCTATTATTACATATATACAACGAAAAGTAAAATATGTGCGGCTGCTCTACCAACTGAGCTACTAGCGTAAATATAGTCGCGTTTATAAATATTTACACTAGACTGGACTCGAACCAGTGACAGGCTGCTTGACCCTAATTGTTATAAGGAACTTTTTATGTTGTATAAAATTAATTATTAAATTAAATAGGGTGAAAAGTAATATTACTCAATTTCCAAAAAATTGTGGGTTACTACCCTCAAAAAGGAACTTTTTATACCCTAATTTGAATATAGATGAAAAGTAACAAATGGCTGATAAGGTGGGATTCGAACCCACGTATTAGGGTTATGAGCCCTATGCCTAACCCTCTAGGCTACCTATCAAAAGAAAAGGAACTTTTTATATCTACATATATTATAACACCTATAATGATTTATTTCTTAACTTGTGTTGCTGTAAATGTACCATATTTTCCAAAACTTAATTCTGTTCTTCTGGCAAGTACACCCACACTTAATCCAGATGCACATATTATATTTATTAAATTTTCTGCGGAAATTAATTCTTCATTATAATTTATCTTTAATGTGGTTTCCCAATTGTTAAATTTAGAATATACACTTACCACCATAGCTCCTTTTGCATTTTTATTTATGGTAGGTACCGCTTCCATTTCCACACTTGAAAATCTAATGGGTGCTTTATCACCAATTATTATAAAAGAACCTCTCATACTAACTTTATCCTTAGTTATACCGTTTCTATATGCTCCACTACAAATACTTTCTTTGAATGCTTCTGTAGG
The DNA here is from genome assembly GCA_944393135.1 of uncultured Clostridia bacterium. Taxonomy (GTDB): domain Bacteria; phylum Bacillota; class Clostridia; order TANB77; family CAG-508; genus CAG-269. Next base: position 50,312 of record CALXZC010000001.1, on the reverse strand, counting down.
TATATAGAATAATGGTTCTCCTGTTTCCTCACTTTCTTTTAAAAGTTTATTAAATTGTTCTTGATATTGCTCTTCTGTAATTGAATCATCTAATGTATTTGGTTTTTTAGATTCATCTATCCAATGAATAGAATCTATAAATCTTCTCCAATCACTATTTTTATATTTAATGACAGGTAATCCATTATCCTTTCTTCTTAAATTTTCAATTACTGACTGTGGTCTGTTTTGCATTGCCAATGGTGCTTCTCCTTTTATCGTTACTGTTAAATGTTTCCACCTTGGAGCAAATACTAATTGTTTTGATTCTGTTTTTGTTGCCATATCTTGGTCAACTCCTTTCTTAAATTTTATTAAGAATATTAAACCTATTCACACATTTAATATTCTACTCAATTAATATTTTAATTTATTAACTCAGTAGGACATTAAATGTCCTATTAATGTAATCTATTCCAAATCACAATATTTGTCTTCACTTGAAAGCTCAATACACCGAAATACATAAACATCCTCCACCTACCAGAATACTATTAATATTCTCTAAAAATAATAATCATACACTTTATAGGGTATAAATACCCTATATAAACCGAACAAAACTACAATCCAACATAACAAACCTTACAAGAACATAAACCACGCTAACATCCACCAACCTACCAGAATATTAAATATTTATACTCTATAAAATATACAATTATTATCTTTAGAGGACATTAACATATCCTCTTATCTTGTGAATAGTTATAAATACTTTATTTCATCTCATAGTATTTTAACTAAATACACTCCATCAGACTCAATCATCCTCCCACCAACCGAAGTAATTAATACTCCTTGCAATTAATAATTTAGTTTATTAACTCCAAGGAATATTAATTAAATATTCCTTTCATTAATATAATATATTACAAATGACACAACAACACATTAATGAACTTTAATCCAAAATAACATCCACCAACCTACCACTTATATACTAAAAGTTTAAATTTTCTATATCTTCAAATATTTGTTTAAACTCTACAATATTATTATATTTCTTAGACCAATATAATAAATCTCTATATGCTTGTTGTTTTAATTGTTCATAATCTTCTTCATTTTTGTACACTTCTATAGTTGATTTATAACCACTTATAGTATCTAAATGTGTGTATGGAATATATTCTACTGTTTTCGCAACATCTACATTTACATCATCCTCAACTTGTATAATTCTTATATTATATATAATTTGTCTTGCTTGTTGTAATCTATATTGTTCTGCCGCTTTTGAATCGTTCCATTCAAAACCTTTATGTAATTCTGATTGTGGATTATTTCTTGCATATTCTACTACTTCCGGAGGTTCTAATATATTTGATATATTATTTCTTTTTATTGTTTGTAATTCTTCATAAGTTTTCTCTGCATTTAAATTTATTCTGCTTCCTTTTTTAAATTCATAAATTACTTTACCCAATTAATCTTCCTCCTTTGTTTCTGGTTCTTTAAACCATTTTCTATCTTTTTCTCCAGTTATAGCAAGTAAAGCTTCAGCAAGTCCACATTCTGGACATATTTCTGTTTTATTATCTTTTCTTGATACTGCAGGATAATCATAATAAGTTTTCCCACATCTTGGACATTGTCTTACCATTATTTAAACTCCTCCTTCTTATGTTTATTATGTATTTATTTTTGTAACATCCAACTCTGTTATTAATATACCTTTATGTTTTTTCTTTAAATTTTCTAATTCTTGTTTAGCAAAAGATTCAGCTAATTCTTCATTTATACAAGTATAATCTTTGTACCAAAGTCTAAACGCTCCAAATCCTCCACCACTTAATTTACAACTTACTCTATATTTATTTACAACCGGTTGCTTTCTTTTAATAACTTTGGTATCTTTATTAATTTGAAAAAACTCTTCGGGTGTTGTAAACTTTTGTTTAAATTTATCTGCCAATACAGTTTCATCTTTTTCTACCATTTCTTCTACTTTATGTATTACGGAAACTGTTGAAGTAATTTTAGACATTCTTATATTAATCTCTTTTTTAGGCTTTACAACCCAATCATATTTATTTATCATTTCATCATCCACACTTGGTATAAATACAGGATGTTCTCTAACTTCCTTAAATTTTTTTAATTGACCTAAAACTATACCCAATTTTTTTAAATCTATACATTCTAAAAATTGTTTCATTATACCTATATCGTTATAATCGTATTCGTAATATCTTCTTTTATTTCTAACTATTTGTAATTTAGCTTGTAATAAATTATCCCCTTTTACAATTTCACTTTTTTCAATTTCGTGTAATACATCATCTTGATAAGCATTCATTATATCGTGTTGTGTTTGCCTACTTTTTAATATTTGTTGTACATTATAAGATAAATACTGTAACATTTCTAACATTTGAATATACGAGTCTGTATTATATGTTTCAGGTTCATTACAATTTAAAGTAATAAATTTTTTCTCAGCTACTTTATCTACTTTGTGTTTTAATTGTAACATTACAGCGTCCTCATCTAAATTTTGTAATTCTTGTTTAGTTTCCATATAATCTTTTATTAAATTTTGTTTTTCTTGTTGTAGCATTACACCTTCTTTATAAATTTGTTTAAATTGCTTATCTTTTTCTACTAAATCTTCTTCCTTTATATTAACACCTATTTTATCCAAATTATCCTTATTAATAATAGTTGTTTTTATTATAGGATTAACTTTTGATGATTTGTTACCAATTTTATTATTTTCATTATATTTATTATTTTCATATCTCCATATAGCACTTAATAAACCTTTTTTATTTATATTAGCATCTTTAGTTTGTTGTACTTCTTCTACTATTTGATTACCTGTATAACCTTGTTGTTTCAAATTAATACAATATTCTAATAATTCATTACTATATTTTCTTTCGGCTCCTCTTACTACTAGTTTTTGTTTTGTATTAATTTTATTTTGTGTACTAACACTTTTAGTAACATTTACTTTTTTAGCTTTTCTTCTTTTAAATATAGATTTTTGTTCTTTTTTTGATAATTTACAAATAGGTATATATTCTTTACCTTTCTTTTCTGCCATCTTTTGTCTACGTTCACATTGAACACATTTACCTTTTTTATAAAATCTTAAAGATGAAATGTATTCAGATTCACAATCTGGACATAATATATCCTTTGTGTTTTCCATAATTCAAATCCTCCTCGTTTTAATTGTTACATACTACTAAATCCCATTTGTATTCTGGATAAATATAGTAATTAACAGTATTAAAGTCTAAATCTTTTAATTGTAATATAACTTCTACTTTTTTAGTTTTAGAATAATATATTGTTATTATATCTAAAATTTTATAAGTATTTATAAATCCTTGTGGACGTATTATATCTCCAATTTCAAATGGTACTTGTATAGTAAAAGCATCACTATTCATATTAATAACCTCCTTTCCACATTATTTAGATGAATTATATATTATATTTTTAAATTTGTAAAGGGTTTATAATTAAATTTATAAATTTACTTAACGTTTGTTTCTATTAATATTCTAGGTTCATCATTTTCAGGGTCGTTAGCTTCTTCCATAAGATTACTTTGTATATCATTAAACCTTTTAAGTAAATCCTTATCCTCAATTCTTTCCTTTTTATTTAATCTTTCCGAAATATCCATATCCATCCAAAAAACAGAAATATCTGTATTATCATAATCAAATTTTTGTAACATATTTATATTATCTATAAATGTATCAATATCTATATCTGGTTTTCTTCTAACAATTATATGTATTCTAGGATAACAATTTTCCCTATAATCTAAAATGTAATAATATGCATCTTTTAATCTTCTAACTAACTTTTTACTTTTATAAATTTGTATTTTTAATTTTAAATTATTCTTAATATTAGTTGTAAATCTATTCCATTTATGTCTATAATAAATTCTAAAACATATAAAACTACTATACTCTTTATACACAAATTTATTCTCATTATAAATATTAACATAAGCTTTATACTTATGCTTTTTCATATAATTTAACACAACTTCTAATTCATTTATATCCCACTCTGTTATTAATTTATCATCCTCTTCATATGTTATTCTTCTTAACCCAGTTACCATTCCAGAACGTGAAGGCTTAAATTTATCTACTTCTTTTTCATATTGAGTAAAAAATATTAGTTCTGATTTACTACTAATATGTAGGTTATCTGACCATAAAGATAAATTATTTTCTACTTCATACTGTATTGTATTGTATCTACATATATTCCATATTCCAAATAAATATCCTGGTAACTCTTTTATATGAAAATGGCATATGGTATCAGGTTCTTTACTCTCTACTATAAAATAACAATTTCCATATTGTTCATCTACAATGTGATATCCTAAGTCCTTTTCTATTTGTTTAAATAAACTTTCAATAAGTTTTCTATTTTTACTCATTTACATTAACTCCCTAACTAATCCTATATTTTTTGTTTTTAATGTTTTTTGTACATCTATTATTCTTTGATTACTTGAACCTCTAAACTTTAAACTTAAATCGTGTTTATCCTTTTGATAATCTCCATCTACTAATACATCTATATAATGTAATAATTCGTTTACTACAGAACTATTTCTATTAACCAATTCTTCATAAGTGTATCCTGTATAACACCATATATCTTTATTTGTGTATATACTTTTTAGGTATTTACACAATGGTAGTAACTCTGCTGCATTTTCTTTTTCCATAGGTTCTCCACCAAGTAAAGTTAATCCTCTTACTTGAGGTAATTTTAATTTACTTTCTATAAAATCTATTTCTTTATCTGTAAATGGTTTTCCATATTTAAAATCTTGTGCCTCTTTATTAAAACATTCAGGACAATTTCTTCTACATCCACTTACAAATAAAGATACTCGAACACCTAACCCATTTGCTACATCTGGATATTTTATATCTGCATAATGCAATATTATCCCTCCTCAGTATAAAAATGTATAAATAAGAAAATAAGTATTACAACAATAGTTATCGTGGTTGATATTACAGGTATAAATATTGCTGATAATACAAATAAAGACATAAATATCAAACAAGCTACTACTTTTAACAAAGCCTTTAAAACTTTATACCAAGTTTTACAACATCTATCTTTCTTTCTTCTATGTTTCTTTACTTGTTTAATATCTTTTAATATTTGTTTATATTCTAGATTATTTCTTTTACATATTATTTTAAATTGAGTTGGTTCATCTATATCCATACTGTATTGTTTTCTATCATCCCATAATACTAATTGATATAAACAATCTGTTTCATCTTCGGGTTCTGAATATCTTACTACCCATAAATCTCCAAAGAAGGTATTTTTCACGATATCACCTTCTTCATATTCTAATCCATCCATATCATAATACACTTTTCTTTGTGTAGATGTATATTTTAAATTTTTCAAATTATTTTACCTCCTTAATTTACTAATATCCTTTACATATTTTTATAACACCTGTTGTAATATATTTTATAATATATTTAAAAATTTGTAAAGTGTTTTTAATAAAAAATAAAAAGTAAATATATAATATTTACTTTTTTGGAAATATTTTATTATATAATTCTTTATGTCTATATATTATTCTTCCGACTAACTTCTATTTTATACATATACATTTCTTTCTTTAATGTATTTATATAATTTTCGGCTTGTTCTTTTGACATATCTTTTATTTCTACTGTTACATATCTATCTTTTTCATTATAAAATGTTCTTACTTCGTATTTTTGTTTATTGTCTTTTAAGGTAAACCATACTTCCAATATATCTTTATTTTTCTTTTTAGACATACTTTTTATCACCTTCTTCTAACAGTTCAGGATTATCGAATTTATTTCCTACTACTTTTACATAATCTTTTATTACCCATAAATAAGTATCATAATGTGTTTTAGGTGCTATTTCGTTTCTACTTGTCATAAAACATCCATCATTAAATCCCACTAACTGATACTTAGAACAAGGATAATTATCTGAACCAAATAGTATTCTTCCTTCTTCTGTCATTTCCAATATATCATTTTCATATATTTTATTTCCTTCTATATCATTTATTCCTGTGTACTGTGATTCAGTTCCTTCTTGTATTGCACCGTATTTTCCTATCGGTGTTTCATCGGGAGTTATTATATATCCACTATTAACTCTTTTACACAAGTTTCCAAAAACCCACTCACCCGAATTCTTTAATTTACCTTTAAATTCTATATCTCTCACTTATTAATCCTCCAATTTTGTATTATCAATTATTAATTGTTTTGTATTATCTATTGCCTGTTCTAATACTTCTTGTGGAATAGTTATTGGATATATTTTGTCGGCACTTCCTCCTCTTGCAAGTCCTGCTACTGTACAATCTACTACCATTTCTAATACATCTAATAAATTTACATCTTCTGGTACACTATCATTTAAATGGTGTCTTTCTGTCATATGTAATTGCCACCAAGGTAGTTCTTTAAAATCTTTATCTTTTTTACCACTTGTAAAATCTTCATAGAATTGGTCTATTCCTTCTACTTTTGTATGGTCGTGTTGTTTTATTTGTTCTTTAAATTTATTAGCTAAAAAATTGCCTACATTATTTACATCATCTATATGAGAATATGTTTGCTGTAATAATTCTTTTTTAGTTACTTCCTCTTTAGCTGTTCTTGTATCAGCATTTGGTGATTTTTTAATTATAATTTTATCATTCTCCACTATCTAACTTCCTCCTCTATATTAAAGAATTTTAAAGCCTTATTTAAATATCTTTTTGAAAATCCTGTTTTGCTAGTTGTTCTAATTAAATTGTTAGGAAAATAAGGTATAATATCATTTATATCGTCGTCTAATATTATAAAATTATAACATTTATATCTTAAAGAATCTAAATACTCTTTTATTTCTTTACCACGTTCTCCGTGTATGTAAGATGTTTTACCACTTAATGTTAAACCATATTCCGCAAGTCTTGCGTTTACAATTTCATAATCTACTTCACTTAATCGCCAAGTAGAACTTAAAATTATTTTTACATCTTTTAATGTATGTTTTTCCAATTCTTGTACTAACAACATTAAATTATTTAAACATTTTGGGTCAAATGGAACGTGGTTCATATGCATTGGCTTATAATGTTTTTCATAACATTTAATAATATAATTTTCACTATTTAAAACACCATCAACATCTAAAAATATATAAATTATACTTCCATTATTACTTATATAATTATTTAAATCTATTTTTTCCATTATTACTCCTTATCTACTAAATTTGTTATATGATTACCGTTATCAGTTAAATTAAATCTTCTATAATGTTTACAATTATCACAATATTCTGAATGTCCCATATTAATACATTTAATATTATGTGGACAATACATTTGTATAGTTCTAGCTCTATGATTAAATAATTTACCTAATAACCAAATTTCACATATATGATAATGATTTAAATGCTGTCCTATGTATTTAATATTAATTCCACTTAATCCTTTTACAAATTCATTCTCCATTTATTACTCCTTACTTTCTTTATATATCCAAAATGTATGAGTATTTTGTTTATTTTTACTGGCAACGACTGTATATCCATTTGTAAATGTTGTTGCAAAACTATATTGTTTACCATTTTTAGTTTCACTAACTAAACCTTCTTGTACAACTTTTATAATATAATGTAATACATCCCAATCACTTAAATTAGTTAAATTATGAATAATTAATTTACTTTGTTCTTTTCTATCCATTAAACATCTTCCTTTATAAAATATTTACTATAATCTTCATAATTAGTAAAAGTAATATGTTCTTGATTTGTTACATCTATACAATCGTAATTGTTACAAAATTCATAACTATTTGCTGAACATACAATATAAACTTCTAAGTTACTTCTTTTCTTTTCTGTTTCTATTATAAATTCTAATACACTTTTTCTTATTGTATTTATTACATCTAAAGATAAACCTGAATCTAATCCATCAAATAATAAGAATATACCTTTTTTATTATTTTTAATAGCTTTTGTAACAGCTTGTCCTATTTCATTTATTTTGTAATATAAGTAATCATACATATTTTGTCCTTCAGAATTTTCAAATGTTTGTGCTACTCTATCTATATGATCTGTAGCTCCCCAAGTGGATTTTGTAAATGTTTCCTCATATACATTATCATATAAATAAGAACTATATAAATTTCTAATACTATCGTTAATTTCTATTGTATTCCACTTTTTAACTAAATCATCCTCTGTAGAAAACAATGAACGTAGTTGGGACAATGCTGTTGTTTTTCCACTCCCATTTGGACCTATTAACATTGTTATTCCAGGATTTATATCATATTTAATAGGTATTGATTCTCTTTTTGTATATTTAGGATTTGAATGTAACCATATTTCCATATATCTACTCCTTTATTCTGTATAATCGTCGTAATCTCCTTCTAAGTCTAATCTATCTGTTTCTGTTTCTATATATTGTAATACATTTGCTAATATATTTACTGTTCTTATTAATCCTTCTGTACTTAATGTTTTTAACCATTCTGTTCTTTGTTCCTCCGTCATCTGTTCTAATAACATATTTTTCTTATCTACTCTTATATAAATTCCACTATTCATACTTACTCCCCTTCTATTATTAAATTAAAATTAAATTTGTCTGATAAATTATTAACATTTAATTTATCTTTATAATAAAAATATACTTCACACTTATTTGGAAAACTTTCTATACTATCTAATATTTCTTCTGCAGTATAATATGTCCAAGTTTCAGCTGTATAATATATAGCAAATACAAAACTATTATCTACTGGACTATTATGAAAACTATGAAACATACTATTTGGTCTAAACCATTCTGGCATACTTCCCCAAGTTCTTTGTGGTCTAGTTTCTTCTATGTTGTTTACTATAAATAAACACCTAATAAATTTTTTATTAAAACAATATTCTTTTAATTTATTTATTTGTTCTTCATTTAGTTTTTTATATTGTGTATTATACCAAGCATAAGGAGTTGTATCATCTTTATTATATGTTTTTGTAAAAAATGACTTTATATTACTTGTTATATCTCTCATTTAATTACTCCTTATTTAAATTATCTAATTCCTTTTGTAGCTCTAACATTCTATATTGTATTTCCTTTTTTCTTTCTTCTTTATCTAATGTTTTTAAAAATCTTCTAAATGCTACAATCTCTTTATTTGTAACACCATCAAATATACTTAATACTCTTTCTAATCTTTTTTCTTGTTCTTGTTTAACTTTATTATTCTTTTCATTTATACACGTTTGACATATACCAAATTCACCCATTCCCAAAGGACTTCCACATTCACTACAATGTGTTACACCTCTCATTGCCATACCCATATAAATCACTCCTCTATTTTATCTTTATTCCAGTAGGCACTTCTAAATCCTCTTGCCATATCTATTAAATATATACCATTATAGTTATCTTCACAATCTGTACACAACATAAAATCTATACTCCATATACCCTTCAAGGTATCATCAAATTCCAAACTATGTATATTTTTATAAATATAATCTGTTATATACTTTAAACGTTCAATAGTACTATCTTGTTGATGAAACCATTTAAATATTATTTTATCCGTTATATTTGGTAGATTTTCATAACAATAATCATAATCCCAATAATCTGTAACATATTCAATCTTCTTTTTATCCATATTATAAAATACTCTTAACTCTGTCCTCAAAGGCATTCCATTATATATTGTAGGTGTAACTCTATTATTATAGGGTATTAATTCCCTAACAACTAATTCCGTATACCCACCAGTATCATACATAGAAGAAACATAATTTAATTTCCATAAATTTTCGGCTAAATGTTTTTTATCTGTTATACAAGTGCTAAAATCAAACTTATTTGAAAAACAACCATTTTTAATACTATATAACTTATAATCGTTCATTTTATCTAATGTGGGTTTTAATATAAGATTAAGTTTATTCCAATTTACATCACTTATATTATCTGTTTCTTGCATTGTGTTTACTTCTTGCAAAGTAAATACTTGATTATATATAATTTTAGCATTTTTAAATTGTCCAAAACTTTTTATATGTGGATACCAATTAGAGAAATTTTCTGGGTAATTTCGGTCTTCATTGTAATGGTTTTTAGATAATTTTTCCAAATATTCGGGTGTAAATTTATTTGCTATATTTTTCATTATCTTTTCAATATCTAAATTGTTCTCCATTTCCACTCTCCTTCTAATTCATTTTCTCTAAAATAGTACGTCTTATTACATTTTGGACACTTATATATAGAAGAGGGCGGATATGTTAATAATCTTCTTCCTGTATCTTCTAAATTAATTTTACAATTATCACATTTAGGTATCTTTAAAATATAATATTGTGGAACTAAAAAATGTTTTTCAATCATTATTTAATAATTACCCCTTCCTGTATTTCTATTCTCCTAATATATAGTATTAATCATTGTACTTATTTCTTCTTTTAATATAATTATTTGTCTTCAGGTTCTCCAGCAACAGCATTATTTAAAGTTGTCCATAATGCTATATAATTATCTATATATCCTTCCATATTTGTCTGTAATTCATATAAACTATTTTCTTGTTGTTTTATTCTATTATCTAATTCATCAACCTTACGTACTAAATTAAATAAAACAACATTTATTAAAATCATACAAACAAAAGCTAATATAAGTAAAACATATATTAATGTTGATTTTTTCATTTTTGTACCTCCTTTATATAATTTAACACCTTTTAGACATTTGTACAACTGTTTCAGATTCATTATCCCATATAAATCTTATATTATATTTACAATGTGGACAATCTGATTCACAAACCCTTGCTCTATTATTTTTTAAGGCTTTAACTGTTTTCCATTCACACATATCTATTACTTCTATTTTAGAATCGGATTGTAAATCCATAGTATTTTTTAATGTAGTTAATGTATCTATATTATCATCAATACCTAAACTATCCTTACAACTTACTTTTATAGATTCCTCTAAAATCTTGTGTATTTCCTCATAAGTAAATTCAGATGGGTTTTTATCTTTAAATATTGTATTCAAATACCCCATAACTAAGTCTTCACCACATCCTATGGCATAGTAATCTAAATTGTTTATAACATCTAAATCATAACCAACAAAATTTATATTGTAACCATCACATATTAAAAATTGTGAATCTAATTCCTGTAATACTTCTGTACCACTTATATAATTATTTTTTCTAAATTCATTAGTTAATTTATCTAAACACTCTATACAATTTTTCTCCGTTACAGATTCTACCCCTGTAAATATTGATTCACTTACTTTCTTTACTTGTTGTAAAGTTCTTAAACGACCAACTCCACCCATTATAAATTTAGTATTAGGTATATTATATACTTTTTCAACACTATCCTTTACAGCTACTATACCGTATCTTGTTACTTGTCTATCTGACATTAACATTACTCCGTTTTGATATTTTGATGCAATTACAATAGACACTTTAGTTTACCTCCTTACTAAGTTGTTGTTTTATACAATCTGCCAATCTTTTTCCATTAACTGTATTTCCTAATTGTTCTTTTGCAACTTTCATTACTTTACCCATATCTTTAATAGATGTAGCAGCTTCCATTTTAATTATAGTATTAACTTGTTGTATTAATTCTTCGTCTGTTAATTGTTTTGGTAAATATTTTGATATTATTTCTATCTCCTTTAAAGTTTGATTTATTAAATCCTCTCTATCGGATTTTTTAAATTGTTCTAAAGCATCATATCTTTTCTTTTGTTCTGTAGCTATTATATCTACAAGTTTAGTATCGTCTTTATCTAAAACTATATTGTTATCTATTTCATATTGTAAAATAGAAGCTCTTAAAGACTGTATTGTATTTTTACTAATAGTATCTTTTGATTTCATAGCATTTTTTAAATCTATTGTTAAAATATCTTTTAATTGTAATTTGTTTTCCATAAATATTCCTCCTAATTTTTTTTTAAATTCTTTTTACAGGTTTACTCCACCACTTATGTATTTTTTTATACCTTTCGTTTTTACTTAATTTGTATATAATACCTATTATAATATAAACTAAATAAAAACATATAGTTATTGGAAAAAATATAAGCATAAATAAAATATCTCTTCTATTTAAATAAATATAACCATTCTTATCCTGTTTTTTACTATTTAAATATAAACAACCTATTAAAAAACTTATTAAACCAAATGTAAATAAACCTACTAATATTTGTAATACAAATAGCATATAAATAATCCTCCTTTTACTTTGTGTCCATTTCCTTTTTTGCTAATTTATGTATTTGTTTTGCGTACCTGTTTAAAGGTATATGTATCCATTTTTTAAGTACAAATAAATCTTCTTCTGTATCTCTTTTCCATATATCTACATATAAAAAATGTGGATTATAATATTCATCTAATGTAACTTTTGTATTTTTTATTGTAAATAATGTTATAGTTTCACTTTTCATATTAGGGTACCATTTATCAAGTTTAATAAATTTCATTATTTAATTCCTTTCTCAGAACAATAAGTATCTAAATAATTCATATAAATACTTCCAACACTTTTTAAATAATCATTATCTTTTAAATATGTTTCTTTTGTTTGTTTATATGGATTAATACCATTATTACAAAATATAGTAACAGCTAATTTAACATAAGTATCTTTACTTTGTTGTAATAACTGTTTTGTAATATTAGTAGGTAATCCACTTATATTCATTTTAGTTTTTTCTATAGCATTATCTAACAACCATTTAAATGTATTTTTATATAAATTTTCTTTTTCTGTATCTGTATAAATAACATTTAATTCTGGAAATTGTAATACAAATAATGTTTTATCCTCTTCATTTTGTTCTAAAGAAATAGGTAATAATTCATATTCCTCACATAACTTTTCTATTTCTGTTTTAACTGTGTCAAACTTAGTTCTTTTACTTTTTGTTTTACATTCTAAAGTTATGCCGTCTACCTTTCTAACTATTTCACATTTTGTTAATTTAGTCTGAAATTCCTCATATATTATATCAATATTATTTAAAATAACCATTTAATTTCTCCTTTACTAATTATATACTTATAATAACACCTATAAAATAATTAAAAGTATTAAGCTATTACACTTAATACTTTTTATATATCTATTTTTATTTATTATATTCTTCTTTTAAATAATCTGGTACTTCCTGTTCTTTATTTGTTACAGCTTGTACTTTTTTAATTTCCTCTGTTGTTAAAGTACTAGTAGATACACTTTTTGGTTCGTTTGTTGTTTCTGGTTGTTCTACTTGTTCTGGTTGTTCTTGTTTTTCCTGTGTCGCTTGTGTTGTTTGTGTTGCTGTTATATTTTTTAATTCTGGATGTAATATATAAGTTATTTCTGTATAAGCTCCTCTAATTTGTTCTAATTGTAAAGTTAATTCCTCTACTTTATGTTGTGCTTCTTCTCTTATAGTTTTAACTTGTTCTCCTAATTGTGTTAATTTTTCATTAGCTTCTGTAACAACACTATTAATTGTATTATTAATTTCATCAAACTGTTGTTTTAATTCTTGAGCTCTTTGCTCTAATTGTTTTTCATTCATAATTATTCTACCTCCATAATACTTTATTATTATTTTACAATATATTTTTTAATCGTGTTTGAAATTGTTGTATTACCTGCTTTACAGTTTGTTTTTTTACAAAATTTAAACTTTTTAAAGTTAATTGACCATTACTGTTAGACTCTATATAAACTAAATAAATTACTTTAACAATACTTTTTCCTAATTGTAAATCATCTGCTATATCATCTAATATATATACAATATCTTGATTTAGTTCTTTCATTTCAGCACTTTGTATAATGTCCTCTTCTACATACGAATCCTCATCAACTAATACGTCACTTAAACTTAAATCATCTGTAACACAATTATCTTCTAAATGAAATAATATATCAGGCTGTTTCTTTTGTTCTCTATCAAAATCTATAAAATCTCTATTAATTATATTATATGCTAATGTTGAAATTCTATATTTATCAGGGTCCCATATTAAACAAGCCTTCCATAATCCCATTTTCGCTATTTGTAAAGCTTCATCATAATCCCAATATTTTGTCTTATAGTACTTAGAAGCTATTTTATTGGCAATATTTATATTTTTATCGAACAACTCTTGTATTTTAGCAACTTCTTCAGGTGTTTTATTTTTTGCAGATATTTTTTCATAATAAGATAATTTATGAGACATAAAACACACCTCCTATTAATATTTTAATAAACTACTCTATTAAATTTATTGTTCCTAAAATATTACTGTTTACAAGATAATATTTTAAATTTTCTAAAATGTCTAAAGCTAAATTATGCTTAGCCTTTTTAGATTTATATGTAACTTGTATATCGTGCGTGTTATATGTATAAGCATCTATAGTATCTAACTGATGTTGTATATCAAAAGCTTCTATAATATCTATTAAAGATACGGGTTTATATAATTTTTTCTTTCTTTTATCCTGTTGCGAATTTGTTCTATTCCAGATATAATCTTCGTATTGTAATTGTTGTTCACATAAATGTTGTAAATTTTCTTTTTCTGTATCACTACACGTCTGTATAATATTTCTAAAATCTTGTTCTAATTCATCTAAGTCTGCTAGCAAATAACCTGCTATTATAACTATACGTTTAATACCCTTATTTTTAATTGTTCTTATAGTATCTAAAATATATAATTTTTCTTGTTCTTTATCCATTGTTCCAATTACATCCTCAAAAGTACTTACATCTGAAGATTGATTAGTTAATGTATTATTTAAAGAACCAACTAAATACGGATTTCCATTAATTCTATCAAATTTTTCACAAGCTTTAATTTGTTCTTCAGTTGCCTGTTCTTTTTTTATCCCCTCTACTTCTTTTTTAGTAGCTTGCCTTAAAATATTTTTTATTCGATTTGATAAACCAAATTTTAAAGCTTGTTCATTTTTAAACTTATATATTCTAATAGTAGCCCATATAAATAATTCTATTTCTAAATCTTCTTTAGTTAACTGACTAAATTGAAATTTATTAGTATCATATTTTTGTGACGCTACTTTTTGACACACAGAATATAATTTTTCTCCTGTTATCCAATCTGGATACTTTCCAGTTAATAAATTTGGATTATCATATTTTATTGATAACTCCTGTAATGATAAATACTGATTTTGTCCATAAGTAATTAATCTTTCAGCTTGCTCCTTTGTTAATCCTTGTGCCATATATTTGGCAATTTTCTCTTGTTTCTTCATACAACATACCTCCATTAAATTTTTATATTAACATTTCAACATCCTTTACTTAATTTATATTTAATTTATTAAAAAGTCAATAGAAAAGTTACATAATTTTAAAAATTTAAAATCCAGTTATATGAAGGCTTACATACTAATTTACATAATAAACAAAACCAACTAATGCAACAATGTCAACGATTTACAAATTTTTAAAAAAATATATGACAATTTTATGACAATTTTATGACATTTATTACAACTAAATGACAAATGTTATAAAATAATCTAAAACTTTATATCTATCTAATTGTCCAGTTTTTACTTTAGAATCTATTTCTGAAATATTATAAGCTAAATTTAATAACTCTTCTGCACTAAAATAAATATTTAACTCCCTAATAACTTTAGTTCTTGTCCAAGATAAACCATAATTATAGGCTCTGGAGCCTCCATCATATTTACCGATACTTAACTATTAAATAAGCTATTAAACTATCTAGTAACATAGAAGTTAATGAAAAATAAAATTTATCCTTATTACTTTCATTATTGTTTACAATTTCAAACCAATAAGGTATATTTGTAAAAAGTCCACTTAATACATCATTCATAAATAAGTTACTATTAAATTCGTCATATTTTTCTAATAATTGTCCTTTTAAATTTAAACTTTCATAAGCATTTTCTTGTGTTATGTTCTCAGCTTCCGATAAATTTTTTATTTTATTTGATTCTAGCAGAATATTATTATAATTATTTTCACAATTTTTAATAAGTTCTTCTTTATTTGATTGTAATATACTTATTTCTCCTTCAACAAACTCTAAGGCTATATTATTTTGAACTATTGGAAAATATGTTATATAATCTGAAAAATTTTTAAAAAGATTTGTATTAGGTAATTCCTCTTCGTATACAAAAATAACACAATAATCTTTTAATCTTTTTATAAATGTAGAAATTACTTCATTAGAACTTTTGGCAAAATTTCTATCATCATATATTACTATTAAACGTTTTATACTAAATAAACTTTTAGAAACAATTATATCTCTAATATCTTCAAATTTGTCGGCTGTAATTGTGGAAGGGAAAAATGTAGATAACTTATCTATATAATGTTTTCTAATTCCATAATCCTCCCCATAAAACACATAAAAATTATTTATTTTGCCTTCTAATATTTCCTGTTTTAAATCCTGTAATTTTTTCATTTACTTTATTACTCCTAATAAATATATATTATAAAAAGTTCTATATAATAAAAACTTTCTATTTAATGTTGGTTCCCTTTCTAGACTTTGTTTTGCTACCATAAGTGTATCTAAAATATTATAATAGGAATAAAACTGTTTTTGTTTTAAATCTGTCTCTATAATATTTATAAGCATACTTAAAAATAATAAACAAGGGTCAATACCTTCATTATATCTTGTTTCAAAACGTCTTAACATAACAATTATATCGTCAATACTTAAATAGGTTATTTTATTAAATATTTCAAATGTATAATTTAATAAACTTTCTAAATGTTCATATTTTCTATATAACTCTACTTTAGCTGGAGTATTAAATCCAGCTATAAATAATTTTGTACATAATTCTTCTCCGTAAAAAATATTTTTGCAGGTAAGAAATCATTAAGTCTTTAGAGTAGGGTGCCATTATTAATTTTCTACCCCTACTTTCTAATGTTTTTAGTTGGGAACCCCCTGTAATTACTATATAATTTCCAGGCAAAGGTTCTTCAGTTATTTTTAATAAAGAATTTTTAGCTCTTATAGAAGCCGAATCAAAATTCTTAAAATGATACAAAGTATTAGAATTAGGCTTCATTACATCTAATAATTTTCTAATATCGTTTATACCATTTTTCATTAAAACATATTGTAAATTATATCGCTGACACAAATATAATGTTAAATGTGTTTTACCTGTATGCTTATCTCCAGTAATAATTATAAACTGTGGTAATGTTTGCCACTTACTAATTATATCTAAATTACTTTCTTGACCTACTAACTGCATTCTTGTATTACCCAACTTTCTACCATAATTTTTAAGTCTTCAGAACTATATTTTTTAGTAATATTAATAGCACTTAAAAGAAAACGTTTTATATCTTGTAAAAAATTAGTTTGTTGTTGTAACCATTGTATTGTTATAGGTGATAATGTTGTTATCACACTACTTTGCGTAATAATAAATTTTACACAATTTTCTAAAAACTCTATATATAATTTTAAAAACAAAGCTACATCTACTCCAGACATATAAACATCATTAAATTGCAACAAAGCTGATTTACAATCTTTGTTTAGCATATTTTGAAGAAATTGTTTTAAAGTATCTTCCGTTACACCTCCACTTGTAACTTTTAAAACATTTTCTAATGTTAAAACTTTACTATAATCTAAACATTTTTCTAAAGTTGTAATACTATCACGCATTCCACCTTTAGCTAATCTTGCAATATACTCTATAGCTTCCTCCTCGTAATCTATATATACAGCTCCCTGTGCCTCAGCTATTTGTCTAGCATTATATTCTTCCTCCGACACATTTGGGTCATTAAAGAAATCATTATTTTCTTGATTGATTATATATTTTAATCTGTTAACAATTCCTTGTACACTAATTCTAGAAAAATTAAACCTTTGAACACGTGATAATATTGTAGCTAATATTTTTTGTGGGTCTGTTGTACAAAACATAAAAACAACAAATTCAGGAGGTTCTTCCAATATTTTTAACATAGAGTTCCAAGCTTGTACTGTTAGTGAATGACACTCATCCAGTATAAATATTTTATACTTACCAACTAAAGGTTTTGATTTACATTCTTCTTGTATCATTCTCATATCATCCACACCATTATGACTAGCACAGTCCATTTCTATAGGAATTCCTTTACCTTCATTTATCATACTAGCAATTATTCTAGCTGTTGTTGTATTATGTGTAACAATTAAATCGTTTGTAATATATGTTTCATCAGGACTTGAAACTTTAATGCACTGACATTCCTGTTCACCTACATATTCAATTTTCACAATTCTTCTCATTGGTCCAAACTGTCTTTGTTTAATTTTTGCCAAATGTTTTTTAGAACTACAAAACGGAAAATTATTATTAAATTTTAAATTATGAACATAATATTCATTACATTTCACATATTCTTTATGATGTCCTTTTTTACAGTATTTGCCTTGTTTTTTAACAATAGTATCTGTTCCACCTAAACTTCTAACTAAAAAGGCAAAATCTTCAGATAACTGTTTACTACTTGTATAAAAATAAACTAGTCCATTTTTATCTACATATCCATCTGTATCAATAAGACCCTGTAACAATTTTATCCTATTTTCAACTACTGTATATAAATATTGTTTAGGAATATGTTTTTCTATAGATTTACAATTTAAATTAAGTTCATCTATATATTGTTTAAAACCTGTTTTTGGTAAAACTTGATTACTAGAAGTAAAAATATTTTGAACAATACTATAATCTTTAATAGTAGGATTACTACTTTTTTTACTTAGCTTATATCCCATACTGTTTAAAATACTATTTACTTTGTTATAAATATCTTCCTCATAAATTGAAACATCAATACTCTTACCTGTCAAACTACCGTCCCCTAATAATACTCCTAATAAATAAGGCTCCAAAACAAAATTACTAGTTTGCCAACAGTTAATAGTTGGAACAGGTATCCTATATTTTAAACCACCCTTACCATTTCTTTTTCTTACACCGTTAGTAAACAATTCTTTTGCTGTTTTTACACTCCATACAACTTCCTTTTTACTATTTTTATAACTACCCACTTTCCATAAATGTTCATCAGAACATAATGTAGATGTCCTATCACTAAATGTAACTTTATACACAGCCTGTTTACCTTGTGGATATATACCTATAACCTTACATTCATTCCCCATACCATCTATTAAAGATGTTCCTAACTGTATATCCCTCATTTTCACATAACCATTAATAGTCAATATGTCACTATCTAAAGGTTGAGCCTTACCTGTGCCGGCACCTCCGCAAAATAAATAAGCGTGTTTAACATCATTTGTTTTTATCTGATTTTCTAATATTACTTTAATACTATCTTGTTCACTTACATCACCCGAAAAGACTTCGGTCTGTATTTATTTGCCAAACTTATTTTTCCCATCTTATAACAACCACCTCCTATTCATATTTTTACATCATTACTTTTACAAATCTATAAAATAACTCGTCCGGGATTACTAAAATACCTTGTTCACGACAATGACTAGAAAAATAATTTTCACTTAATTCAAACGATAGTAACCACTTCCATAAACATAAATCTGTAATAACTCCCCTATTAGAACCTAAATCAAACATATCCATTATTTTTTGTGTATAACCTATAAATTCTTGTTTAGCATCTTCATCTGTAGTAGACAATCTTTCTAACTTCTTTCTATTTCTTAATTCTTTAAATATTAAAGATATTTCCTCATCTGTTTTTTTACTTAGTTTTACATAACCACGTTTTTTTGCTAAATATCTAATTATTTTACATTGTTCTTTAAAAGGTATTCTTAATTTAGGTTTTAAATAATTAGGTACAAATAACCCACTTGGTTTCATATCCGAATAATAACACTTTACAGATACAGAATAAGCCGGTTCGAAGCCTTTACATTTTATTACAACTTGTGGACTAGTAGGCAAAGTTCTAGAAGTTCCGTGGTTAGCTTTACTGCATATTGTCTTTTTTAACACATAATCGCCGTTTTTATGTAATTTAGGTACTTTAGTTATTGTTCCATCTTCATTTTGTACTGTATCATACTTAATAACAACGTTTTGTTCTAATACAGATTCTACACGAGGATACTTTCGTATTAAATCCTCTACTGTTATTTTATTCTCAGGTTTAGACCTTACATTATTGATATATCCTATTATATGATTTTTATCTGTTATTTTAATCAGATTATCTTCAGGATTTAAATCTGTTTTTCTTACTTTAGGCATATATCTTACACCTCCTATAAAATATTACTATATATTTAAACACCTTATTGTTTATCTAATAATTCAATTAATTGTTTAAAAGTATTTTCATTAATTATATAATATCTTTGTCCTTCGTCTCCAAAATCAAAACATAAAGCACTATACATTTTATTTGTAGCAAATTGTTCTTCTTTCATTTTTTGTAGCCATTCTTGTTTTATTGAAAAAGATTTTTTAGGTTGCATACAAGTTTTAGCTTCTATAAGCCATTCCTGTCCTACATATAAATCACCTTTATCAAATTTTGTAGCACCACTATTAGAAGTTCTTCTTGCATTAAGACTTTTTGCTATTGCTTTCTCTTGTTTTGAACTTGCGTCCCTCGTAGATTTGTACATTGCTTTCCAAACTCCTTTTTATAAATTTTTCACAATTATTGTCTATACCTACCCTATTCTCATCTATATATTTACAAAATGGGTAGATACCACATAAAGTACATCTACCCATTACTATCTACCTTCTTCTTTCTACCTCTCTTTTTCTTCTGAGGTTCAATTTTAACAGGTTTTTCTTCCTTTGTGATGTTATTTGTTGTTCTATTCCATTCAACTGTTATATTTTGATTTATGTTTGCCACATACCCTTTAAATGCTTCTTCATTAAGGTCACTGACATAATCGTTATCATTTATAACAATACTAACTAATTTACATCTACCAACATAACCTGTTCCATATTTTTTAATCTCCGGTAATTGTTGTATATGGTATTTCATAACTCCAGATATTATATCATCTAAAGCTATTAAATCTTTATCGTTACTTAATACTATTTCTACCATACCAGAATTAAATATTTCATTGTTTTTACTTCTAAATAATTCATACTTTATATACATAATTATTCATCCTTATTTTCGTTTATAGTTTTATTAGCTTGTGCTAATACTTCTTCGTCTATAACTTCTTGTACATCTTTACCTTCCATAACATTATCTATAATATGTCTCCATTGTGGATTTGCTTCTAATGATTCCTTTAATTTTACTTTCCCCTGTATTTTATCCTGGTTTAATATTTCACCTGTTGATGGGTCTATAATATCAAAATAAGCACCTCTTTGGTTAATTACTCCTAATTGTATTCCTAAGTCTATGTAGTCACTTATAATTTCCGGTCCGTGTAAATAATTAACTGTATAATATCCAACTCTTCTTGTAGGTTCAAATATTTTTGTTTTTACTACTACCATATGTATTAGATTACCAGCTGGATTCTCAGCATTATTTGTTAATTCTTTTCCATCCTTATCAACAAATTTTCCTTTTCTAAACTCAAATCTGGCAGAACAAGCGTGTTTAAAGGCTTTTCCACCTGGAGTTATTGTTCCTCCAAACATACTATTAAGATTTTCTCTTACTTGGTTTATCATTATTAAAGTACAATTATATTTTAATAATGTTCCTTTTATAACGTTTACAAATCTAGTTAATGTTTGTGCTATTCCACCGTAGGCTTTTTTATCAAAAGATTCTTCATATACTTGTCCTGATACTAATGTTGCAACAGAATCCAAAACTGCTAAACCTACTTCACCTGTTTCAATAGCATTTCTTAATACATCTAAAACTTCTTCTGCACTTTCTCCTTGTGGTCTAAAAAATGCTACTTTTTCCACATCCACACCAAACTTTTTAGCCCATACTCTATCAAATGTACCTTCCTCATCTACAAAAAATACTTTCTTCTCTTGAAAATCTGTATCTCCATTTTTTTGGTGTTCTTCGTATTCTTTTTGAAATTTAATTTGAGCATTTTTCATTATGTCCATAGCTGTTGTTGTTTTCCCAGAACCTTCTGGACCGCTAAATTCATATATTCTTCCAGTTGCCAATCCTCCAAAAGACATATAATTTAAACGCGGAGAAGTAAAAGGTATTTTATCGTATTCTTCTTGTACTATTCCATAACCTGCTGTATTTGCTCCGTATTTTTTAACAATATCCTTCATTAAAACATCTAGTTTAGACATCTAATTTTCCTCCTCTTCGATAAGTTCTACAGTATTTATATTCTTATACATACTAAGGAAAGGTATTCTAATTCCTGTTACTTCTACTTTATATTTTTTACCTATATCTAATTCGTTATATAAATCTGTGCTATTAAATTTTCCTTTAAAGAATAAATCCTCAATCTTATACGTTTCTCCTTCTTCTGTTGCTACTAAATATAAATCTGATTCACCATTTCTTTTTACATATTTATCTTTTACAGTTATTTCTATTACTTCTTTATTTTGGTACTCTATTGTATAACAATAAAATACGAAACCTATAATTACTAAAACAACTAACACAATTAATATATTGATAATTATATTACCATTAGAATTTTTTATCATTTTTTTTTTCTACCTCAGCTTTATCGTAATTAAAATCTATTACTAAATTTACTTAAGTCATATCTTTGCTGCCTACTTGACTGTACTTTTTTAACAGCATTTAAAGTTTCTAATGCCATTTCAAATTTTTGTTTAATAATTTTATAACTTCTATCGAACAATATTTTTTCTAATTGTTCTTGACGAGTTTGTATATCGGCAGCAGCATTTTTATCACTAATAGTTCCTCTTGCCATTTTATAAGCCTCTGATTGTGCTTGTTTATAAACTTGGTTTGCCATATCACTCTGCATACCTACAATTTCTTGTTCTTCCATTGAATCATATAAAACAATAGGAAGTTGTAAAAGTATATCATCAATTTCGGCATCTGTTAATTCTTGTGTATTATCTTTTAATAACATTTGAATTTTATGTATTATAATTGATATGTCCTTTGTTTTGGATTCTACTATAGACCTTATTACTTTTTCCATATCCTTTGTAGCATCCTGATTCATTGTGTTTCCTAATTTATCTTCCATACTTTACAACTCCTAATTAATTTATTATTTATCTTTATGATATTCTAACCAACATTTATATAGCTCTATCCAATCTTCAAATAACATTGTAGCTTTCCAAGGTTTTCTATTTTTTCTATGAAACACAACAGGTATCCTTTTTTCCTTTTTAGTTTTTAAGTCTCTAATGCTTTGTTCCATAGCTTTATCGATGTTTAATTGTTCCACACGTTTTACTTCTATGTGAATTCCAGGTAAACCTTCACAATCAGCTAAAGATTGTTCTAATTTACCGTTTGTTTGAGCTGTTCTATGTACATCTGTAAATCCATATTTTTCACATTCGTGAGCAAACTCTAACTCACCGTTTTTACCTTTTTGTTTGCTATTTATTCTTCCCAATATTATCACCCTTAATATTTTATTCAGATAATGAAGCTACACATTTAAAATTCTCAAAATTAAAACATACCGTTTGTTGTTGTTCTGGATTAATAGTTAAAACAAATGTACTATCTGTTAAGGTACTTAATAACTTTTGTGTACGTTGAACAGGTAATTTAAAGTTTGTATTGTAATTTTGTGTATTTTCTATATTTACTGTATCCAAACCTGAACCTTGTAATGATTCAACTTGTAATAGGTTACCGTTTATTTTATATAATACATTATCATCATCTGTACCTACTTCAATAAATGGTGTTACCCTTTTTAGAATACCTAAACATTTTTTAGTATCGATTATCATTTTTATATTATAATCTACATTATAGAAACTTAAACAAACTTGTTTAACATTTTCGTCTAGAGGTTGACCAAATATACTACTTAAAGTTATCTTTCCATCAGTTAATACAATACCTTGATTTTCTACTAAACCGAATTTTACATTATTGTTGTCAAATGCTAAAGCTGTAATAATATCTACTAATTCAGAACTCATAGCAAAATTCTTATTTGTTAAACCTTGTGTTGCTGGTTGCATTAAAACAAAGTTACTATCTGTACTAAATAGGATACCATCCTCACAGTAAACACCGTCTACTCTACTTTCTGGAGAACTTGATAATCCTTTAGCATAAGTTCTTATTGATTTAGATTTATCAATACTTTCTAATAAACTATTAAAATCTATAGGTTCCATTGTATTATAATCTACTGGAATTGTATGATTTATTGTTAAAGCTAATCCTGTACTCATATCAGCTTGTTCAGCAAATTGGAATCTTCCTGTTTCTGTTTTTATAGTTAAAACTTTTTGTGTTTCATCAAATATAAATTCTACTTGACCTGGGTCTAAATTTAAAACTAAATTAATAAATTTTTTAGCACTAACAGATATGTTAAACTCTGTTGTATAACTATATGTGTCATCTATTACATCGATAACTTGGTCTTTATTACTAGCATATACTCTAAATCCATCTTTATTAGCAACTATGTAACATATTTGAGAAATAGGTGTAAGCCCTTCATCCTTTGCCACTTGTTTTATTTGAGTTGCAATATACTGTAATTTTGTAACATCCATAATTACTTTATCTGTAATTTGATGTTTTACAACTGGAGGTTCTTCCTCTTGAGTAGCAACTTGTACCATATCTGTATTTGTTGAAATAGTTTCTTCTACAGGTTGTTGTGATATATTTGTAACTTGAGATACAGGTTGTACTACTTGTTGAACTGGTTGTGTATTTATTTGTATAGTTTGTGGTTCCCCAGCAACTGTTTGTGTAAACACTGGTTGCTGTGGTTGTTGTGGTTGTTGTGGTACATTATTCATTGTTGTAGTTGTATTATTAAATACAGGTTGTTGTGGTACATTATTCACCACTGGTTGTACATATCCAGATGTATTTGTAACAGGTTGTTGTGGTTGTTGTACATTATTTTGTACATTTTGACTTAAATTTGTTGTTGTGCTTTGCATATTAGATTCCATAAACTTTTACACTCCTTTAAAAATATATTTATTTATAATATCAGTATTACTACTGTTATTAACTTTTTGTTATAATTACTTTATTTTGTATTTCACGTCTAGCTTCTTTATTATTTCTTAATGCTGGAGACATATATGTTGTTTCTGTAATACCACTTGACTTAGCACCTCTTGCAGATACACAACCGTGGTCTAATATTGCCTCTACATACACTTGTGTTGAACCTGTTGCTAATTCTATACACTCTGCTATATCGGCAACTAACTTTTCTTGTAATTGTAATCTCTTAGAACACATATCTACTATTCGAGGTATTTTACTTAATCCAATAACTCTATATCCATCACTGTTATCTTTACCATTCCAATAAGTTGGAATATATGCTACATATACTGTTCCATTAAACATTAAAGCTAAATGATGTTCACAATGTGAAAATACATTTTTACATTCTTTAAATACTATTGGGTCAAAACTAACTTGAAAATCTTTTCTAAACATATCGGCTATTTCTTGATTAGTATAATTTTCTCCTTCTAACAATTCTTTCCAGTACCCAGCAACTCTTCTTGGAGTTTCTACTAACCCAGGTCTAGATATATCCTGCCCCATAGCTGTTAATAACATAGTTGTAGCTTGTTTTACTCCATTATAATCAAATTTATGTACTTCTTTAAATTGTTTTTCATCTACAACTACATTTATATTATTTTCTTTAGATAAATAATACTTACCTGATGCCGGTCTATAATAACCTAATTTATTACACATTTTTTCAATTAAACTCATATTTAATAACACCTTCCTTATACTCCTCTTTGTTCTACAGGCCAAATAAATTTATGTAATTGTAATTGTACTCTAACAGGTGTAAATGAATTTATTAACTCAGGTGTATTTTGTAAATATTCTACTATTGTTTTAGGTTCTATTTCTCCAAACACAGGACTTAAATATACTATATTATTATAATTTTTATTTATATGTTCATTTTTTTGAAAAATATATTTTGTTATTATTTCTTTTGCCATTTCTAAATCTTGTAAATTAGCTACTACAAATTTATAAACTATATTTTCATAATTATATTTATTAACATCAAAATTATCCATATCCATATTTTGTGACATCTGTGAATATGGACATTTGTAATCAACTGTAAACCAAACATTTTTATATTCATCCTTAGGAGTACCGTCAAAATTAAAATATTTCTTTATAGACACAGACCCATTTGTTTCAACATTTACATTATAATTGTTCTCGGATAAAGCTCTTAATAAATATTGAACATCTTCGTGAATTAAAGGTTCTCCTCCTGTTAAAGTAATATTATGTGTTGCATATTTTTTACATTCCTTTAATATTTCTGTTATAGACATTTCTCTATAATCGCTTTGTTCTATGTCATAACCATAAGGTGTATCACAATATACACAACGTAAATTACATCCAAATAACCTAATAAATGTTGTTAATTCTCCAGCCCTTTTTCCTTCTCCATCTATACTATTAAAAATTTCAACAACTTTCATTTAATCTTCGTCCTCCTCATAAGTTGCTATATTTCCTTCAGATTCTTGTACTGTAACTTTATAACAAGTTACTATTTGTTCACATATCCATTTTGCTATATTTTCTGCTGTTGGATTTATTCCTTGTAATTCTGGAACTTTATTTATATATTGATGGTCTAATTTATCGTGTATCATCTTTTTAGTATTAGTAAAATCTTCAACCATACCATTTTCGTTTAATGTTTTTGACTTACAATATACAGTTACTATCCAATTATGTCCGATGTAAATTTTGACATTTACTTTCATAATTTAAAGTTAAATTATGTGCTCCAGCAATTTCCATTCTCTTTGATACATAATACATAATATTATCCTCCTATTTTAATATTAATTTTGTAGAATATTCATCCTTAATTGAAGATAATTCCATTTCAACTATTTTTATATCTTTAGAATATTGGTATACTTCATATAAATAATATTCTATTTTATCTTTTAAATATTGTATTAAATTTTCTGCTACTACTTCTTTATCTAATTCTATATATGGTATATCATACCTTTGTAATATATAAGCAATTTCTTTACATACAGGATTATTTATATTAAAAATAAATTGCCTGTCAGGAACCGCTTTACTTAATATTTCTTTTAATTCCTCTTGTGGAATTATCATTCCTATTGGTTGTATTTGAGGTCCTTCTACTGTAACTTTTAATTTATATGTTCTACTATATAAACCATCATATTTAGTATTAGCTTTCGGTAATATATGTGCTGTTTCAAAAGTTTGTGTACAAGTTGTTTGTAAATTCATATTTATTTCTTCCTTTCTTTTCTTTTTATATGTAAGGTCTTGTCCATATAACTGTATATACATAGGTCTTAATATTTTTATAGCTTGTTTACATTGTTCTCGATTAAATTTAGATACGTGTGTGTCTTCTATATCTAAGTTCATTTTAGTACTTAACCATTTATACATTGTACTCCTAGCTTTCTTTTTACTAGAACCTACTAACCATATAGCATCTAAATATCTATGAACTGTATGTCTATAATGTTGTAAATTTTTATAACTCATTTGTATCACAACCTTAGTATATTGTTTTATCTTCTTTATTTTTAAATTTATTAAATACTTGTATAGTTTCCTCTCTATCCATAGGAATAGTTTTTAATATGCTACTTGTACAATTTTCATCATCTATATTTTGTATAAATTTATATATCATATCATCTCTAAATCCTATATCGGCAGCATCTTCTTTTGTATTACCGTAATATACTGTTTTAATATTAGCCCATATAATTGTGGATAAACACATAGGACAAGGATAACAACTTGTATATAATTCACAACCTGTTAAATCATAAGTATTTAAATTCTTACAAGCGTTTCTAATAGCCATTACTTCTGCGTGTGCTGTTGGGTCATTATTTTTTAATACTTGATTATTTCCTACACCTACAACTGTATTATTTTTTATTACAACAGCACCAAAGGGTCCTCCAGCATTTGTTAATAAATTTTGTTTACTTAATTCATTTGCCATTTGCATATATTTATTCATTTCTATTGTCCTCCTTTTACTACTTCTAAAGCTGTTATAGCTTTATTGTAATCCTCTAAAAAAGAAGAACTACTTTGTATCGGATAGGCTTCTTCTATTGTACTTAATAAAAAATTTTCAGCTTCATTTATATCCTTTGTTGTTCTTACTTCTTCCCAAGGAAATACTATCCATTTATCTGTTTTTTCTTTTACCCAAAAATCGGGTTCCACTAAATTATTCTTTTTATAATACATACTTGCTATAGTGTAACCTTTATCCTTCCAAGCTTCAGCTGTTTTACCTGTATCTATAATATCATCTACAACTAAACAACCTTTCTGCGGTGCTCCTAAAAATGGTAAATTATACTTATGTGATATCATTACAGCAAATAATAATCCACCTCTTGCTGGACCGTACACACCGTTAAACGTATTTTGTTGTATAAAAGTATCTAAACTGTTTATAAAAACATCAACATCGGTCCAAGTTACATACTCTTTAACAACTGTTATATCTTTTTCATCCCTTAAATTTTTATCCATAAAAATATCCTTTCCTAAATATTAAACATATGTTAGAGTTTAAAATATTAATCACTTAAACTCTAACATTATAATATTATTGTATATTTTTTAAATGTTTAACAAATTTAGCTGTTAAAGGAGAAACAACAGATTCCACTAATGTTTCGATTAATGTAGTACATAATACTAATGTACCAATCATTTGCCAAGAATTTTCTACTGTTCCAGCAATTCCTAAAGGAGCAAATGCAACTAAATAAAATAATCCATTATCAACAAGTTGTCCTAATACTGTAGAAAGGATAGCTCTTGCCATAAATCCTTTAGAATTTCTAGAATCTTTACTGTGTACTTTCATAATGTACATTATTTGAGTATTAACAAAATTTCCTAATAAAAAGGCTATTATAGATGCTATCGCTATTCTCCATCCTGTTCCTAATACTATTGTATAAGCATCATTTATAAAAGTACTTGTTCCAGGTATAATTATTGCAATCCAACATATTACATTAAATAATATATTAAAAATAGCACTACCTGTAAATGTTTTTATAGCTTTTTTACGACCAAATACTTCTGTTATAACATCCATACAAGCAAAAACTAACCAAGATATTAAAGTTCCACCAGTTGTAATAGCTAGTACACTTGTTCCAAATGTTTTTACAGCTAGTATATTTTGTAATACAGAACCTGCTACATAACAAGCTGTGATTATTACTAACCAATTAGATAATTTTATTTTTCTTAATTTTTCTAACATTATTAACTTCCTCCTAGTATTTTTATAGTTGGTCGGATTTGCATACAACTTTTATATGTTAAATAATGAACGTTTAGTTTTCATTATTTGTTTTTTCATAAAACTAATTTGATATCCCATTCCACTATACTCCTTTAAAGGTATATGTACATTACCGAAATAAGATAATAATTCTTTATAATAATTTTTACCACATAAAAAAGTAACTTCTTCCTTACCTGTAATATTTAAAACTTTAAATTGATTTAAAACTTTATTTTTCCATTCTGTGTATTGTTCTTTGGTAGCTTCATTTAAAGTAAAATTATAAGGACTAATAATATCGTTAAGATGTAAAACACCGTATTTTGCTGATAATATATAAATATTGTTTTCACTTGTTAATGTTTTGGCATACTGTAAACAAGTTGAAAAATAATTTCCTAAATACATATTTTTAGCCTCACACGTTAAATAATTTTTCTTCTTTCCACATCCTATAAAAACTAACATATTATTACTCCTTATCTAATTTTTTAACTGTATTATCTACATATTCTATTGGGTCTTCCACTCCGTTTAGCTTAAAAGCATTTATTCTATCAATACAAGTACCACAAGTACCACAAGCCTTTTCTCCACCTTCGTAGCAAGACCAAGTTAATTCATAAGGAACTCCTATCTCTAAACCTGTTTTTACTACTCCAGCTTTATTCATATTAATTAAAGGTCTATTAATATGTATTTTTCCATAAGTTCCTATACTAATTGCTTCATCCATTGCTTTCGCAAATTCAGGACTACAATCGGCATAAGCTTCACCTGCCGCATCATCTGCGTGTGCTCCATAATAAACTTCAACTTCTTCACCTGGAAATAAACTATCGGCATAAGCAGTTGCTATTGAAAGTAATAATCCATTTCTAAATGGTACATAAGTTGCTACTCTTCCTTCTCCATTTTCTGCTATTTGTTCTGCATAACTTTTATGTTCTATTTCATTTCCACCTTTCATTAAAGTACAAACATCTTTAGCA
Organism: uncultured Clostridia bacterium; assembly: GCA_944393135.1. Classification (GTDB taxonomy): domain Bacteria; phylum Bacillota; class Clostridia; order TANB77; family CAG-508; genus CAG-269. The sequence goes on along the minus strand of CALXZC010000001.1, from coordinate 19,675 downwards.
TATTTCATTACATTTGAAATATCTTCTTCGATATGTCCTACTCCATAATATTCAGCAATTTTTCTAGCACATTGTAATTCTTTATCGTGTTTTTGTCCATAATATAATGAAGCTGTAATAACATTTTCTTTACCGTACTTTTGTACAGCAAGTCCTACACAAGTTGTTGAATCTACTCCTCCTGAATTTAACACTAATGCTTTACCCATTTATAACTCCTCCTTTCCTAAATAATATTTATATAAAATAGTTATTACACTATTTTATAACACCTTATTTAATATTAAATAATGTAGTTGTTCTAGCTTTAGGTTCCTCATACGTATAATTTTTTGCCCACTCACTTAAATATGTAGCATTAACTTCTTCTCTAGCATATCTATCGTGTCTAACTGTTTCATAAGGATAACCTATTCGTTGTAATTGTTCTAAAATAGTTTCTTGTTTTCTAGAAGGTAAATTTACAAAATTATCTGTATTTTGTGTTGTTTGTTCACTAACACAAACAGTACCATACATTGTAAATATACTACCTGTCATTGCTGTCATTAACCAACCTGTACTATCTGCACTAGTTATAGGATATTTATTTAATAAATCTAAACTAGTCATTCCAAAGGCGTGTGTTTTTACATTTGGATTACTTGAATGTTTTATTATATTAAAACAATTACGCAAAAAATTTTCTTTTACAGGTTTATTTTTTCCAACCATTCCTCCTAAAGCTATATATTTTATATACTCTCCATTTTCATCTGTCCACTCTAAAGCTTGTTTTAAAAATTTTTCAGGTTCTCCTACGTGATATGTATAAAGTAGACCATCTTTATTTATTACTCTTTCTCTCATATATAAATAATTTTCCCACGTTTTTTGAGCAGCTTCTTCAACTTGTTCTCGTGTAGCACCTGTTTTTATATCTCCTGGAATACTATCTACTTGTCCAAATAAATATATATAATTAACTCTTTCGTTTAACCATTGTATATATTTATCTACATTTACTTCAGCTCCTTTTGTCCACATTGTAAAAGCACCTGAGTCGATAAATAATTTAGAACCGGTATCTCCATTTTGTTTTACATTTGTTATCCATTTCTCTATAAGTGATTTGTCATTAGCATAAGACAATAATTTATCATAACCCTTATCCTGTATCCACTTAGTTGTAGCCTGATGTGAGGCTCCTGCTAAATATATATTCATTATTTTTATTTCACTCTCCTTATGTTATTATTAACACCTTATTAGTGTTACTTTAAAGTAACACTAATAATTTTTAATACTCTTCACGTTCTTTATATGTTCCTGTTGTAATAAAATCATTATATTGTTTTTGTGTAATTTCGTCGTTATCCATTGATACTTCCGGTCCATACCAATAGAAGAAAAATTCCGCGTCACATTTCATTGGAATATTTATTTTTTCGGCTCCAGCTTGTATCATTAAACTACTAAGTAATTCTCCACATCTTTTTCTATTTTCGAAAGGACATTCTGCAATAATTTCATCGTGTACAGGGAAACACATTTTAAATCCTAAATCTTTTAATTCTTGATTTTGTCCAATTAATATCATAGCACGTTTTGACATATCTGCAGCACTACCGCTGAATAGTTGAATTTACACATTGTCTTAATGCCTCTGCAATAAATCCACCGTTATCTGTGATATCTATCCCGTCCTCTTTTGCCTGTTCTATTATTTTTCTTTTTTTATAAGCATTAGCATTTTGTAATAATTCATTATATTTATCTTTTATATCCTGGCTAACTTCCTTATGTACTACACTTTTTGCTGTAAATAATGGATTAAAATCTACTTTTCTTTTATCATTATATTTATATGTAAAAGGTTCATCTTGAATATGTGTTAAATATCTACGCCTCGTTTTACCTTTATATTTCTATAAAGCCTGACTATCTTTTCTAACATAATTATTAGTACACCTCTTCCAACCGTAACTCATCCTCGGCTGTACTCCCTCACAACAAGGGATAGTCGATACACTTTACTTATATGTATTTGGGTACTGTGATGTGCCAAACCTTATCAAATGATTTATTGTTTGACTACATATATCTGGGTGTAATTCATAAACCTTTTTATATGATTTTAATTTTGAATACTCTTCTCTTAGCTGTTTAACAAAATCTTCATTATATTTACGTTTACCCTTATTACATAAAACAGGGTTTTCTCTTCTAATTTTGGACATCTTAACCTTAAACTCCTCTGAACGTGGTACACCTGTTTTAATTCTAGATATTTTTTCACTTAAAATCTGTTTAGTTTTAGTAGTATGATGTTTACCATACATACCATTTTTACAACCCTTAACACTATTAGATAAATTATCTCTAGCTTGTTTATTAATATTATTAATATCTTTCTCATTATATACATTTTCACTATCTATGCCTCCATAATAATTTATCCAATAAGTTTCTCTTTCTAACAAATTTTCTGCATTTACATTATCCTCTAATATTTCAAATTTAAATGAATCAATGCCATATTTATTTAAATCACCTTGTATATATCTATTATCACACTTATTATATTTTAGACTAGATTTATGTTCACTTTTACGTCTATTAAAATTAATTGTTTGACCAATATAAACCTTATTAGATACTACATTTTTAATTATATAAATAACACCCACTTAATACCCTCCTTTCTATAAATCTTAGCACGGGATTAGCATATTTATTACTAAACTTAGCTTTCCCCGTTAGCACTAATATTTAATTAGTACACCCCTGAGTAATAGGGTTCAATGTATAGGGGCAGTGCGTAAATTTACCCCAAGCTGTTGTTGTATATCCATTTTTCTTAGCATTTTCTTGTGTTATTTGTGTAAATTGTTTTACTGCAGGATAAGCATTAAAGAAATCGTCTATTATTTTTTGTGCCTCTTCTACTGTACTATGTATTTGTTCTGCAACAGACGCTGTACCTCTTCCATATAAAATCCCGTAAAAGTATACTCTTAGTTGCACTTCTTCTTTTCTTTCCTTCCGGATTTACTACATCTGTTTTATTACCATTTTCATCTAATACAAATTCCATACAATCTTCATAAGGAAGATGATATATTTCTGCCGCCATTGTTGCGTATAAATCTTTTCCTGTTAAATAAGCTTCTCTCATTTTAGGGTCTCCGCTTAATGAAGCAAGTGACCTTGGTTCCTGTTGCAATCTGTTATGTAGTTCGTTAAACTACTCTTGTATTTCTACAAGTGTCGGACTAGCTCTTTAACCTATATTGTTTTAACCTTTATAGGTTAGTTACTATTTTGAATTCACTTGAATCCTACTCTACTCACTTCTTTCTATAAGTATTTCTCTTATAGTTTGTTTTCGATAGTCTCTACACACAATATTACTTTAATAATATTTTGCTCGGTATTGCCATATTAATTTCTTAACTTAGGTTTCACCGAATTAAGTAACTTATTCACTAACAAATTACTTTGTTAGGCAGCCAATTGACTGAAATCGGAACTCATTAATATATTACCCTTTCCAGCACCAAAAATTCTTCTTATTTCTTTCCCTTCGCCTCTGCTAGGTATTTGCTGCAAATTAGGATTTGAGCTTGAAAATCTACCCGTCGCGGCACCGATACTGGTTCAAACTTGTATGAATTTTTCCAGTAGTCGGTTCAATTTGTTTAGGTAAAGCAACTAAAAAAGCATCAATTAATTTTTCCATTTTTCTGTACTCAAGTAAAGCATTTGTTAAAGGTGAATTAATTTCTTGTAACTCTTTAACTCCTGTTCCTTTTCCTTCCTTTGTTTTATACCCAATAATGTTATAAAATAATATACTTAATTGTAATGGACTAGCTAAATTAATTGGGTCTTCCAATTTAGTATCATAATGTTGTAATCTATATTTTTCTATTTCTTCCTTATACTTATCTATTTCTTGATAAACTATTACTTTAGCTTTTTCTAGTCTGTCGTTATATTTATTATATAGTTGATTTAACATTTGTTGATTTATATTTATACCAGTTCTTTGCATATCTTCAAGTATTGGTAATAAAGGCATTTCTATATTTTCAAATACATATTTTATACCTGCCATATCAGGTTCATTTACTTTTTTAAATTGATATTTATATAATTCATATGTCATTAAAGCGTCCTTTCCAGCATAAATTGTTGCTACATCTCACTTACTCTTATATTTCTATAAGTATGGACTATCTCTTCAACCCAAAGGGTTGCAAGGCACTTCGAATAACGTATTAATAGTTATCCTACTCCGTTACACTCATCGCGGTTAGTCTCTACACCTTATTTATAGCAAGAGGTTGTACCAAATCTAATTAATCTACTTACTATATTAGAATTTATATTTAATTTTTTACCTACAGCAGAATAAGTACCTAATTCATTGTACAGTTGTTTCATATAATTAATATCTTCTAAGGTATACTTAGTAGATTTTTGTTTTAACAATGTTAATGTTTGTTCTGAATGTTTATATAATCCTTTTTTACCCTTATTCCAAGGAATATAGTGTTTAGATTTTTTAGTTTCACTAATCTTTTGTTTCGTACTTTCCGTATGATGTTTATTATACATAGGATTATTAGAACCTCTATACAACTTTTTACATCTTTCCGAAGAATTTTTTCGTTGTTGTTGTCCTTCTTCTGTTTGATAATACATTTTAACACTTTTACTAATTTGTTTTTTACATAACTTACCCTCAGATGTATTATAATAAATAATTTTATTTTTTGAATTTTTATTTTTATATGCCTGTGTTCTAACTTTACCCTTATTACTTTTACTAATTTTTAACTTAACTTGTTGATTAGAACTATCTTTATCCGTCATATTATATGTAGATTTACTTTCTATACCACCATATAAATCTATATAATATTTTTCCCAATACAACCTTTCTTGTAAAGTTTTACACTCTTTAATTATTGTAATATTAAATTGTTCTTCTCCGTATTTATTAAAATCTTTTTGTAAATTTTTATTAATGTGATTATTAATTGTTAAAAAATTTAAATGGTCTCTTTTTCTTCTTTGATATCGAGTAGTTTGACCGATATAAACTTTTCCATTAACTAAATTTTCTATTTTATATACTACACCTAACCCCTCTTTGTATTGACTCAAAAGTACAACCTCCTTTCTTTATAAATCTTGGCACGGTATTACCATATTAATTTCTTAACTTAGGATTCACCGTTAGCATAACTTTTTAAAGTTACACACCCAATAATAAATTGGTTCACCTTGTTTTTCAATATAATATTACTACTATATGCCACAAATGTTTATGGGTACAAAATCAAAAGTTATTCCTTTAAATAATGTATCAAATCTATTTACACCTTCATCTTCTACTGCTACGTATTTATTATATAAATACTTTAAGTTATGGTCTTCATTTTGATAAAATAAATTTGCCAATAACATTGTATCCCAATAAGGGTCTGGTACTGGATAACCAAAAAATGTTCTTAATACAGCAAGGTCGAATTTGGCATTGTGATATACATAACGATACTGTTTAGTTTTAAAAATATTACCAAATACCTCTCTTATTTTATTTTCTTCAATTTGACCAGGTACTTTTGTTTTATAAATAGCTGATTTATGATTTATGGGTATATATGCTGCCTGATTAGTAGAGCTATTATGTAAAGAAATTCCAACTAATTCATCTGTAAATGTATTTAAACCTGTTGTTTCTGTATCTATTCCTATTACAGCATCATCTGGAGTGTTTGTAAAAAACTTTAATAAATCTTCTATATTTGTTATACATATACTAGCCTCTTTATAGGCTCCTAATTTTTCTTCTACTATTTGTCTAGCTTGTATTATTAAATCATTTACAGTTTGCCCTTTTTTTAATTTAATTTGACTACCTGTTTTAGAGGACTGAGTACTAGAAGTAGATTTTTTTGGCATTTGAAATAACAATTTACATTACTCCTTTCATTAAAATTAAAGGAGTATATATGTTATTTTAATATTTATATACTCCTTAATTAATTTGTTAAATTTTAAAATATGTCATTTGTTCTTCTTGTTGATGTAAAATTATTTTGTTGTGTAGCTGTATTATTATTTTGTGGAGCTACGATAGGAAATGTATAATCATTTGGTTTTATTATGCCAGCTTCTAATGGGTCTTGTATTTCTCCAAATTCAGTTCTTTGTTTACCATCATTTACAGTACCTAATTCTGCCATTACAGTATAAGAAACATCAGTTGGTTGTGGTCCTGTTTTAGTTCTTTTAATTATAAATAATTGTCCAGATATTGGTTGGTTAGCTGGTATTTGTTCTAATATTGGTATTAATGTGCCATCTACAAAACTTTGTGACCTAACCCAATATTCTATTTTATTTGTTCCAAGATTAAATAATGGAATTACTACTCTAGAAACTACTCTATCCCCTTCAGCACACCATTTACAATTATCGATAGGGTCTTCAGGAAGTCTACTACAATCAACAGTTGCATATTGTCCATTTTGTCTTAAACTATGTGCTGCCAAATATTCAATATCATTTAAAGTATTATATAAAAATCTTACTCTAGCTGATTCATTATCTTTTATCTTAAAATATGTAACTCCTCCTCCTGAATAATTTTGTCCTTGTTCTCTTGTTATACGCATAACAATTTCCTCCTTTTTACTTTTTATTTGAGAGCCTACCTCGTTTTATTAGGCTATATATTAAAACACCTAAAAATGGATGTTGTAATATCTAAACTATCTTATTATAAACATTACGACCTTATACATAATATATAAAATATATATAATAATAACTATTTTTTCTATTAATAATTTTATTTTAGACATTTTATCTAAACCGTATTGTTTAACAATGTATCTATCCTTATTTAAAAGATAAGAACAATATATTAAATCTATAACACATATAATAGATATTAAATTATATAAATACTCAAAAATTGTCATACTTATATTAACTCCTTTATATTATAATTGATTTAATTTTTTCCATTGTTTATATGTTACAACAGAAATATTTTTAAATTCTTCCTCTTGTAAATCATTAACATCTTTTCCAAAAGGTATTAAAGAAACATTAATATTATGTTTATTATTATTTAATAAAAACTCACCTAATTTATATGTACCTTTTATACCAGCTTCATCTGGGTCTAATGCAAGTACATAACCCAAACAATCTATATTCAATAATTGTTTATATTGATTTTCTGTTCCTGTACCAAGCAAAGCTACACCCGTTTTATTCCAAACTTTTAAGCTCCATAAATTAAATGGTCCTTCTACAATCCATAAATACCTTATAAATTTAGGTAATTCGTATACTCCATATAAGGGTTTTACCATACCCATAGGATAATAATATTTCTTATGTAATATACTTCGTCTACCTATTCCTATAACCTTTTTATTTATATTTCTTATAGGAAATGTAATTTGTTTATTAAAACTATCGTAACCTATATCATATATTTCTGCTACTTCTTTTGTTATACCTCTTTGTTGAAGATATGGATGATATACTCTATATGTTCTTAATGTACTTTCTGTTACAGTATTTTTATCAGGTAATTTAAATAAATTTGTTTTAGGTTTTGAATTTAAAACACTTTGTGCCACTAATAACTTTAATTTAAACATAGATTCAACCTCTGCCTGATTATATAAAGGTCCTAATATTTGCTGAACCATTAAATCTATATTAGTAGTAACACCACAACTAAAACAATGTACAGTTCCAGCCACTCCATTTTCATCTGTAATCTTTTTGATACCACAGCTAGGTTTTCTTTCTTGACCTTGTTTATGAAAAGGACAACTAACCATCAAATCTTTAGGTGTATTTTTAATTCTTCCAAAATATAATATACCTGTTTTAGATAAAATATATTGTCTTAAATCTACAATAAGTTTTTCATCTATCATTTTTATATACACCTCTTTTTATAATTAAAATGTTTGATTACTATTAGAAAATATTTGTCTAACTTTAGCTTGTCTAGCTGTATTTAAATTAGGTTGATTATAATCAAAGATTGGTTTATATTTATTAATAGCAAAATCTACATCATATTTTTGTGTAAGTCCAGCAGCACCATATCTATTTTTTAATAAATTCATAGTTAACGTACCGTTTTCATTTTTCATAGAAATAACTCTAGTAGCATTTTGTGCAACAGCATCTGATTCTGCTATATTTTCAAGTAATGGACCGTTTCTCTGTTCACTACCTTGTCTATTACTTTGTACTAACAAAATACAAGGTAAGCTATATTTTGATGTTAAAGAAAATAAATCCATACTTATATTTCCATATTGTTGTCTTAACGGAATTCCAGGTCGAGCTGTAACATCTTCCATTAAAGATAATTGGTCAATAATTATCATAGATAAATTATCTCGTACAATCATAGCTTCAATATCATTAACATTTGCTCTTCTTCTTAGTTCTTTTTGTGTTAAGACTCTTATATCTATATGTTTATCCAATATATATTGTAAGGCTTCTTCTTTTGTTGTTGTATAGGACTGTTTGGCACAACATAATATTCTTTCTTGTAATTGTTGTAAACTCATTTCTCCGGAATAAATGCCTACTCTTTCTCCTTGTAAAGCAGCTGCCATTGCAAATTTTAATCCCATCCAAGACTTTCCTTGTCCTGTACGTGCCATAAATACAGCTAATTCCTCTCCTCTTTTCCAACCAATTAGTTTATCGTCTAATTCTTTAAAACCTGTACTTATGACATCCGATGGGTCTATTTGTAATATATTTTCTATATTATCAAATAATCCAACCGAATTTGTGTGCGTACTAATACTTTTAACACTATCACACACATTTGTTAATCTTTCTATATATTTATCTGGGTTCGTTTCTAATTCGTCAGCATAATCATTTAATTTACCTACCTCATATTGTAATTTATCTTTTACAAAATCTTTACGTAACGTTTCACATAAAGACTCTAAATCTGTAATAGACATATACTCAGCCATAGATATATCATCAATTTTAAACTCGTAACTTATTATTTTTAAATCCGGGTATTGTTCTTTATCTACATAATCTTTAATAAACTTATATAAAGGTTTATTATTTATACTAAAATAATTTTCTGTTATATTATTAAGTATTAAAATATTCCAATTTTTATCTCTAACTACACCTAGTAATAAGGCTTTTTCTATAGCATCTTTATCTGTCATTATTATAACCTCACTTTATATAACTATATTCTTCCTTTAACAAATCCAATATATTTTTTAAGTTCATAACATTATATAGTTCGACACTTAATATATTATTATAATCTGGAGTTATAAAAAACACGTTACCTAAACAATTTCTATATCTAATAGATAAGATATCATAAATTTTCATTAATTCGTAATTACTTTGTATCATTGTAAACTTATCCCAAAAAACAAAATCAGCTTGTTCAATCTCCTTATTTAATACATTTAAAGAATGTACTAGCATAGGGGAAGTTCCATCTGAATTTTTATCCATTAATTTTTTGTAATCTTCCATTAATAAGTTAGTATCTACATATAATATTGTATTTAAATGTTTATCTTCTATTATAGAGTCTTTTAAATATTTACTTATTAATAGTGCAGCTAAAAATCCACAATCCTTATAATTTTCTCTTTCAATACCTATACTTGTGTGTGTAGAAATTAAATTATCTACATCTTTTAATAACTTAGATGTTTTAAGTGGTAATTTAGTTGTATCTATAAAATTAGTTTGATAAACTTTAGGTAATTCTGTATATTCTATAAAATTATCTATTGTATTTTGTATTGAATTTATATAATCTTCTGTCGTATTACCTATTCTTTGTAATACTTTTTGTAATATTAATTGTTTCATATCTTTAATTCCTCGAAATATTTTTTTACTATTTGTGATTCTAAAGTTACATTATCAGGTATCCTTTTTGGTGGAAGAATATTTTTTCTTAATTTCGTGATATCTATTTTTACATATCCTGGCTCAAAATATAAATGTTTAGTAGCACCATAATATATAGCTTTTTTTATTTGGTATAAAATTTCTTTTTCATTATTTAAAACATCTTGTTTTGTAATATTTAAAAAATTTTTACCGCAACAATTCTCCAATAATTCTTTTATCATTATTGATAATTGTTCATAATCAAAATCAGATAATCTTCTCATTTTTAATCTATAGTTTATATAACTATTTAAAGCATAAACAATATTTTTAGTTAAAATTGGAATACCTTTAACAGAGGCAAAACATCTTCTAATACTTTCATTACTATAATTACTTTTATGTGTATTTCTTTTTATTTGTGTTAAAGAAAAAGACATTTATTTTCACTCCTTTATATCTAATAACACCTAATTAAGATAAAATAAAATACCTAAAATAATTTAATTTATCTTAATTTAATTTAGGTATTTTAGGAAAAATATTACACACTTTTGTCTAATATTATTTTACCTCATCTATAATAGTATCTGTTTGGTTTTTATCTGTATTACTAAGATGTATTAATCTAAATACTAAATCTCCTAAAAGTTCTGCTGTTATTTTAGAGCCATCGTATTGTAAATATTCTTTAGAAAAAATTTGTAATAAATCTTCTAGTGTTAATTTATTATATTTAAACGTTTTCTTAAACTCATTTAAAGATAAGATATCTAAAGCAGATTCCTGACGAAATGTGTTATAAAAACTAGCTACTTTTTCGCCATTAGCTTCATCGTTAATGTTATTAATAGGTAATAAAGAGCCGGATAAAGGGTCTATCTCTAATTTATAGCCAGCTTTTTTTACTAAACTTGTTAATTCTCTGGCACTAATTTCAACTGGAACAAAACTATTATACATATCATATAATCTTTCGGCGTCTTCATCTGCATACTCTAAATATTTATCCATATTAAAATTTTGAATAAAATTAATTAAAGAGTTATTATTTATTAAAGCTAAAGAATTAGGTATAAATGTAAATGTATCATAAATCAATATACCATTATATACCATATAAGTAGATTTTGTTGTATTAAGTTCTAAAAGTACAACAGGTGTATATTTTTGTTGTGTTACATCATAATTCTTATTGTAACAAACGAACTTTATTAATCCACCTTTTCCATCTGTAAAAAACTTCTTTGTTTTATTTGTAGTTGTTAACTCTAAAGTAAATTTCTTATGTAAGTCCTTAAATTGTTCTACATTTTCTTCTGTATTTAAATCTTCCATATCTACAACACTATTTATATCATTTAATAAATAAACAACTGTATCCTTAGTTAAATAAAATTCACTTCCAGGTACATCTTTAGCTTTATCTACTTGTAAATTTTTTAATTGTGTCCATATACCTTGAGATTTTTTAAATACTTCTTTACTAGTATTAAATTTTAAATCAATTTTTGAATATAAATAATTTATAGCACCTTTTAATAATTCTGAATTAGTTAACTGTTCCTCCCCTATATCCAATTCTAACCTTTCCGGTGTAATCCAATTTACACTTTTTGGTTGTACACATTTTGTTATAACAGTATCAAACATTTTACATTTCTCCCTTCTTTATAGTTTTATATGTATTTAAAAATTGTTTAAAATCTTTTTTAGTGCAGTCTTTACAATAAAACTTATCGTCTAACATAAATCCACTTGAAAAAATTTGTTTACAATTTTTACACTGATAATAATATTTATCTGTTTTAACTGGTTGTAACACTCTAAGTTTTTGTTTTTCGTAATTCTGTATTACCTCTTTACTAATATTTTTTATTTGATTATTTATTATTTTATTTAATATTTTAGTATTATTTTCTATATCTTGTTTTAATTTTTTAGTAGGTTTTATAAGTGACTCTTTTTTCGATTCTACATTATTATTGTCCTGTTTTATATAAGGACACAACTTTTTATGTTCAAAATCTTTTTCAACTAATAAACCTTGACAATCCTGACAAAAATCCTTAAGATATTTATTTTTTGTTCTAATAACTAATTGGCAAGGACTGTAATATTTTTTTGAAAAATTTTCACCTTCTTTTAAATTAGAAACTATTTGCCTTTTAAATCTATTTCCTGTACTAACAGATGATTTACTTTTAGTTTCTTTTAAAGAAGTTATTTGTTTTTGTGTATTTTTTACAGTTTCTGTATTATTTGTATTATTTGTATTACATAAAACAATATTATTTTCTTCTATTTTTAACTGTAACTTAGACCCTTGCACCCAATTTAAAGAAGCTATTACATCTTTTGGAATAGTTATCCTATTACCTGTTCCTAAAGTAACTAATATATTCATAATACACTCTCCTATCTGATACTTAATAACACCTAAAATAAAATAATAGTAGGACTTTTAAATCCTACTATTATTAACACCTAATATTATTTATTTTATTACTTCTAAAAATTGTTGTTCTGTTATTATTGGTACATTATATTTTCGTGCTTCTTTATTTTTACTAGAACCGGAATTTGGATTATTAGTAATTAAATATTCACATTTTGATAATGTACTAGTTAATTCATATCCATATTGTTCTATATATTTTTCAAAATCTTTTCTTTTCATTGTTTGTAAAGAACCTGTTACAGCGACATACTTTGTTGGACTAGTTGCAACTTGTTTAAAATTCACTCTAGTATTAGAGGATTCTAAAATCCATTTAACATTTTCTACTTTATTTAAATTTTGAAATATAGATTCTGTTGTAGCATCTTTAACTATATTAAATATATCACATCTTATATCCCTATAATCATCACTTGTGAAAGCCGATGTATTTAAAACATAAATAAATAACTTTTTACATATATCAGGATACTTACTTAACTCTTTACAAGTTTTATCACCCAATCTTGGAATATTTAATGCCATTAATAATTTATATAAACTAACTTCATCCTTATACAATTTTTTAAAAAATTCTTTTATTTTTAAATCTGTTATACTTAATTGTCTTGTATTTAAATCTTCTTCTACATAGCCTTTTCTTAAATATAAAGATTCAATACTATTTATACCATACATATCTAAATATTGTTTCATTATAGTCCATTGTAATCCATCTGTTTCTCCTATTACTTCACACCATTGTTCTAAATCACTTAATTTAATATTAGGACAATGTTTATTATTACAAACTAAATCTACACCATTCCATTCCAAAGATTCATTACATATTGGACAATTTTGTGGTAAATGTACCTCGTTTCCATTTGTTTCTATTACAGTTAAAATTTTAGGTATAACTTCACCACTTCTCTGTATTTCAATATCACTACCTATACAAATTTGCATATCTTGTACCCATTTTGCATTATTACAAGTTGCTCTATTTATTACAGCACCAGATAATTCTACCGGTTTAACAATAGCAACAGGAATTAATCTATTTGTTCTACTTAAATTCCACTCTATATTTTCAATAGTTGTAACAGTAGTTTCTGCTGGAAATTTAAAAGCTACTTCATCATACAAATAAGCGTGTTTACTATCATATATAACATTATTACTTGTTAAAACTAAACCATCCAAATTATATCCTATTTGCTTAAATGTGTCAAATGTTTGTGTGTGATACATATTCCAAGATTCTTCATTTAATACTGGATAATAGTATTCAGGTATTGTATTTTTAAAATTATGTGTTAACCAAGCTAATATTTGTTGTCTATTAATAAAAGATTTCACTGTACTATCTTGTCCTACTATCTTATATACAACTAAATCAATATATTTAATATCTTCATCCATTTCTTTTCTATTAATAATACCAGCGGCGAAATTTCGAGGTGAGATTAAATTATCATACTTTTGTGATAATGTATTCCAATTTAAACTATTTATTATTAATTCTCCTCTAACAGCACCTGTAAAAGATAAATCACTAATAACATCTCCAATTATTAGTTTTAATTTATCTGTAATATCTTTTCCATATTCTCCATTTCCTCTTGTTATTCCTTTTATTAAGTGTCCTTTTTCATAATAAGCTACAGCAGATAAACCATCTAACTTTGGAGAAATATATATTTTTGTATTTTTAAATCTGTCTGGAATTTCGTTATAATTTTTACATTTTTCTAAACTCCCTATATGTGTATATTTATGTTTAACTTTATCACCATCAACTTCAAAACCCCAACCTGTTTTTAAAACACTTGATGCTGGATTTAATTCCCTTAATTTATCTACTAAACTATCAAATTGTTCATCACTTATAACAGGATGCCCTTGATAATAACATTCAGCATAATATTTTATGTCCTGTTCTAATTTTTCGATATCCATTTTTAATCCTCCCATTTAACTTTTGTTATATAATTTTTAGATTTAAGTTGAGTTATCATATAAGTTACAAATTCTTCAGCATACATACCGGATATACTATAAGAACCCGAAATAGTTAATATATTTTTATCAGGTAATTTTATATCACAAACACAAGGCCAACCCCATTCCTGTTTAGTAGTATAAGGCATTATACCTTTATATTTATTAGGTAAATTATCTACAATTTCTTGTATATCTTTTTCTTGTATATTTTTATCAGCTTTTATATTACAACAATAACCCATTTATACTAATCTCCTTCTTTTAAAAGTTTAGCTACAATTTCTTTATCTGTTATAGCACCTGTTTTTCTTAACTCATATAAATCTGTTCCTTTATCTAGTAAATTAATTACATATTTATCTTTATAATAATATGATTTATGTTTTAGTTCTCTATAAGCAGAACCGTGTGTAATATTTATATTATGTAATTTACAAAAGTCTTCACATCTTTTAACAACCTTTTCACTAAATTCATAACCCTTATAATATTTTTTATTTAATTCTACACTTTTTACAATACACATTAATTCTTGTATAACTTTATTATTCATAGCTTTATCCTACTCCTTTACTTTAATATAAACACCTACAACATACTAATTATTTTCTTTATATAATTTTTCCAATATTTCATTTATGTGATTTCCTAAATCTGTTTTATCTAAACTTACTTTAACTCTATCACCAAATACTTTATAACTTTTTGCAAATTTTACTTTAGCTTGCTTAGAAGCCTCCTGTAAATTTTTAGCACGTATCGTATAATGTGTTTTATATAAATCTGATGATACAATTAGCTCATACACATTTAAGTCCATTTAATTCTACCTCCATTTTATCTCTATATTTTTACTAAACTAAAAAACCGAATTTAAATAATTAATTAGTTGTTTATCCGTTCCTGTTGCTAGTGTAACATAACCACCATTTTCATTTGCTATTTGAACAATACTATTAGTTGCAGCATCAGTATATCTTTCAACACTTCCTATTTGTCTATTACTTAATCCAAATCTTTTATTAATTCTTTCACATAATATATCTACTTTATTCATTACTATTAACCTCCTTATTTAATAATTAATATATTTACCTGTTTGTAGAACATAAACAACAACTTCATCATTTCCAGCTACAATATCTTTATCATATATAGCATCTACAAAATCTACTTGTAAATGTGCATATATTATTTCCTCAGCTAATACTGTTTCCATATTATCATAAATATAAGCAGATAATCCTGTTCTAATATAATCTTTAAATTCTTTATAATCTTCTTCTGTCATTTCTTTTTGCTTATACATAGCCTTTTGTAACATATCTTCCATACTTATTTTCATTGGCACCCACTTTTGAACATCGGATTTATACTCTTTATCTATATAATAGTAATAATTAATTATAAATTGTTTAAAATAATTTTCTATAATGTTTGTATAATCATTATCGTTCATTGTAACTTTAATTAACATTTTCGTTTTCCTCCTTTTTAATATCTTTTAAAATATCAATAATATCTGTTAAAGATTCTTTTAAACCAGACATAGTATTTCCATATACTTTTTCGTAATCCTTATCACTTATTGATATATAAACATATCTAGTATCTTCTTTAAATTTTAAATGTATATTTTTAAATATTCCACTATAATTTTCTAAATTACAAGTACTTTGAAACCAACATATAGCTGCTACTGTTTTATCATCCTTTTTATCTAATTTTAAACTTTTATTTGCTAATAATTCATCTTCTAACATATCTAAATAATTCATAACCCCCATTTCAATACCCCCTATATTATCCAATAATTACCTACACATTTATCTTTACAATTCCAAGTATCATATAATTTTTTATCTTTTACAACAGTTAAATGATTAGCTATTTTAATTATATATGTTTGTTCATCAAAGGCTAATTCATTAATAAATTCTTCTACTGTATATCTTTTTCCGTTTAACTTTTTAGGCATTTTTTCCATTTTATAACCAAAATCTTTTAAATACTGTTTCCAATTACTTCTATCATTTGGCATTAATCCTTTTTTAATACCTAAATTTGTTAAATCTTTATATACATCTTTCCAAGACTTGTTTAAACCTAAAGACAAAGCTCTTATTACACAATCATTAGTTCTTTTTTGTTTAGGATTATTATTGTACTTAATAAATTCCATAAAATTATCACTCCTTTACTATATACAGTATAACATATTTTTAAAAATTTGTAAAGGGTAAAATAAAAATTGTTTAAAAAATAAGAGAAATTTTTATTAATTTCTCTTACATAATTTATATAATTTTATTATCCTCTAACTAATTTATAAGCATTATACATAGCTTTAGCACATATATCATAAGAAACACCACCAGCACCTGTACCTAAACCACAACAAGCAAAATCAACATCATAAGTTTTTAACAATTTAGAGAATACATAAAATACATCTAAATCATCTATTTCTTTAGGTAAATCCATAGTAGGTGCATATATTAAATAAGGTTTCTTATCATCACCTGTATATACAATTATGCTATTCCCTGTATCTAAACATCTTTTAGGTTGTGCTAAAATTAATTGTTGTATTTTATCTTGTATAACTTGTCCATAATAATCTCTTACAGCTAAATCAATACCACCTGTCATCCAACCATAAGAGTTACCGGCTGTAACAACATACTCACTCTCTAAATCCTTAAAAGAACAATTTACAATTTCCACATCTTTAGTATCCTTAAAATATTTATTCCAACAATTACATAATTCTTTACTAATATCATATAAAATTACTTTATTCATTATTACTACCCCTAGACTAATATACTAATAAACTAATTTATATATTTCTTTTATTACACAAGCATCAAATAAAGAATTATGTTTTTTATTACAATTTATACTATAATCACTATCCATTAAAAATTCTTCCCTATTTAAATTAAAAGCATCTATATCGTCTATACAAAGATATGAAGCTATATCTTGATTGATATCGTGGCAATATGGACTTATATATTTAGGTAAATCAAATGCTGTTCCAAATAAATCTATTAACAATACAAAATCATAGTGGCATACATCAGAAACAAACTGTATGTGTTCTCCTTTAAATTGTTCTAACCATATTTTTAATTCCTTAGATATTTGTTGTTTATTACCATAAACATAAGTATTAACTTCTGTTTCATTTAGTTGTTTTATTTTTGTTTCACCGTATAAATTATTTATAACATTTTGTTGAATCCAATCATCACATTGTGTTTTATCATAATCATTAAATTCCGCATAAAATATATCCTCTGTATCCGTTATTAATCCTATACTAATTAATGTAGTATCTTTATGTAGTCCTGTAAATTCGGTATCAAAATAAATATTCATAAACTTATATTACCCCCATATAAAAATCGTTTAAAATTAAACCTCACGCTAAACAAAGTTAATTATTTCTTAATATTTTGTAATTTCTCCACAAATTCATTGAATTCAGATTCAGACATAACTATATCCATATATAGATAATCTTTACCTATTAAATTATACCAAGCTCTTTTTAATCTTCTTTTTAAAACTCCAAATATTCCTAACTGTTCTTCGTCAAATTTACTTGAATACAAAGATAAATAATATTCAGTTAAAGTATTTGGTATATC
Source organism: uncultured Clostridia bacterium (assembly GCA_944393135.1). GTDB lineage: Bacteria > Bacillota > Clostridia > TANB77 > CAG-508 > CAG-269. The sequence continues at coordinate 1,633 of CALXZC010000001.1, read as the reverse complement.
CGTATCTATATATCTGGTTATATGTAATTCTGAACCGCAGCCACAATTACAAATATTTATAACCATTTTTGTTATCATCTTATTATTTTTATCTTCACTTTCACTACTAAATATCATTATATTAACATCTCCTTATATTAAAAATAACCTATTACACTTTATTATTTGAAAGCGAGGTTTAAACCTTATAACAAAGTTGTAATAGGTATATTGGTAGCGAATAGGAGATTCGAACTCCTGCCCTCCGATAGAAAGTCGGATGTATTAACCACTTTACTAATTCGCCATATAAATATTATTTGCTGTTTTAAGGTACATCAAAAACACTTTCCCTAAAGTTAAAAATGAAACCCTCTCCTTTTCAGGACAATAATATATTCAACATCCATTGGGTTTATGTATTATCCCAACTGCAATAAGTGAATAGACCTTTACACTTATCACGCTATGAGTTTTTATTAAACATAGCCATAACACATATTTAAAATATATAATCTATTTATCATATTTTTTAGTGTATGTAAAATGAGATTAAAAAAATATTAACTATATATTATACACTTTAAATATAGTGTGGTAGAGAGGCACGCTACTACTCTACCAAGTTATCAGATGTATACCACTTCTAATAAAGTTCATTGAGTTGAAATATTAGAAATATGTTGCCTTAATATACATTATCTAATAACTTTAACTTGCAACAACACGTGTCTGACGTCCTATTTACAGTTTTTAAAGTCTCACATAGGTCTACTGTAATAAACTATGTTTATTGACTATAAGGAAACGACGTTAATTTCCCTTATTGGCGGCTTGTACGAGAATCGAACTCGTGTCGCAAAAGTGACAGTCTTGCATTCTAACCATTAAACTAACAAGCCTTTTAATTAAAGTGTCTCGTAATGGACTCGAACCATTAAATCTTATATAAGAGGTTTATTACTTTCAACTATTTGTACTTCATAGTATATACATTATGTAACTCTTATTTACTTTACCCTTAAATTACCGAGACAAATACAATGGAAAGATAACTAGAATACCTAACCAATCAACTTCTCCAATTCAAACACACTCTAAATAATTGCGTATATTTAGATAAGCGAATTAATACAATAAATAATCTAGTATCAATACTGTATGGATATAAAATATCCTGGCTGGGTAGGTATGACTCGAACATACAAATTCCGGAGTCAAAGTCCGGTGGGTTTACCAGTTCTCCTACTACCCAATCTACTACCTGTCTTTCCAGGTTGTCATTGGTCTATTTAGAGTACTTCTTGTGTTTTCCCCAACATTCCATCAAAGTTCCCGTGTACAATCTGAGCTACTGTTATAACTCCTCAATTTCCAGTAGGGTACCTATAGTGAGGAGCGGTACGAACTGGTTGCGGACGTAGGATTCGAACCTCGTCTTTGGGTTATGAGCCCAATGTGCTGCCTTTGCACCACCTCCGCGATATAATAAACTTAGCTAAGCTAAGTTTATATTAATGTTATGAAGGATAAAAAATTCATAACAAAAAAGAAGTATTTTATAGCTTTTAAGCTACTGGAGCCACTTATCCGATTCGAACGGATGACCCTCGCATTACAAGTGCGATGCTCTGGCCAGCTGAGCTAAAGTGGC